>NZ_JBFATL010000032.1:0-103138 GCF_040678315.1 Streptomyces sp. NPDC052721 | reverse complement strand
TTCAGCCGGCGCGCGGCCGTGCGGAACGTACCGTGCGGCTCCTCGGCGGTGCCCTCCGAGCGGGGGAAGAACTCGTACCACGAGCCGTACAGGGCGCGTTCACGCTCCACCAGCAACGGCATCGGATCGGACGCGGTGACCAACTCCCGCAGCGGATACCGGGCCAGCAACGCCTCGACCTCCGGGGACAGCGCCGCCTTCAGACGGTCGTGCACCGACAGGGAGTCGTCGCCGAGGGCCTGCGCGGCGGCCAGGACCAGAGCGCGCTCGGGGCCCTTGGGCACTCCGGCGGCGGCCCGCTCGTACAGCTCGGCGCCCTCCTCCAGGACCAGGCCGGTGTCGATCCCGGCCGGCACCTTCACGGACGCGGTGTGCCGCCACGTCGCCAGCGGATGGCTCCAGGCCTCCACCCGGAAGGTCCAACGGCCCGTCGTGTCCGGGGTGATCTCCGCACCCCAGCGGTCGCTGCCCGGGGACAGCTCCCGCATCGGTGTCCAGGGGCCCCTGCGGCCCCTGGGATCGCGCAGGACCACGTTCGCCCCCACGGCATCGTGCCCTTCGCGGAACACGGTGGCCGTGACCTCGAAGGTCTCCCCGGCCACCGCTTTCGCCGGGCGCCTGCCGCACTCCACGGCCGGCCGGACGTCACGTACCGGTACACGGCCGATGGCCGGGGTCCTGCGCATGTATCTCACCTCCGCCGTGCGCGGAGCCGGGCACCCGGCCCGGCTCCGCGATCCGAGAGTCGGGCCGGCGCGCGCCGGGCCCGAGGGGAACGCCTTGTACGGTGCCAGGTCAGGGGCTTGGCGCCGTGGAACGCCGCTCCGGTGGCGGCGCTCTTCTGGCCGCCCGGCGTGGCTGCGGCCGACCGTCCTGCTCGCGCAGGTAGGTGACCAGGTTCGTGCGGAGATAGCGTTCGGCGGCGTCCGCGGCCTCGCGGGCGCAGCGTTTGCCCATCAGCACGCACAGCGTGTACCCCGAGTCCTCGAAGGTGGCCCGGACCGTGCGGTCGTGGGGCGAGGCGAGCATCACGCGCTCCCACGCCCGGTAACGCCGCAACTGCCGGGCCACTTCGGCCTTGGCGGGTAGCAGCATGGCCCTCATTCACCTTCCACGCTCTCGACTGGGCGCGTTCCCGACGGTCGGGTGGCGTCCGCGCACGGGAAGGCGCGGCACCGTTACGGCGATCGAGGCTTTCACTTATGGTGCACGCGCGACGACGCAGCGTCTTGTTGGAGGTTCAACGATGGGGAGTGTCGGGTGCTCGTGTTGCACGAATGGCGTAGTGGCCTCACCGTGGAGGTGACTCAGAAGCGATCAGCGCTCACGCTATGTGTCCGGGATCCCTCCCGGACAGGGCGAGGGGAGCGAGAGCTTCGCCGGTGAGGAGCAAGCGACGATGAAGACCGCAGTGCCCTGCTACTACCACCTCGACGTGGAAGTCAGCCCGGAACGGGTGGGACAGGTCAGCCGCATCCTGGCCGCCCATCTCCGCTACTGGGACCTCGAGAACCTCGTGGACCCCGTCTGCCGCGGCGCCGAACTGCTGCTGCGGGCGATCGACGAGCACGCGACGGACAAGCACACCTCGATCGAGATGTGGTGGAACGGCCAGCACCTCATCACCGCCTTCGGTGACGACGACCCGGATCTGCGCCCCGACCAGGACCTGCGGTCCTGCCTCGCGGACATCGCAGCGATGAGCGACGGCTGGGGCTGCTGCGCCTCGGACACCGGCAGCAAGATCATCTGGTTCTCACAGCGCGCCCGCGCCGGCCAGCGGGTCCCGCTGGTGCCCACCGCCCCCGCGCCCACCCTGCGGGAAGGCCTCATGGTGCCGCGCGAGGAACCGGTGACCGTGCTGGCCGCGCCGGCGCCGGCCGGTGACGACGCCCTGGAGGGCAGCCGGTGACCGCCCGGAAGAACCGCAAAGGGGTGCCCGTGTGGAGCGGGCACCCCTACCCGTTGGGTGCCGCGTTCGACGGACAGGGCACCAACTTCGCCCTGTTCAGCGAGGTCGCCGAGCGCGTGGAGCTGATCCTGGTCGACGACGCCGGCACCGCCGCCTCCGTCCCGCTGCAGGAGGTCGACGGCTTCGTGTGGCACGCCTATCTGCCCGGCGTCGGACCCGGCCAGCGCTACGGCTACCGGGTGCACGGCCCCTGGCAGCCGTCGCTCGGCCACCGCTGCAACCCGGCCAAGCTGCTGCTCGACCCGTACGCCCGCGCCGTGGACGGCCAGATCGACAACCACGCCTCCCTGTACGAGCGCGCCCCGGACGGACCGGCCCCGGCCGACAGCGCCGGCCACTCCATGCTGGGCGTGGTCACCGACCCGTTCTTCGACTGGGGCGACGACCGCCCGCCCCGGACGCCGTACGCGGACTCGGTGATCTACGAGGCCCATGTCCGCGGCCTGACCATGACCCACCCGGACGTCCCGGAACGGCTGCGCGGCACCTACGCGGGCCTCGCCCACCCCGCCGTGACCGAGCACCTCACCTCGCTCGGCGTGACCGCGGTCGAGCTGATGCCGGTGCACCAGTTCGTCCAGGACGGCGTGCTCCAGGACCGCGGCCTGTCCAACTACTGGGGCTACAACACCATCGGCTTCTTCGCCCCGCACAACGCCTACGCCGCCTTCGGCACCCGCGGCCAGCAGGTCAACGAGTTCAAGGCCATGGTGAAGGCGCTGCACGCGGCCGGCCTCGAAGTCATCCTCGACGTGGTCTACAACCACACCGCCGAGGGCAACGAACGGGGTCCCACGCTGTCCTTCCGGGGCATCGACAACGCCTCCTACTACCGCCTGGTCGACGGCGACTGGGCGCACTACTACGACACCACCGGCACCGGCAACAGCCTGCTGATGCGGCACCCCTACGTGCTCCAGCTGATCATGGACTCGCTGCGGTACTGGGTCACCGAGATGCACGTCGACGGCTTCCGCTTCGACCTCGCGGCCACGCTGGCCCGGCAGTTCCACGAGGTGGACCGGCTCTCCGCGTTCTTCGACCTGATCCAGCAGGACCCCGTCATCAGCCGGGTCAAGCTCATCGCCGAGCCCTGGGACGTCGGCGAGGGCGGCTACCAGGTGGGGAACTTCCCGCCGCTGTGGTCGGAGTGGAACGGCAAGTACCGGGACGCCGTACGGGACTTCTGGCGGGCCGAGCCCGGCTCGCTCGGCGAGTTCGCCTCCCGGCTCACCGGCTCCTCCGACCTCTACCAGCACAGCCGGCGCCGGCCGCGCGCGAGCGTCAACTTCGTCACCGCGCACGACGGTTTCACCCTGCGCGACCTGGTGTCGTACAACGACAAGCGCAACGAGGCGAACGGCGAGGACAACCGGGACGGCGAGAGCCACAACCGGTCCTGGAACTGCGGCGTGGAGGGCGAGACCGACGACCCGGCCGTGCTCGAACTGCGGGCCCGCCAGCAGCGCAACCTGCTGGCCACGCTGCTGCTCTCGCAGGGCATCCCGATGCTCTGCCACGGCGACGAACTCGGCCGCACCCAGCGGGGCAACAACAACGCCTACTGCCAGGACAACGAGATCTCCTGGGTGGACTGGGACCTCACCGGCGAGCAGCGCGCCCTCGCCGAGTTCACCCGGCGTCTGATCGCGCTGCGCGCCGCGCACCCGGTGCTGCGCCGGCGCCGCTTCTTCCGCGGCGAGACCGCGACCCACGCCAAGCAGCCGCTGCCCGACCTGATGTGGCTGCGGCCGGACGCGCGGGAGATGACCGACCGCGACTGGCAGCGGGGGGACGCGCACACGGTCGGGGTGTTCCTCAACGGGGACGCCATCGCCGAACGCGACCCCTACGGCCGCCGCATGGTCGACGACTCCTTCCTGCTGCTCGTCAACGGCTACTGGGAGCCGGTCGTCTTCCGCCTGCCCGACGGCTCCTTCGGCGAGCGCTGGACCACCCTGATCGACACCGCCGACCCCGAGGGCGTTCCCGACGAACGCGAACGCAAGGCGGGCACGAAGGTGCGCGTGGAGGCACGCAGCCTGGTCCTGCTGTCGCGCCCGTCGGGTGCGGCCGGCTAGTGGACCGAGCCGACGGCGCCGCCCCCGGCGGGGTGCGGCGCCGTCGGCTCGTCGGACTCAACGGCTCCGGCGGGACGTCACCGTGAACTGGGCACCGTCCGGGTCGCGCAGAATCGCCTCGGTGTCCTCCTCGCGCAGCACGCTGCCGCCGTGCTTCTCCGCCGCGCGGGCGCAGCCGGGCACGTCGCCCACTGCGAAGTGGATCTGCCAGTGCGGCCGTACCGAGGGGTCCGGGGCCGCCTCCACCGCGCCCGAGTCGATGCGCGCCACGATGTCACCCTGGCTGCGCAGCACCACCTCACCGCCCTCGTACTCGACCTCGCAGCAGCCCGGCAGCCCGCTCGCCCAGTCCAGGACCTCGCCGTAGAAGATCGCGGCGTCGAAGGCGTCCCGGGTGTGCAGCCGGACGAAGGTCGGTGCCGCCTGTCGCCACACCTCCCAGTTGGTGACGAGTTCGCCCTGCCAGATCCCGAACGTGGCCCCGTCCCGGTCGGCGAGCAGCGCCGCCCGGCCCGGCGGGAAGGACAGCGGCCCGACCGCCGACGTGCCGCCGCGTTCCCGGACCCGGGACACGGCCACGTCCGCGTCGGGCACGGCGAAGTACGGCGTCCAGGCCACCGCCATCTGCCACATGGAGGCGACGGCGGCTATCCCGGCCACCGGGACCCCGTTGGCCAGGGCGATCCGGAAGTGCTCGCCGAGCTTGGCGCCGCGCCAGCGCCAGCCGAGGACGGCCGCGTAGAAGTCCTGGGTGGCCTTGAGATCGCGGCTGGTCAGGCTCACCCAGCACGGTGCGCCGAAGACGGAGTGGGTGGAGACGACTTCTTTTCTGCGCGGCTCGCCGCCGGTACGGGTGTCGTGGTTCATGGCAGTCGCGTCCTGCTCTCGGGGCCGGGCGGCCACCGGTCTGACACCAGTGTCCGACCGGAAGCGGGTGGGCTGCCTGTCGAGTACCCCGGGTGGCGGGGGTGCAGGCCCCTGCGCACGATGGAGGGATGGGAGAGATCGAGCCGGACCGGATCGCCGCGCTGCAGGCGGAGGTCGACCAGCTGAAGGAGGCCATGACCTCCCACGCGGTGATCGACCAGGCGATCGGAATGGTCGTGGCCCTCGGCCGGGTGACCCCGGACCAGGGATGGCAGGTGCTGAAGGAGGTCTCCCAGCACACCAACATCAAGCTGCGCAACATCGCGGAGCTGATCCTGATCTGGGGGCGGCGCGGCGACATCCCGGCCGAGATCAGGGCCGAGCTGGAGGACGCGCTGGACCGGTACGGCCCCACTCAGGTGCCGGGGTCCGAGGGACAGTAGCCTCCGGGAGCCGAGGAACAAGGGCTCCCGGGGTCCGGGGAACGGGGAAAACGGGGTCCGGGGAACCGTCGGGCTCAGCGGGCGCGGGCCTCCGCGAGCAGTTCGTCGCGCAGCCGGTCGAAGCAGCCGCTGAGCAGCCGGGAGACGTGCATCTGCGAGATGCCGAGCTGCTGGGCGATCCGGCTCTGTGTCATCCCGCCGAAGAACCGCAGGTAGAGGATGGTGCGTTCACGCTCCGGCAGCGCCGCGAGGCACGGCTTGACCGCGGCCCGGTCCACGACGAGGTCGTACCCCGGATCCGGTTCGCCCAGGGAGTCACCGAGGGCGTAGCCGTCCGTGCCGGCCACCTCGGCGTCCAGGGACAGCGCGGAGAAGCACTCCAGCGCCTCCATCCCGGTGCGCACCTCGTCCTCGCTGAGCCGCGTGAACGCGGCGATCTCGGCGACGGTGGGCGCACGGCCCGGCGTGGTCTGCGCCAGCTCCTTGGTGGCGGCGCGGACGCGGTTGCGCAGGTCCTGCACCCGGCGCGGCACATGCAGGGTCCACATGTGGTCGCGGAAGTGGCGCTTGATCTCCCCGGTGATGGTGGGCACCGCATACGCCTCGAACGCCCGGCCGCGGCCGGGATCGTAGTGGTCGACGGCCTTGACCAGGCCCAGCGCGGCCACCTGGTACAGGTCCTCCAGGGCCTCGCCACGGCCGCGGAACCGTACGGCGATCCGCTCGGCCATGGGCAGCCACAACCGGACGAGCTCGTCCCGCAGCGCCTGGCGCTCGGGACCGTCGGGCAGCTCGGCGAGCCGCTCGAAAGCGCCGCCGGTGTCCGGGGCGTCGTCGTGTGGATGGGGTTTCGTGCTGCCAGTGACACGCATCGCGCGCACCTCTCTCAGCAGGTGCTGGATGACAGACACCGTGGGAGGTGCGCTCGGACCATGGATAGGACACCGGGGCGTCCGGCGAGGGCCGGCTCCCACGGACGTGCCTCCTGTCCGAAGCACTGATGTGCCCATTCCCGCTGACGGACATCCCAAAACAAACAAGTACATACGGGAAGAGTCGGGCTGCTGATCCTGGACGAGCCCACGATCGGCCTGGACCCGATCGCCCGCACCGGCGTCCGGGAGCACATCAGCGCCGTACGCGCCGCCACCGGCATGACCGTCCTGGTCACCACCCACTCCATGGACGAAGCCGACCGGTACCGCGACCGGGTCGGCCTCATGCACCGCGGCCGGATCCGCGCCCTCGGCACCCGGCGGCGCTGCGCCGGAGCCTCGCCGAGCCGCAGGGCGGCGACCGCCTGCCCACCCTGGAGGACGTCTTCCGCGACGTCGCCGGCAGTGGCCTCGACGACCACTCCAGAGGAGTTTCCGCGATGTCCGAAGCACCCGCCGCACCGCGCGCCGCGCCGGCTGACGGCATGCCCGCGGACGGCACCGCCCTGCTGCTCACCCCGCCCGTGCCGGGCGCGGGCCGGCGGCCGCTGCCCGCCCGGGTGGCCGCCGTGCGTGCCGTCGAGCTCCAGAAGCTGCGCCACGACCGACCGGACCGAGCTGTACACCCGCGCGGTGCAGCCCGCCCTGTGGCTGCTGATCTTCGGCCAGACCTCACCCGGCGATACCCACCGGCGGGATCCCGTACATCGACTGTCTGGCGCCCGGCATCATCGCCCAGTCGGCGATGTTCATCGCGATCTTCTACGGCATCCAGATCATCTGGGAGCGGGACGCGGGCATCCTGAACAAGCTGCTCGTCACCCCGGCCCCGCGCTCGGCCCTGATCACCGGCAAGGCCTGAGGGCGACGCCGGGCAGCGCGGCGATCACGATCACGACGAGCGCCTGGACCAGCGACTTCACCCCGGCGGCGAAGCCTGTCGATGACCATCGCGGGGATCGTGCTCAGCCGCGACCGGCTGATGGGCTTCGGGCAGGCGATCACCATGCCGCTGTTCATCAAGTGGACGCCCTGCGGGGTCCGCTGCTCGGTACGCCCGCGCCTCTCGCCGCCGGCTTCGGGGTGCTGGCGGTGGCCGCCGCGGCGGGCATCACCGCGGCCTCCGCGCTGCTCGGCCGGCCGGCCCGCTGATCTTGCCGCGGACGTGATGTGCGGCACGCGCGCGTACCCCGCCGCGAGGCGCCGCGAACGGATTCTTCCTGCGCAGCGCTTGATCACCGATCAAAGCGGGCGAATCCCCTGGCCACAGCGCATTCCGCTCATTTGACAGTGCGCTGAGCGCACAGATAGACAGCACCTCTCGAAGGTCGAGAGGGGCACTGTGTACGAGCCGAACGTGGTCGGGGACTGGCAGGAGTACGAGGAGCATGCCGGTCTGCGGGTCCGCGTCCACCGCCTGGAGGCGGCCGAGCCGCCGCGCGGACGGGACGACGCCGCCGCCGGGCTGACGTACTTCAGCGTCCGGGTGACCGTGGAGAACCGCGGCGCGCGGCACTACGGCATCCATCTGGAGGACGGTCAGATCGACGTCCGCGTCGGCCCGGACGGCGAGGGCGCCTTCATCGACTGGCGCAACTCCCAGTTCATCGAGGGCTTCGACGTCTACCCGCTGCGCCGGGCCACCGCCGTCCTGTACGCCGCCGCGCCCGAGGCCGCCCTCACGCATGTGGACGTGCAGGTGCAACTGCGGGTGGAGGACGAGTGGACCGACCGCCGGCTGTGGGCGGGCGGCATCGGCATCGTGGAGTCGGCCGCGCCGGCCGCACCCGCCGGCACCGGACAAGGCAGCCTGGCCCACCAGGTCAGCGCGTTCCTGAGGGACCAGGCCGAGCCCGGTTCCGCCTGACGAGCGCCCCGCGCGGGCGTCGTACGACGCTCAGTGCGGAATGCCGTCGATGATCTCGCGCGCGCCCTGCCGCAGCAGCGCCACCGCGACCGAGGTGCCGAGGGTGGCCGGATCGAGCCGGCCCGCCCACTCGTGGGCGTTCAGCCGGGTCTTGCCGTCCGGCGTGAAGACACAGGCCCGCAGGGAGAGTTCGCCGCTCCGGTCCACGCGCGCGTACCCGGCGATGGGGCTGTTGCAGTGTCCCTGCAGTACGTGCAGGAACATCCGCTCGGCCGTCGCCTCCCGGTGGGTGGCCGGGTCGCTGAGCCCGCTGACCGCGTCGATCAGCTCGGTGTCGTCCTCCCGGCACTGCAGCGCGAGGATGCCCGCGCCGATCGGCGGCATCATCGTCTCCGGGGACAGCACCTCGCTGATCACGTCCGTCCGGCCGATGCGTTCCAGGCCGGACACCGCCAGCAGCAGCGCGTCCGCCTCGCCGGCGGCCAGCTTCTCCAGCCGGCGGTTGGCGTTGCCCCGGAAGGGCACGCACTCCAGATGCGGGTGGGTGGCGGCCAGTTGGGCGATGCGGCGGACCGCGGAGGTGCCGATCCGGGTACCGGCCGGCAGCTCGTCCAGGGTGAGGCCACCCGGGTGTACCAGCGCGTCCCGGATGTCGTCCCGCTTCAGGAACGCGGCGAACACCGTCCCGGCCGGCAGCGGCCGGTCGGCGGGCACGTCCTTGACGCAGTGCACCGCGAGATCCGCCTCCCCGGCCAGCAGGGCGGCGTCCACCTCCTTGGTGAACGCCCCCTTGCCCTCGACCAGGGACAGATCGCCGAGCCACTTGTCACCGGTGGTCTTCACCGGTACGACCGAGGTGGGCACGCCCGGGTGCAGCACCGCCAACTCGGCGCGGACCCGCTCCACCTGGGCCAGGGCCATGGGCGAGTCGCGGGAGACGATGCGGATCAGTTCGGGAACCGGCATGCGCACACGATAGACCCACCGGCCTCAGCCGAATTCCCCGGGCAGGTCCGCCGCCGACTCCTCCGATGTGAGATCCGGGCGCAGCCGCAGCCAGGAGGGCTGGCGCAGCATGCCGTTCCGGGTGCGGGTGCTGTAGCTGACCTCACCCACCAGCCGGGGCAGCACCCAGCGCGCGCCGGGGACGCGCGGCACGGGCTCGAAGGGGCACCGGTCGCTCGCCGTGTCCCGCAGCAGCTCCGCCAGCCCGGTGCGCTCGGCCTCGCTCCAGCCGGTGCCCACCCCGCCGACGTACCGCAGCCGGCCCTCCGGGTCGCGCTGGCCGACCAGCACCGCGCCGGGCAGTCCGGTCAGCCGCCCCTTGCCGGGCAGCCAGCCGCCGACGATCACGTCCTCGGCCCGCATGTTCCGGATCTTGATCCAGGCGCGGGAGCGCACGCCGGGTTCGTACACCGAGTCCAGCCGCTTGCACACCAGGCCCTCCAGGCCGTGTTCCCTGGTCGCCGCGAGGGCCTCGGCGCCGTGCCCGGTCACCGCTCCCGGCGTCGACCAGTACGGCCCGGCGAGCCCCAGCTCCTCCAGCCGCGCCCGCCGCCGGACGTACGGCAGCCGCACCAGGGATCCCTCCAGATACGGCACGTCGAACAGCACCAGGTGCACCGGGACCTGCGCGGCCCGGCGCGCCGCCCGCGCGGGGGCGTGCGCGAGACCCATCCGGCTCTGCAGCAGCTGGAAGTCGGCCCGGCCCCGCTCGTCCAGGGCCAGCACCTCGCCGTCCAGCACGGCGGGGGCCGTGCCGAGCGCCCCGCCGAGCGGACGGAGCTCCGGGTAGGCCCCGGTGATGTCCTCGCCCGAGCGGGCGCGCAGCAGCACACTGCCGTCACCGGGCAGGTACACCATCACCCGCTGGCCGTCCTGCTTGGTCTCGTACGCCCACCGCGCGTCCTGCGCGGCCGGCGGCAGGCTGCCGGGCGTCGCGAGCATCGGCGGAATGAGCGGCAGGGTCACGACGGTCACGGCAGAGATCTCGACCACCCCCGACGCCGTCACGCTCCTTTCCCCCCGGGTTCCCCTGAACGGTCCCGCGGCGGGGGTGGGCACGGGCGGGGCCACCGCGGGCCCGACGGCCGGTAGGGAGGGGTGGGGCGCACCGGCCGGGACGGGCCCGTGCGGGCTCGGAAGGGAGGGGGTGCTGGGGCGGCGCGGTGGGGGCGTGCCTGCCGGGAGGAACCGGTGTGCCGTACCGGGCCCGCGTGAGGCGGGCGCGGTCCCGGCTGGGGCGGGCGGTTACGGCACTGGGCCGGCCCGGTGCGGCGGGAGGGCCGTCGACGGGCGTCCCGGACAGGGGCGGCCGGGCGGGACGACGCATCCCGCTCAGCTGACCCGCTGCGGCGGCAGGGGTCCGCTGAGTCGGCCGGTTCAGCGGGCGGGCCGGCCCGTTCGGGTGGCAGGGGTCCGCTCGATCGGCCCGCTCGGACGGCGAAGGCCTGGTCAGGCGACTCGTTCGGTCGTCGGTGGAGATCACGGTCGAGGAGTCCTTGACCTCACCGGTGCTGCGCGAGGCGGTCGAGGGCCTGAACCGGACCCTGCCGGAGCTGCCGCCCGAGGTGCGCGCCGAACGCGGTCGGATGGTCCGGCTGCTGATCCTGCACACCTGCGCCGAGCGGGAGCGGGCCCTGGCCGAGGGCACCCCGTCCCCGCGCGCCACCTGGGACGAGGCGGCGACGGGCCTCGCGGACGCGATCGTGGGCCTGTGGCCGGCCCCCGTAGGCACCGCCCGCCGGATCACGAGCGGCTGGACCCGGTGGCGGGCCCGAGGCACGCCTCGCGTCAGGAGGGCCGTGGTGGTCTGACCCAGCCCAGGGAGCGTTCGACGGCCCGCTGCCAGTTGTCGTACTCCGCCTCCCGCCGCTCGGGGTCCATGGCGGGCAGCCACTGGGCGGCCTTGTGCCAGTTGCGGCGCAGCACTTCCAGGTCCGACCAGTAGCCGGCGGCGAGCCCGGCCGCGTAGGCGGCGCCGAGAGAGACCGTCTCGGCGACCATCGGCCGTACCACGGGTACGTCGAGCACGTCGGCCACGAACTGCATGAGCAGGTTGTCGGAGGTCATGCCCCCGTCCACCTTGAGCTGCTGGAGGGCGACCGAGGAGTCGGCGTTCATGGCGTCGACGACTTCCCGGGTCTGCCATCCGGTGGCCTCCAGGACGGCCCGCGCCAGGTGTCCCTTGGTGATGTACGAGGTGAGCCCGACGATCACCCCGCGCGCGTCGCTGCGCCAGCGCGGCGCGAACAGTCCCGAGAAGGCGGGGACGATGTAGCAGCCGCCGTTGTCCTCGACCGTCCGGGCGAGGGTCTCGATCTCCGGCGCGCTGCTGATCAGCCCCAGGCGGTCACGGAACCACTGGACGAGCGCGCCCGTGACGGCGATCGACCCTTCCAGGGCGTAGGCCGGCTGCTGCTCCCCGATCTTGTAGGCGACCGTCGTGAGGAGCCCGTGCCGGGACCGCACCAGGTCCGCCCCGGTGTTGAGCAGCAGGAAACTGCCCGTTCCGTAGGTGCACTTGGCCTCGCCCGGGGAGAAGCAGGTCTGGCCGAAGAGGGCGGCCTGCTGGTCGCCGAGCGCGGCCGTGATGGAGACGCCCGGCAGCAGCGAGCGGGCCTCGCCGTACGGCTCGGCGGACGACCTGATCTCGGGCAGCATCGAGCGGGGCACCCCGAAGAAGTCCAGCAGCTCGTCGTCCCAGGCGAGCTTGCGGATGTTCATCAGCATCGTGCGGCTGGCGTTGGTGGCGTCGGTGATGTGCAGACCGCCGTCGGTGCCGCCGGTGAGATTCCAGATCAGCCAGCTCTCGATCGTGCCGAACAGCACCTCGCCGTCCCGGGCACGCTGTTCGACCCCTTTGACGTGGTCGAACAGCCACCGGATGCGCAGCGCGGAGAAGTAGGTCGACGGCGGCAGGCCGCACCGGTCGAGGAAGAACGCCTCCCCGGGGTCTTCCGCGAGGGCGTCGACGAGCGGCGCCGTGCGGGTGTCCTGCCAGACGATCGCCCGGCCGAGCGGCGCGCCGGTCCGCCGGTCCCAGAGCACCGTCGTCTCCCGCTGGTTGGCCAGGCCGATCGCCGCGACCTGCCCTTGGTCGACACCGGTGTCCGACAGGGCGTCGGGCACCACGCGACGCAGGTTCTGCCAGATCTCGACGGCGTCGTGCTCGACCCATCCGGGCTTCGGGAAGTGCTGCTGATGCTCCTTCTGCGCGACCGCGACCAGCCGCCCACGGTGGTCGAACAGGATGCAGCGGGTCGAGTTGGTGCCCTGATCGATGGACATTACGTACCGTTCAGGCATGATCGGGTCTGCCTTCCGACGGATCGAGGGGCGGCTGTCCTGGCCTACCAGCGGGCGGCTCCGAGGTCCCTGGAGATCGCCCGCGCGGCTTCCCGGATGAGGCTGACCAGGTGCGGGCGGGGCCGGCCCTGGCTGTCGCAGATCCGCTCGACCGGACCGGACAGCCCGATGGCGCCGACGACGAGACCGCCGTGCCCCCGGATCGGCGCCGCGAGCCCGGCCTCCCCCATGCTCATCTCCTGGATCTCGGCGGCCCAGCCCAGCTCCCTGACCTCGGTGAGCGCCCGGGCGAGCCGCTCGGGATCGACCAGCGTGTGCCGGGTGTACGCCTCCAGCCCCGGCGGCCGGACCGGCTCGACGGTCGCGGTCCCGTAGGCCAGCAGGACCTTGCCGAGCGAGGAGGCGTGCAGGGGCAGCAGCGCGCCCACGTCCAGGGTCTGGAAGGTGTCGTCCGGCCGGAACACGTGGTGGACGATGAGGACGCTGCCCTCCAGGGGGGTGCCGAGGCGCACCGCCTCCCCGCTGCGGGCGGCCAGGGCGTCGGCCCAGTTGAGGGAGCGCGAGCGTAGTTCGTTGACGTCCAGGTAGCTGGTGCCGAGGTGCAGCAGGGCGGCTCCCAGCTGGTACTTCCCGGTGGTCGCGTCCTGCTCCACGAAGTCCACGTGCTGGAGGGTGCGCAGAATGCCGTGGGCGGTGCCCTTCGCCAGCCCGAGCGACGCCGCCACCTCGCCGAGGCCGAGCCGGCGGGGGCCGCCGGCGAGGAGGCGCAGGATCGCCGCCGCCCGTTCGATCGACTGGACTGGGCCGGCCATGAAGCGAGCCTATTACCGCTGCGGACGCTTCGCCGTGCGGGCGGGACGCGGGTCGCGGGCCCGCGCGTTCGGTAATGCCGACCGCTGTTCATTGACCAGCCCGATTTGTCTCCATAGCTTGCTTGGAAGTCCGCAAAGGCGCCGACTCGCGCGCCCGGCCGGCAGCACACCATCGGGAGAGAACATGGCCGCACAGCTCAACACGCTGCTGCGGGCGGCGGCATACGAAGACGTGTGTCCGGTGCCGCCCGTCGCCGGCGCCGTCACGGCCGTACGTCGGCGCGCGGCGGCGGCCCTCGCCGACTGGAGGGTGTCTCCGGAGATCGTCGAGGACGCGCTGCTGGTGGTGTCGGAGCTGACCACGAACGCGGTCATCCACGCCCGGCCCCCGGCCGAGCTGCGGCTGTCCTGGGTGGCGAGCGACACCGGCGGCACGCTGCGCGTCGAGGTCGGCGACGCGGGGCCCGCGCGTCCGGCGGGAGAGCCCCTCGGCGGGATCGACCCGGACGAGCACGGACGGGGCGAGGCGATCGTGCACGCCCTGGCGACACGTCACGGCATACGCGTCCATCGCGGCGGGGTCACCCGGTGGGCGGAGCTCGTCGCGGTGTGAGGCGCCGGAGGCGAGGCCTGCGGTCCGGCCGGGACCAGGACCGGCTCCTGCGCGACCGTCGTCCGCAGCAGGAGGAGGGCGGCGGCGTCGTGCAGCCGGCCACCCCACGTGGGCCGGCATTTCGTCGTGGAGCGCGGTGAGCGTGCGGGCCGGCTCATCGGACAGAAGGCGGGCCACGCCCCCGGTCGGCGGACAGAACGCGCGCCCGTGATCGCTGGCCTCGGGGACCCCGTCGGGCGTTCTTCCTGTACGTCTACGAGCCCGGCGGCAACCGCGTCGAGCTGTGCAACGCGCTCATCCGGCTCGTGCCGGCCCCGGACCGGCCGCTGGTCACCTGGACCGAGGCGGAGCGGAAGAAGGGTCGGGCCTGGGGCCTGAAGACCATCGAGGCCTTCCACACCCACGGCACACCGCCCGTGGGCTGAGATCCCGCCGGCACGGCATCAGGGGGCCGCACAGGCCGTGTGCGTCCCCCTTTCGCGCACGTGGAACCGGGTCCCCCGGCGCTTCCGGAGAGGGGGACCTCCCTCCGGTGTGAACGGCCACCCCCGCTCGTGCCGTCGGCCGAGTGCGTACCCGGTGCCTGTCCACCGCGAACGGTCACCCTCGCGCCTACCGTCCAGTAATATCCGGCGGAAGGACACCAGAGGAGGTACCGTGCCCCGGTCCCCACGCTCACCCCTGCTGCTCGCCGGTCTGCTGGCGGCAGCCGGAGTGGCCCACTTCGCCGTTCCCCGGCAGTTCGACGCGATCGTGCCCCGTGCGCTGCCGGGCTCGCCCAGGGCCTGGACGTACGGCAGCGGGGCCGTCGAGCTGGCCCTCGCGGCCGGGATCGCGGCGCCCCGCACCCGCGCGCTCGCCGCGAAGGCGGCAGCCGCCTTCTTCGTCGGCGTGTTCCCGGCCAACGTCCGGATGGCCGTGGACTGGCGCGACCGGCCCGCGCCGCTCAGGGCGGCGGCCCTGGCCCGGCTGCCCCTCCAGGTGCCGCTGGTGCTGTGGGCGCGCGGCGTCGCCCGGGGCGAGGAGGGGCGGTCATGACCGAGCGCGTCGAGATCGGGGCCAAGGCCGAGGACTTCGCCCTGCCGGACGAGACCGGCACCACCCGCCGGCTCACCGAACTGCTGGCCGACGGCCCGGTCGTCCTCTTCTTCTACCCCGCCGCCCTCACCCCCGGCTGCACCGCGGAGGCCTGCCACTTCCGCGACCTCGCCGCCGAGTTCGCCGCCGTCGGCGCCCGGCCCGTCGGGATCAGCGGGGACACCGTCGACAAGCAGCAGGAGTTCGCCGGCCGGCACCGCCTCGGCATGCCGCTGCTCTCCGACGCCGACGGCACGGTCCGCGAGCGGTTCGGCGTCAAGCGCGGCTTCTCCCTGGCCCCGACCAAGCGGGTCACCTTCGTGATCGCCCAGGACCGTACCGTTCTGGAGATCGTCCGCAGCGAACTGCGCATGAACACCCACGCCGACCGGGCCCTCGCCGCCCTCCGCGCCCACCAGGGCTGAAGCGGACACCCCCGCCGCTTGATGCGCCGGGACAATCGGATCATCCTGGGGCATATGGAAGATGTCGCCGCCGTGGCGGTCATCGACGCGCACGGCACGGTGACCGGGTGGACCGAGGGCGCGCGGCTGCTCACCGGCCACCCGGCCGACGAGGTCGTGGGCAGACCGGCCGCGGACCTGCTGGCCGAGGACGTCCCCGGCGACATCCTCACCGCCCGCGCCGGCCCGGTCGCCCTGCGCCACCGCGACGGCCACCGCCTCGTGCTGCCCCTCACCGTCTGCCCGCTCGCCGGCGCCGCCGGACAGCCCGCCGGCTACGTCGTCACGGCCCTGCCCCCCGGCACCACCCTGGCCGCCCAGGCCTTCGAGCAGGCGTCCATGTCCATGTCGGTCTTCGACCTCCGCCAGCGCTACCTGCGCGTCAACGCCGCCGCCTGCCATGTGATGGGCGTCCCCGAAGAAGCGCTGCTCGGCCGGTTCTTCCCGGACACCGTCCAGGACGCCGAGCCCAGCCGTGGCTTCCTGGCCCATCTGCGTGAGGTCGCCGAGACCGGCCGGACGGTCCGCTACGAGAGCTACACCGGCGCCCCGGCCCTCAACCAGGAACACGCCTGGAGCATCGAGATGTGGCCGCTGCGCGACGCCTCCGGCGAACCGGCCGCGGTCGCGCTCGCCGCGTTCGACAGCAGCGAGCAGTACTGGGCCCGGCGCCGCCTCGCCCTGCTGAACGAGGCCGCGACCCGCATCGGCACCACCCTGGACGTGGTCGGCACCGCCGAGGAGATGATCGAGCTGCTGGTCCCGCAGTACGCGGACTTCGCCAGCGTCGACCTGCTCGACTGGGTGCTCGGCTCCGACGAACCGCCGACGCTGCCGGACGGCGGAGTCGTCCTGCGCCGCGTCGCCCACGGGTCCACCCGCCCGGGCAACCCCGCGGCGGCCCTGTACCTCGGCGAGACCGACGTCTACCAGCCGACCTCCCCGCCCGCCCGCGCGCTGTACGAGGGCCGCGCGGTGCTCAGCCAGGCCGGCGAGCCCGGGTTCGTCCAGTGGCTGGCGGAACGCAACGCGCGCTCGCCCGGGGGCCGCCCCTTCCGGCAGGGCGCCCATTCCATGATCGCGGTGCCGCTGCGGGCCCGCGGCACCACCCTGGGCGTCGCGGTCTGCGTCCGCATGGGCCACCCCGACGACTACGGCCCCGACGACGCCGTCTTCGCGGAGGAACTCGCCAGCCGCGCCGCCGTCTGCATCGACAACGCCCGCCGCTTCACCCGCGAACGGGCCACCGCCCTCACCCTCCAGCACAGCCTGCTGCCGCGCGGCCTGCCCGGACAGGCCGCGGTCGACGTCGCCCACCGCTATCTGCCGAGCGGATCCCTGGCCGGCATCGGCGGCGACTGGTTCGACGTCATCCCGCTCTCCGGCGGCCGGGTCGGCCTGGTCGTGGGCGACGTGGTCGGCCACGGCATCCAGTCCTCCGCCACCATGGGCCGGCTGCGCACGGCCGTCCGCACCCTCGCCGACGTCGATCTGCCGCCCGACGAACTCCTCACCCACCTCGACGACCTGGTCACCCACCTCGCCGCCGACGGCAGCGGGGAGGAGGTCGCCGAACTCGGCGCGACCTGCCTGTACGCCGTCTACGACCCGATCTCCCGCCGGCTCGCCCTGGCCGCCGCCGGCCACCCCGCCCCGGCCGTCGTCCTGCCCGACGGCACCGTGGAGTTCCTGCCCGTCGCCGCCGGGCCACCGCTGGGCGTCGGCGGACTGCCGTTCGAGGCGACGGAACGGGAACTGCCCGAGGGCTCGGTCGTCGCCCTCTACACCGACGGCCTGATCGAGGACCGCGACCGGGACCTGGACGGCGCCACCGAGGAGCTGCGCCGCGCCCTCACCGCACCCGCGGCCTCCCTCGAAGCCCTCGCCGACGACGTCCTGAAGGCCGTCCTGCCCGACCAGCCCGGTGACGACGTCGCCCTGCTCCTCGTGCGCACCCGGGCCCTCGGCGCCGACCGGGTCGCCACCTGGGACGTGCCGCCCGACCCCGCCCAGGTCGCCGTCCTGCGGCAGGCGGCCACCGAGCAACTGACCGCCTGGGGGCTCGCGGAGACCGGCTTCGTCACCGAACTCGTCGTCAGCGAACTCGTCACCAACGCCATCCGCTACGGCGAACCGCCCATCCAGCTCCGTCTGATCCGCGACCGCGCCCTCATCTGCGAGGTCTCCGACGCCAGTTCCACCTCCCCGCACCTGCGCCGGGCGCACGCCTACGACGAGGGCGGCCGGGGCCTGCTGCTCGTCGCCCAGCTCACCCAGCGCTGGGGCAGCCGGCAGACCGGCGGGGGCAAGACCATCTGGGCCGAACAGCCGCTGCCCGGGGACTGATCACTGGAACGGACAGCCCGGGTTCGGCGCGTCCTCCGAGAACGGGGAGCCGTGCGGCAGTACGTACAGCACATCGAGGACGAGCGGCGTGTCCCCCAGGTTGCGGCCGATGTGGACGTGGTCACTTCCGGACGGCTCCCGGATCGTCGCGCCCGTGCGGTACACGCCGTCCGAGCCGCACGTGGCGTCGAAGTGGCTGAGGGTGCCCTGCTTCACGACGCCGTACAGCGGGCCGTCGTGGTAGTGCCAGCCGGTGCTCTGGCCGGGCGGGATCGTGATCTCCCGCAGGGTGTAGTCGGTGCCGTCGACGGTGGTCTGCGCGAGGATCCGGGCGGTCACACCAGGCCCCGCCGGGGTCGCCCCGGCGGGGCCGCAGGTCACGAGGGCGGCGGCGGTCACCACGCCGACGACGGCGGTACGGAGTGCGGTGTGCATGCGGGGGCCTCCAGGGGCGCGGGCGGACACCGCCCGAACATAGAGGCCCACAAGACGGGTCGGGGCCGGAATCCGGTGATCCGCATTCCCGCGCCCGCGTGCTGCTCCAGCGCCGTCACTCCTGAGGGCGCTGCTCCGCCGGTGTCACTCACCGGCAGCGGCGGCGACCTGGGCCAGGGTGCGCCCGCTGCGCACCGAGCGGGCCCGCCGTGGATCGGGGGTGCCGTGCCCGTCCGACCGGGCCGGCCCCTTGCGCACCAGCAGCCAGGCCTCCTCCTCGTCCGTGCCGCCGCGGAAGCGGGTGAGGGCGTACTCGCCGCGCAGCTTCGCGCCGTGCAGCCGGAAGGTGGCGTGCCCGCGCTCCAGGGACTCCGCGAAGTCCACCGGGCGCCCCCGGCGGTCGTGGCTGAGCGGCTCGTACGTCCCGCGGTCCCACACGATCACGGTGCCGCCGCCGTACTCGCCCTTCGGGATGACCCCCTCGAAGTCCTCGTACTCCAGCGGATGGTCCTCGGTCGGCACCGCCAGCCGCTTGTCCCCGGGGTCGGTGGACGGACCCTTGGGCACGGACCAGGACTTCAGGACGTCGCCGACCTGGAGCCGGAAGTCGAAGTGCATCCGCCGCGCGTCGTGGATCTGCACCACGAACCGGGGCTCCTCACCCCGCCTCCGGTCCGCCCGGCCCGACGGCTCGCGGGTCCGCTCGAAGTCGCGCTTGCCGCGGTACGTCCCCAGCCGGTCCTCCGCTGCCACTTCCCGCTCCTTCCCCACGAGGCCTGTGACCGCCGCACGCGCCCCCGGGTACCCCGCCCCCGTCCGGTCAGCCCGCGATGCCGTTCAGCTCGGCCATCGCGTCGTCCGGCAGCACCAGGCCGGCCGCGGCGAGGTTCTCCCGCAGATGCTCGGGGGAGGAGGTGCCGGGGATGAGCGCGATGTTCGGCGAGCGGCGCAGCAGCCAGGCCAGCGCCACCTGCTGCGGCGACGCCCCCAGCCGGGCGGCCACCTTCGCGAGCGTGTCCGACTGGAGCGGGGTGAACCCGCCGAGCGGGAAGTACGGCACGAAGGCGATGTTCTCCGCGGCCGTGCGCTCCAGCAGCGCGTCGTCCTGCCGGTTCGCCAGGTTGTACAGGTTCTGCACGGTCACGACGGGTGCGATCGTCCGGGCCTCGTCCAGCTGCGTGGCGGACGCGGCGCTCAGCCCCAGATGCCGGATCAGCCCGCGCTCGCGCAGCTCCGCCAGCGCGCCGAACTGGTCGGCGACCGAGTCCTCGTTCGGGGTGTCCATGTCGCCGAGGCGCAGATTGACCACGTCCAGCGTCTCCACGCCGAGGCTGCGCAGGTTGTCGTACACCTGCGCCTTCAGGTCCTCGGGGTGCCGGGACATGATCCAGCTGCCGTCGGCTCCCCGCCGGGCCCCGACCTTGGTGACGATGCGCAGCCCGTCCGGGTAGGGGTGCAGGGCCTCCTTGATGATCTGGTTCACGACGACGGGCCCGTAGAAGTCGGCCGTGTCGATGTGGGTGATGCCCGCCTCCACCACCGCGCGCAGCACCGCCACCGCCCGGTCCCGGTCCCGCGGCGGACCGAAGACGTGCGGCCCGGCCAGCTGCATGGCGCCGTACCCGACGCGGGTCAGGGTCAGGCCGTCGGCCGGGGTGACGGTGCCACCGAGTCGTGCGGTCATGTCGTACCTCTCAGGATGTCCCGACCACCGGACCCTCCCGGTGGCCTCGTCTCCACCCTCCGCCCGCTCCGCCGGGTACGGCAGTGCCCCCGCGATCCTGGGAGTGACAGGGCCAGTCACCGCCGCCCGGCCGGCCGTACGGTGGTGGCGTGGACGGATCGAACGCGCTCGGTGAGTTTCTGCGCGCCCGCCGGGCGCTGGTACGGCCCGCGGACGTGGGACTGCCCGGCGGCGGCCTGCGCCGGGTGCCGGGGCTGCGCCGCGAGGAGGTCGCCATGCTGGCCGGCATCAGCTCCGACTACTACCTGCGGCTGGAGCAGGGCCGCGACCGCCACCCCTCCGTGCAGGTGCTGGAGGCCATCGCCCGGGTGCTGCGGCTGGACGCCGACGCCACCGCCCACCTCGTCGGGCTCGCCCAGGAGCGGCCCGCGCCCGGCGTACGCTCCGGGCGGCGGGCGCAGCAGGTCCCGGCGAACCTGCTCCAGCTCATCGACGGCTGGCCGCGCACCCCCGCCTACCTCCAGAACCGCTACACCGACTGCCTGGCCGCCAACGCCCTCGCCACCGCGCTCACCCCGAACTACGCGCCCGGCGTCAACCTGCTGCGGGCCGTGCTCCTCGACCCCGCCGAGCGCGCCCTGCGCCGGGACTGGACGGAACTCACCGCGGAAGGCGTGGCCGCGCTGCGGTCGGAGGCCGGGGCAGACCCGGACGACCCCCGGCTGCGCGACCTCGTCGGCGAGCTGTCCCTGCGCAGCGAACGCTTCCGCACCCTGTGGGCCCGCCACGAGGTCCGCCCCCGGCGCGGCCGGGTGAGCCACCTCAGGCATCCCCAGGTCGGCGACCTCGACCTGCACTCGAACAAGCTGTCCGTGGACGGCACCGACGGACTCACCCTGGTCGTCTTCCACGCCGAACCCGGCAGCCGCAGCGCCGAGCTGCTGGACATCCTCGGCAGCCTCACCGCACCCGGGCGGACGAGCGCCCACGGCGGGGAACGGAAGGGAGAGCCGGCCGAGTAGCCGTAGGCCCTGTCGTTCGGATCATCCCGGCGTCGCGGGGCCTGGCACGCACATTGTCATCGGTTCCCCCAGGCCCGGCTGCGCTCACGTGGGGGCGCCCATCGCGTTGGCCCCCTCCTCCGCCTTGCAGCCGCACGCACCAGTCCCCGCTCGGCTCGGCTCGAAGGCACCGCACCTCGCGGCCGGCCTGATCCGAACGACCGGGCCCGGCTCAGAACTCCTCGTGCGTCTTCGGATCCCCGCCGAGCCGGCGCGGGGAGCGGCGGGCGACGGCCGCCATCTGGTCCTCGTCCAGCTCGAAGCCGAAGACGTCCAGGTTGGCGCGCTGCCGGCCGGGGTCCGCCGACTTCGGCACCGGCAGCGCGCCCAGCTGCACATGCCAGCGCAGCAGCACCTGCGCGGGCGTGACCCCGTGGGCTCGCGCGACCTCGGCGACCGCCGGGTCGTCCAGCAGGGCGCTGCCCCGGCCCAGCGGGCTCCAGCTCTCGGTCACGATCCCCTTGTCCGCGTGGAAGGCACGCAGCTCCTCCTGCGGGAACAGCGGGTGCAGCTCGATCTGGTTCACCGACGGCAGCACCCCGGTCTCCTTCTCCAGCCGCGTGATGTGCTCCGGCGTGAAGTTGGAGACGCCGACCGAGCGGACCAGACCGTCCTCGCGCAGCCTGATCATCGCCTTCCACGCGTCGACGTACTTGTCCACCCGCGGGTTCGGCCAGTGGATCAGGTACAGGTCCACGTACTCCAGGCCCAGCCGCCGCCGGGACTCCTCGAAGGACTTGAGGGTCTCCTCGTACCCGTGGTGCCGGCCCGGCAGCTTGGTCGTCACCACCACCTCCTCGCGGGGCACCCCGCTGCCCGCCACGCCCCGGCCGACACCGGTCTCGTTGCGGTAGTTCGTCGCGGTGTCGACCAGCCGGTAGCCCGCCTCCAGCGCCGTGCGCACGGCTTGCTCGGCCTGCGCGTCGTCAAGGGGCCAGGTGCCGAGGCCGATGGCGGGGACCGTCGTACCGTCGTCGAGCGTGTACAGCGGAACACCGTTCACGATGAGACCTTCCCTCGATCGTCTCTCTGTGTCTGTCTCCAGCCTCACGGATAGGGTGAGCGGTGATCAACCGGGCGGGTGGGAAGAGGGCAGCGGACGGCATGGGCGGCGGCGCGGACAGGAACGGCGTGGGCGGCGGGCGGCCCACCTCACGGGACGTCGCCCGGCTCGCCGGCGTCTCGCACACCGCCGTCTCCTTCGTCTTCAACGGCCGCGCCGAGGGCAACCTCTCACCCGCCACCCAGGAACGCATCCGGCAGGCCGCCGCCCGGCTCGGCTACCGGCCCGACCCCGTCGCCCGCGGCCTGCGCCGCCGCCGTACGGCCGTGATCGGCCTGGTCACCGACGAGATCGCCACGTCCCCGTTCGCCGGGCGGCTGCTGCGCGGGGCCATGGAGACCGCCTGGGACAGCGACCACCTCGTCCTCACCGTGGACTCCGGCGGCGATCCCGCCAAGGAGGACGCGGCCGTCGCCGAACTCCTCGACCGGCGCGTGGACGGCATCATCTACGCCGCGATGTCGCTGCGCCGGGTCCGGGTCCCCGAGGGCCTGCACCGCACCCACTCCGTGCTCGCCAACTGCCTGCCCGAGGACGACTCGCTGCCCGCCGTCATCCCCGCCGAACGGGCCGGCGGCCGGACCGCCGCACGCCTGCTGCTGGAGGCCGGGCACCGCAGGGTGGCCCTGGTCGGCGGGCAGGACGACATCGCCTCGGTGGAGCGGCTGCGCGGCTTCCGGGACGCGCTGCGCGCCGAGGGCATCACTGTGCCCAGGGAGTGGGTCGTGCGCACCGGCGGCGAGATCACCGGCGGCTACGAGGGAGCCGGCCGGCTGCTCGACGGCACCGCCCCGCACGACCGGCCCACCGGGATCTTCTGCTACAACGACCGGGTCGCGGCAGGTGTGCTGCACGCCGCGGCCCGGCTCGGGATCGCCGTACCCGGCGAGGTGTCGGTGGTCGGCTACGACGACCAGGAGCACATGGCCGCCTTCCTCACCCCGGCCCTCACCACCGTCGCGCTGCCGCACCGGGCGATGGGCGAGGCCGCCGCCCGGCTGCTGCTGGACGCCATCGACACCGGACGCACCCCGCCCGCCACCGTACGGCGGCTGGCCTGTCCCGTGGTCAGCCGTGCCTCGGTGGGACCTGCTCCCACGCGCTGACCTCGGCGTCCCCCTCGACCAGCAGCTCGGCGACATCGCCCGGCCGGCGATAGACCCGCTCGGTCACCGTCGCCCGGTCCGCCACGAACAGTTCGAGCAGCGAGCAGTCGGCCAGGAGGCGCACGGAGAGGTCCGGCCCCGCCGGCACGCCCACCGTGACCGGAGCCGATCCCTCGACGCCCGCGCGGGGCCACCCGGAGCGGTCCAGGACGACGGTGCCGGCGTCCGGGTCCAGCCGGAGCGTCAGCGCCCGGTCCGCCGCCCGCAGCAGTGTGACGGTGGTGGCGCCGTACGCCGTCACCGTCAGGTCGTACGCCGGCGGAAGCGGCACCGCCCGGCCCGGCCCGGTCGCGAAGGGCCCGTCCGCGCGCAGGAGTTCCAGTTCCGGGGCCGGTACGACGCGCAGGGTGCCGTCGGGACGGGCGTCGACGACCCGGGGCGCGGTGAGCGTGCCCGCCCAGCCGGCCGCCAGCACCGCCGCCTCGTCCCGTGCCTCCCACGACCAGCCCCACATCAGGGCCCGGCCCGGCTCCTGGAGGACGGCGGGGGCGTAGAAGTCACGGCCGTGGTCGAGCCGGCCGCCGGCGCGGGGCACCAAGGTCAACTCGCCTTGCCCGCCGGCTTCGAGACCGCCCGTCAGATATCCGGTGGTCCGGGGATTTCCGTCCCACAGCGACACCACCAGGACGTGGTCGCCGCCGGACGTCTCGAACAGCTGCGGGCACTCCCAGCCGACCGCCTTGTCACCGAACGCGCCGGCGGCGACGGGGTCGTGGCCGTCGAGCAGGATGCCCGCGAACCGCCAGTCGGTCAGCTCGTCGCAGCCGTACAGCAGCACCGACGGGGTGCCGTCGGCGTGGCCCGCTCCGACCAGGGCCCAGCGGCGGCCGGCGTGCCGGAAGACGAACGGGTCGCGGAACATCACCACGTCGAGTCCCGGGGGCGGCCCCGGGACCACCGGGATGGGCAGGGGCCGCCAGGTCAGGAGCCGGTCGTCGGCCGGGTCGGCGGCACGGGCCAGGCAGATGGTGCCGAGCCCCGTGTGGGCGTGGTCGACGCCGGTGTACACCGCCGTGGGCACACCGCCGTCGTCCACCACACAGCCCGACCAGCAGCCGGCCTCGTCGGGGCCGCCGGGCGTCGGGGCGAGGGCGATCGGGTGGTGCTCCCAGTGGACCAGGTCGGGGCTGGAGACATGGCCCCAGTGGACGTCGGCGTGCACCGGAGCGGCCGGGTTGTGCTGGTAGAAGAGGTGGTGGCGGCCACGCCAGTGGAAGGGGCCGTTGGGGTCGTTGATCCAGTTGGCGGGCGGGCGGACCCGGAAGCGGGGGGCGTCCGGGTCCGGGACGGGAGCGGCGGGGCTCAACGGTTGACTCCTGCGGAGGTGATGCCCTCGCGGAGAGGGCGCTGGCCGACGACGAACACGGCGACGGCGGGGATCATGGAGAGGACGACACCCGCGAGGACCACCGAGATGGAACCGGTGCCGAGGTTGCCCTGCAGGGAGACCAGACCCAGTGGAAGGGTGTAGTTCTGGCCGGAGGTCTCCAGGATCAGCGGGCGGAAGAACTCGTTCCAGTGGTAGTTGAAGGCGAGCACGCCCACGATGGCGAGGCCCGGCCGGGCCAGCGGGGCGTACACGGACCGGAAGATCCGCCAGGGCCCGGCGCCGTCCAGCATCGCCGCCTCGCCCAGGTCCTTCGGCATGCCCAGGAAGTACTGGCGCATCAGGAAGGTGCCGAACGCGGTCGGAAACGCCGGAACGATCAGACCGAGCAGGGTGTCGGTCAGACCCATCGACTTGAGCACCAGGAACACCGGGACGATCGTGACCTGCAAGGGGACCATCATGGTCGCCAGGACCAGGCCGAACAGCGGCTTCTTGAAGCGGAAGTCGAGCCGGGCGAACGCGTAACCGGCGAGCCCCGCGGTGATCATCTGGCCGACCGCGATCAACGCGGTCACGAGGGTCGAGTTCAGCGCGAGCAGCCACACGTCGATCTGCTCGAACACGCCGTGGTAGGCGGCGGTGCTGGGATGCGCGGGAATGATCTGCGGCGGCAGGTCGAACGACTCCGCCGGAGTGCGCAGCGAGGTGGACACGGTCCACACCACCGGACCGAGGGTCAGCAGCGCGCACACCGTCAGCCCGGCGATCCGCGCCCACGGCCCGAGCGCGTACCGGGCACGGCTGAGGGTCAGGGTTGCTTGGCTCATGGGACTCACCCGGCTCACTGGTAGTGGACGAAACGCCGGCTGAGCCGGAACTGGAGGGCGGTGACCGCCATGATCAGCACGAACAGCAGCACGCCGACCGCGGACGCCTCGCCGAACCGCAGCTGCTCGAAGGCCTTCTCGTAGATGACCATCACGACCGTGCGGGTGGAGTCGCCGGGGCCGCCGTCGGTGAGGACGTACGGCTGCTCGAAGACCTGGAGCGCGTTGATGATGCCGACCACCGAGGCCACCAGCAGGGTGGGGGAGAGCAGCGGCAGCGTGATGGCGAGGTGCTTGCGCGGGCCGGTGGCGCCGTCGAGCGCGGCGGCCTCGTGGATCTCCTTGGGGATGTTGTTCAGTCCGCCCACGAACAGCAGGAACGAGAACCCGAACTGCTGCCACACGTACACGATGACCACCGTGGCCATCGCGCCGTGCTCGGAGGTCAGCCAGGGCACGGGAGCGACCCCGAACAGGCCGGTCAGCCAGTTCACCACTCCGAAGTCCTGGTTGAACAGGTACTTCATCACGACCGAGATGGACGCGGCGGACAGCACGAGCGGGAAGAAGAACGCCGAGCGGAAGACCGATCGCAGCCAGCCCGGCATCCGGCCGTTCAGCGTCAGCGCGAGCGCCAGCGCGATCACGAGCTGCGCGGCGACCGCGAAGATCATGAAGACGAGGGTGTTGCGGAAGGACACCAGCACGGTCGCATCGCCGAACACCTCCCGGTAGTTGGCCGCACCGGCGAAACCGGGGGAATCGATCACGTTCCAGTGGAAGAGGCTCAGCGCGACCGAACCGACGATCGGTACGACCGTGAAGACCACGATCCCGACCACGGTCGGCGCCAGGAACACAGCCGCCAGCAGCCGCGTCCCCCGCTCACGCGCTCCCGGGCGCACGGTCCGCACGGCCGGGCTCGCGGCACGCGGCCGTACGGGGGAGATCCGGGTGTCCGTCATACGTCACGCTCCATGGCCTTCTCCAGATCGCCCTGCATCCGGCGCAGCGCCGGCCCCACCGCGCCCGGGCTCGACAGCGCCGTCCCGGTGTGCTTCAGCAGCACCTGGGTCACCTCGGCGACCTGCGGCGGGGCCGGGATGGGCCCGGTGTCGGGGAACCGGTCGAGGGTGTCGTAGAAGACCCGCCAGTGCGCCGGGCCGGTCTCCCGGTAGCGGTCCGCGGTCAGCATCGAACGACGGGCCGGGGTCGTCTGGTTGGTGGTGAACAGCTTGCTCAGGGTGTCGCGGCGGGCCGAGTACTTGATGAACTCCCAGGCCGCGTCCTGCTTCTTCGAGGTGCGCAGCAGCGCGTAGCCGGCCGCGCCGAACTGGTGCCGCTGGGTGTGCCGGCGCGGGAAGTACTGCACGTCGAAGCCGTCGGCGCGCATTCCGGCCAGATGGAGACCGCCCGCCCAGAAGCCGCCGGCCGGCGTGACCCCGACCCGGCCGGTGGAGAACACCCCGATGAGGTTCTGGCCGTTGCCGCCCTCGGGGCGGGTGCACAGTCCGTCGTGGACCAGGCCGGCGAGATAGTCGTACGCCTCCGCCACCCGGTCGTCCGTGGCCTGCGGGGTCGTCCAGCGGAAGCCGCCCCCGCGGCCCCGCCGCCGGTCCGCCGGGTAGAAGGCGTCCCACAGCCAGGAGCCGCCCGGCGCCTTGGACTCGGCGAGCAGGTTGGTGCCGTTCGCGAACAGCCAGGGGACCACCCCGCCCCACAGCCGGTTGGTCCAGAAGTACGGCGTGAAGTGGGAGTCGCTCGCCTTCTTCATCCGGCGCAGCAGCGCGGTGAAGTCGTCCCGCGTCCAGTCGCCGGCCGGGAACTCCGCGCCGGCGCGCCGCAGCACCTGGGTGTTGAGGTACATGTCGGCGGCGTTGAACTCGATCGGCAGCTGGTAGAGGCTGCCCTCGTACATCATCGACTCCACCAGTGAGGGGTGGACGTCGCCGAAGTACTCCCGCAGTTCGGCCGCGTCCCGCCGCACCCAGCGGTCCAGGGGCACGCCCAGGTGGCGGGCGAACAACTGCACGCCCTCGGTGGCCACGTAGACCAGATCGGGCGCGGTGCCCGCCGCGATCTGCGTGAGGATCTTGGCGAAGAAGTCCGACCAGTCCACGGCCTGCACGGCGTTGATCCGGACCTTGATGTCGGGGTGCAGCCGGCGGAAGCCGTCGACCAGGGCGCGGACCCCGGCCGGGGCGAACGCGGAACCCAGGGTGGCGACGACCAGGGAGCCGTCGTCCCGGCCCGGGATGTCGGCGCCGGTGAGCCGGTGCCAGCTCGCGGCGGTGCCGGCGAGCGCGGCGGCCCCCGCGCCGTAGGCGCCGTACCGCAGCAGGGTGCGGCGGGAGAAGAGCGAGTCGGTCATCCAAGCGTGCCTAACTCGTGTTAGTCGAGGGGTGATGCCCCAGATCATGAAAAGCGCGTCACATCCGTGTCAAGGCGTGGGAACACTTGACCTTTAACGAGTTAGGTCTACAGTCCCTTGAGCCGATGACCCGTCAGGAAGGGGACGCCGAATGATGCGGGGTCCGAGCAGACGAGCCCTGTTCGCCTCCACGGCCGCCGGAGCCGGCGCGGCGCTGTTGCCCGCGGCGCCCGCCGGGGCGAAACCGCGGTCCGAGCCGGCGGCCGGATGCGCGCGGTACCGCGCCGACTACCACTTCACCGTGCCCGACCAGTGGAAGAACGACCCGCAGCGCCCGGTCTGGATCGACGGCGAGTACCACTGCTACTACCTCTACAACGCCGACTACCTGGACGGCCGCGAGGGCACCGCATGGCGGCTGGCCACCAGCACCGACCTCGTCTCCTTCACCGACCGGGGCATCGCCGTCCCCAAGGACACGACCGTCAACGGCGACGTGTGGTCGGGCTCGGCGGTGGTCGACACCCGCGGCACGGCCGGCTTCGGCCCGGGCGCGGTCGTCGCCGTCGTCACCATGTCACCCGGCGGCGGCACCGACCATCAGGAGCAGTTCCTGTACTACTCGACGGACGGCGGCCGTACGTTCACGAACCACGGCACCGATCCCGTTCTCGCCAACCCGGGCGTCCTCGACTTCCGCGACCCCAAGGTGATCCGCGACGACGACCACGACCGCTGGGTGATGGCCCTCGCCGAACGGAACAAGGTCGGCTTCTACCACTCGGCGGACCTCAGGTCCTGGACGTACGCGGGTGGTTTCGTCAAGGACGGCCTTGGCGTCCTCGAATGCCCCGACCTGTTCCGCATCACCGCCGACGACGGCACCGTGAAGTGGGTGCTGGGCGTGAGCGCGGACGGCACCGGCTCCGGGCAGCCCCACACCTACGCCTACTGGACGGGTTCGTTCGACGGCGCGGCGTTCACCGCCGACTTCGCCGACCCGCAGTGGCTCGACCACGGCTGGGACTGGTACGCGGCCGTCACCTTCGAGAAGCGCAAGCCCGACGGCACGGTGGACCCGGCCACGCGTCACGCCCTCGGCTGGCTGAACAACTGGGCCTACGCGCACACCACGCCCACCATCGACTGCGACGGCTTCAACGGCACCGACGCGATCGTCCGCGAGATCACCCTGAAGAGGGCTGCCTCCGGAGGCCACTACCTCGCCTCCCGCCCGGTTTCCACGCTCGACGCGTACGTCTCCCGGACCGTGCGCCTCGGCGACCTGACGGTCGACGGCACCCGCACGCTGGACCACACCGGCATCTCCTACGAGCTGACCACCGAGATCACCTGGTCCCAGCTCACCGGCGCCGGGGTCCAGTTGCGCCGTTCCCCGGACGGCGTCCGGCACATCGACGCCGGGGTGTACGGCGACTACGCCTTCCTCAACCGGCGCGGCACCGTCAATCCCGACACGGGCGGCACCCGGCAGGAGAGCCGCACCCCGTTCGACCGGTCCGCCGGCCGGGTGCGGCTGAGGATCCTCGTGGACCGTACGTCCGTCGAGATGTTCGTGGACGACGGCCGGTACGTGCACTCCGCCGAGGTGTTCCCCTATCTGGTCGACGACCGCCTGGCCCTGTTCAGCGTCGGCGGCACCGCTGTCTTCCGGAACACGGTGATACGGGAGTTCGCCGTGCCGGGGCAGGGAGTGTCACGATCTCCCCGGTAGCGGACACGGACGAGCACCGGAGGGCGCATGACGACGGACAGGGCGACCGCGGACGGAACGGGGCACGTCCCGGGCGTGGAGGTGAGGCCGGTCGCCGGGCACATCGGCGCCGAGATCAACGGCGTCGACCTCGCCGAGCCGCTGGACGACGCGGTGACCGCGCTCATCAGGGACGCGGTGCTGCGCTGGAAGGTGGTGTTCTTCCGCGGCCAGCGGCTGGACCACGCCGGGCACGTCGCCTTCGCGCGCCGCTTCGGCGAGCCGGTCGTCCTCCCGCGCCGCGGACCGCACTCGCCGCCCGGCTTCCCCGAGATCGAGACCACCGCCGACCGGCTGGAACTGGGCGGACGGTACGGCATGGACCACGACGAGTGGCTGGGCCGGCGCCGGCACACCCTGCTGCGCGGCTGGCACTGCGACCACGGCGCCCGGATCGACCCGCCGGCCGCGACCGTCCTGCGCGCCGAGGCCGTCCCGCCCTACGGCGGCGACACCACCTGGGCCAACCTGGCCGCCGCCTACGCCGGTCTGTCCGCCCCGGTCCGCGCCCTCGTCGACGGCCTGCGCGCCGAGCACCGGCTCGGCGTCGGCTACCAGCCCCGGCCCGGCGACGACGCCTACCTCCGCCACCTGCTGGACCACCAGGTCGCCTCCGTGCACCCGCTGGTCCGGGTGCACCCGGAGACCGGCGAGCGGGTGCTGTTCGTGAACGGCTACTACGTCGAGCAGATCGTGGACGTCTCCCGGCCGGAGAGCGCGGCGCTGCTGGAGATGCTGGTGGAGCAGGCCGTGCGTCCCGAGTACACGGTCCGCTTCCGCTGGGAGCCCGGCAGCGTCGCCTTCTGGGACAACCGGGCCACCATGCACCTGGCCCCCAGCGACCACGCGCACGTGGGCTCCCCGCGGATCATGCACCGGGTGATGCTCCACGGCGAGGTGCCGGTCGGGGTCGACGGACGGCCCTCCGAACCGATCACCGGCACGGAAGCGGGCCGCTGGTGACTCAGCCGCCGGGCCGCCACCCCAGCGCCGGACCCAGCCGCGTCGCCATGTCGGTCAGGATCTGCACGTAGTCCTCGTGCTCGAACGTGAACGGCAGCGCGAACGCCACCTCGTCGACCTCGCGGAACGCGGCGTGCGCGTGCAGCCGTTCGGCCAGCTCCGCCGAGGTGCCGACCAGATCCGGCGCGAACAGCAGCCGCGCCGGGCCCTGCGGAGACGCGGTACGGGGCAGGCGCCCGGCCGCGTAGGCCTCGTACTTGGCGCGCTGCCGCGGTGTCGCCGAGTCGGTGGGGATCACCACCAGCCCCTGGGAGACGCGGGCCGCGTCCCCGTCCGGGTGGTGGGCGCGGAACGCGCGGATGTGGGACAGCTGGATCTCCGCGAAGTCCAGTGGCGCCTGAGGGTTCTCCGCCTTGACGACGCTGCTCGTCAGGAAGTTCATGCCGTTCTCGCCGGCCCAGCGCGCCGAGCCGAGGCTGCCGCCGCCGTACCACAGCCGCCGGCCGAGTCCGGGGGAGTGGGGCTGGACGACATCGCTGAAGACCTCGATCCCCTCCACCCCGCTGAAGCCGGTGGCGGGCTTGCCGCGCACCAGGTCCAGCAGCCGCCGTACGCGCTCGTACGAGAAGTCCTCCGCGTCGGCGGTGTCCGGGTAGAGGGCGTCCTTGACCTGGTCGAAGTGCGCCGGCGGGCCCACGCTGACGCCCGGGTTCAGCCGGCCGCCGGACAGCACGTCCACCGTCGCCAGGTCCTCGGCGAGCCGCAGCGGGTTCTCCCAACCGAGCGGTGTCACCGCGGTGCCCAGCTCGATCCTGCGGGTGCGCTGCGAGGCGGCGGCCAGCACGGCGACCGGGGACGATATGCCGTACTGCAGATGCCGGTGGCGGACCCAGGCGCTGTCGAAGCCGAGCCGTTCGCCCAGCTCGATGATCTCCAGGGTGGACTCGTGGCCCCGGCCCGGGTCCGCCGGGTCGAACAGGCCGATGGTGAGGAAGCCCAGCTTGCGCAGCGGGCGAGGGGTGGACGGCACGGGCTCCTCCAGCGGTCGTACGTCGGCTCCGCACCGATTCTCGCAGGCGAGTGTGACAACCGTGTGATCAGCCGGCCGGGCCCCTGATCATGCTGTCCGGGGCAGCGGGATGACGACCTCGTCCTCGACCGGCGGGTCGAGTTCCTGCGCGCGGTTGCCGGTCGCGGCGAAGCAGCGCAGCCGGACCGCGTCCGGACCGACGTCCAGCCGCAGGAAGCACTTGAAGAAGGGCGGGCTGTAGGTGGCGGAGGACGGCGAGAACAGCTGGGTGTAGACCTTCCGCACGGGCAGCCGGAACCGGGCGGGCCGGCCGGGGCGGCGGCCGGCCCCGAGGAGGCGCGCGACCAGGCGGGTACGGCGGGTGACCCGGACGTCCGGGCCGGGTGCGCGGGCCGGCTCGATGCCGAGCCGTTCGGCGATCACGGCCGTCGCCTCCGCCTCGGTGAGGGTGAACAAGCGCCGCAGCCGGAGTCTGCGGCCGTACAGGCGGCTGTAGAAGGCGAGCGAGTCGCCGCGCAGCGGGTAGCAGCGGAACGCGTCCTCGGTGACACCGCCGACCGAGACGCGCGGGATGGTGTGCGTGGCGTGCATGAACGCCCCGCCGCCGCCCGCGACGACGTACTGGATCGTGCGGCCCTCCACGTCGACCGGATACCGCTGGTAGTTGTGGATGTCGCCGCCGATCGCGGCCACGTAGTGGTGCTCGGGAGCCCGTACGATCTCGTCCACCGTGCCGCCGCCCTCGATGGGGCAGGGGTGGTGCTCTCCGTCGACGTACAACGGCGATCCGGTGACGAGGATCTTCGGCCGGGGCCCCCGGGAGATCTCCCGCAGCCAGGCGCCCTGTTCGGCGTCGACCGTGCCCAGCAGACCGGTGTCGATGCCGACGATCCGCACCGGTCCCGCGTCGATCGCCCAGTACGGGCCCGGCTGCACGGCCTGTTGGCCCGGCTCGGAACGCAACGTCCGTGCCGCCGCCAGCCGTTGCTCGTCGGCGGGACCCGCCCGGTGCCACAGCAGGGAACGCCACCAGGCGCGGGTGAGCGGGCGGGGCCGGGGCTCCGGGCCGGGCGGCCGGGCGTCGGCGCAGAAGACACGCATGAAGGCGCCGAGGTCCTCGTACCAGTCGTGGTTGCCGGGGATCGCGTAGATCGGAGCGGGATAGTCCTGGTAGGGCCGGAAGAACTTGTCGCCGTAGTCGCCGGCGCTGCCGACGGGATAGATGACGTCGCTGGCGATCACCGCGAAGTCGGTACCCCGACCCGCCCTCAGAAACCCCGGCACGACGGCGTACTGCGAGTCGTCCCCCTCACCCGTGTCCCCGATGACCATGAAGGAGAACCGTTCCGGTACGTCCCGCCGGATCACCTTGTCCGCGGGCGCTCCCGCAGCCGCCCGGGAGGCCACCCAGCGGCTGCGGGTACGGCCGGTCGGATCGCCGAACCAGGACGCCAGCACGCCGTTGCGGGCGGCCCACAGAACGCGCGGGTTCAGCCACGACAGCTTCTCGACGTGGTCCGGCATCAGCCGCTTGTAGGTGCCGGGTTCGGCCACGCCCCAGCCGGCGCCTTGTGCGGTATCGCGTGAGGAGTCAGACACGCGGTGCACGGTAACAACGCGCCGGTCAGCGGTGGGACGCCGGGGTCTCGCTCAACGCGCCCGGGATCTGGGCCGGTTCGGGGACCACTACGCTCTGCGCCACGGCGAGTGGCGGGGAGCGTCGCCGTACTGCTTCGTCGCCGTGCCCGGCGAGGAATCCACGGACATCGGCGAGGTGGCCGCTGGTCCAGGATGTTGCTGAAGAGGGGGCGGTGCGCACGCCGGAAGGGCTCGCGCTAGGCGGCGAGGTGACCGTGGAGGAAGACCGGGTCGATGCCCAGCGTCCCGTCGTCGACGCAGAGGTGGCTGTCCGGTGGCAGGGCGGACATCAGCCGGCCGACGATGGAGCGGGCCTGGCCGTGGTCGGCGACATGGCCCAGGATGTTGCTGAGGACGAGCGCGGTCGGCCGGGTCAGGTCCAGCGTCTCGGCGGCGGTCGCGAGGATGCGGTCCGGGTCCGTGACATCGGCGTCGATGTAGGCGGTCGCGCCCTCGGGGGTGGAGTGGAGCAGCGCCCGGGCGTGGGCCAGGACCAACGGGTCGTTGTCGACGTACACGATCCGGGACTCGGGTGCGAGCCGCTGGGCGACCTCGTGGGTGTTCTCGGCGGTCGGCAGGCCGGTGCCGACGTCCAGGAACTGCCGGGTGCCCGCTTCGCGGACCAGGTGGGTGATGGTGCGGCGCAGGAAGGCACGGCTGCTGCGGGCGATGGTGACGATGCCGGGGAAGACGGCGGAGTACGCGTCGCCGGCCTGCTCGTCGACCGGGTGGTTGTCCTCGCCGCCGAGCCAGTAGTTCCAGATGCGGGCCGAGTGCGGCACCGACGTGTCGATCAGCTGATGCGTCGCCGACGCGTGCGTCGTGGCCGGATCGGTCATGAGTCGTGCCCCTCTTTTCAGCCGAGGCCTGCATTCCGCGCGCGCCCAACCTAGTCCCAAGCCCCCCTTCCCACCTCCCTGTTCGTGTTCTGGGCCGATAGGGAAAACCCTCGATTGACCCGCCGTGAGGTGACATGACTCGGTCAATGCTGTCATTCTCCCTCAGCACGCTGATCCACCCCACCCGTTCATGGATCACGGTCCCGCACAGCTCAGCTCACCCCGGGCAGCAGACCCCTCTGCCCGTCTGTCACCGGCCGCCGACCGGGCGGCCGCAGCAGGAGGAGTACGAGTGAGACCCCACAGACCCCTTCCCCACAAGAGAGCCACGGTCGGAGCCGCCCTGGTCTCCACCGCGGCCTTCCTCGCCGTCGGCCTCCAGGCGGTTCCGGCGACCGCCGCACCGGCCGCTCCCCACCCCGGCCCGCTGCGCACCGGCGGCCTGGAGGCCGAGCTGAGCCCGGCCCAGCACCAGGCGCTGATCAAGAGCGCCCGGCAGCAGACCGCCACGACCGCCCGCACCCTCGGCCTCGGTGCCCAGGAGAAGCTGGTCGTCAAGGACGTCGTCAAGGACAACGACGGCACCCTGCACACGCGGTACGAGCGCACGTACGCCGGGCTGCCCGTCCTCGGCGGCGACCTCGTCGTGCACACCCCGCCCGCATCCCGGGCCACGGGGACCGTGAGCACCACCTTCAACAGCAAGCGCACGATCAAGGTGCGTTCCACCACCGCGACCTTCACCAAGGCCGCCGCCGAGACCAAGGCCCTGAAGGCCGCGCGGGCCCTCGACGCCGAGAAGCCCACGACCGACAGCGCCCGCAAGGTGATCTGGGCCGGCAACGGCACCCCGAAGCTCGCCTGGGAGACGGTGGTCGGCGGCTTCCAGGACGACGGCACCCCCAGCCAGTTGCACGTCATCACCGACGCCACCACCGGCAAGGAGCTGTACCGGTACCAGGCGATCAAGACCGGCACCGGCAACACCCAGTACAGCGGCACCGTCACCCTGAACACCACGCTGTCGGGCTCGACGTACCAGCTGTACGACACCACGCGCGGCGGCCACAAGACGTACAACCTCAACCGGGGCACCTCCGGCACCGGCACCCTGATGACCGACGCCGACGACGTCTGGGGCGACGGGACCGGCTCCAACACCCAGACCGCCGGCGCCGACGCCGCCTACGGCGCCCAGGAGACCTGGGACTTCTACAAGAACACCTTCGGGCGCAGCGGCATCAAGAACGACGGCGTCGCCGCCTACAGCCGCGTCCACTACAGCAGCGGCTACGTCAACGCCTTCTGGGACGACAGCTGCTTCTGCATGACCTACGGCGACGGCTCGGGCAACACCCACGCCCTGACCTCGCTGGACGTGGCCGGCCACGAGATGAGCCACGGCGTCACCTCCAACACCGCCGGTCTGGAGTACAGCGGTGAGTCGGGCGGGCTGAACGAGGCGACCTCCGACATCTTCGGCACGGGCGTGGAGTTCTACGCGAACAACTCCAAGGACGTCGGCGACTACCTCATCGGCGAGAAGATCGACATCAACGGCGACGGCTCGCCGCTGCGGTACATGGACAAGCCGAGCAAGGACGGCGGTTCGGCGGACAGCTGGTACTCCGGCGTCGGCAACCTGGACGTGCACTACTCCTCGGGCCCGGCGAACCACATGTTCTACCTGCTGTCCGAGGGCAGCGGCACCAAGGTCGTCAACGGCGTGACCTACAACAGCCCGACCTCCGACGGCGTCGCCGTCACCGGCATCGGCCGCGACGCCGCCCTGAAGATCTGGTACAAGGCGCTGACGACGTACATGACGTCCAGCACCAACTACGCCGGCGCCCGCACCGCCGCCCTCAACGCCGCCGCCGCGCTGTACGGCACCAACTCCACGCAGTACGCCGGGGTGGGCAACGCCTTCGCCGGCATCAACGTCGGCAGCCACATCAACCCGCCGAGCAGCGGGGTGACGGTCACCAACCCGGGCAGCCAGTCCTCCACCGTCGGCACCGCCGTGAACCTGCAGATCCAGGCGAGCAGCACCAACAGCGGCGCGCTGACCTACAGCGCCTCCGGTCTGCCCGCCGGCCTGTCGATCAACAGCTCGACCGGTCTGATCTCGGGTACGCCCACCGCGGCGGGCACGTCCAGCACCACCGTCACGGTGAAGGACTCCACCGGCGCGACCGGCACCGCCACCTTCGGCTGGACGGTCAGCGCGACCGGCGGCGGCTGCACCCCGACCCAGCTGCTGAGCAACCCCGGCTTCGAGTCGGGCAGCACCGGCTGGACCGCGACCAGCGGCGTCATCACCACCGACAGCGGTGAGGCCTCCCACAGCGGCTCCTACAAGGCCTGGCTGGACGGGTACGGCTCCTCGCACACCGACACCCTGTCCCAGTCGGTGACCATCCCCGCGGGCTGCAAGGCGACCCTGACCTTCTACCTGCACATCGACACCGCCGAGACCACCACCAGCACCCAGTACGACAAGCTGACGGTGACCGCCGGTTCGAAGACCCTCGCCACCTACTCGAACCTGAACGCGGCCTCCGGCTACACCCAGAAGACCTTCGACCTCTCCTCGCTGGCGGGCTCGACGGTCACGCTGAAGTTCAACGGTGTGGAGGACTCCTCCCTCCAGACCAGCTTCGTCGTGGACGACACGGCCCTGACGACCGGCTGAGCCGGCACCGACGACAGCGGTCCCGCACCCGGACAGCCGGGTGCGGGACCGCTCTCGTGTCAGCTCAGCGGATCCAGCGTCAGATACGCCTGCCGCGGGCTGCCGTCGTGCACCAGGGACTCCTGGTTGCCGACGTCGTCGAAGGCGAACGCGTACGCCTTTCCGTCGGCCATCTGCGCGTGGATCTTGCGCGCGTAGTGGTTGGTCACCGTGTCCTGGTAGAAGTTCGCCGTCGTGGTGTCCGGCTGGTTGGGGTTCACCAGCAGGGTCGACCGGTTGAAACCGGCGCACAGCGTGCGGGAGATGGGCCCGCGGACGTTGTCGTTGGGGGCGTCCAGCAGCTTGTGGCAGCCGAAGATGCTGGCCGCGTCCGGCTTCTGGAAGCTGGTGACGACCGCACCGGAGGCGTTGGTGAAGTTCATGACGTTCCCGGAGACACGGCCGTAGTACTTGGTGTTCGGCTGGTCCGCGAACGGCGTGACGGTCAGGGTGGAGGTCGTGTACTTCTGCCAGACCCGGTTGACGTAGTCGTCCATCACGTTCGCCGGCAGCGCGCCGGTCTCCACGCCGTACAGCGGGGACAGCGCGCGCAGCACGGTGCCGTCGGAGCGGGTCTGGATCAGGCCCGCCCAGCCGCCCGGCTGTCCGCGCAGCGCGTTGAAGAAGCCGGTCCAGCCACCGGACTTCAGATGCCCGGTGCTGCTCACGCTGCCGTCGGCCCGCTGCACCCCGACCGCGTACGGCGCCGAGAACATGTCCACCTGGGTGCTGTTGAGCCACAGCCCGGAGTCGTTGAGCGTGTACTCCGACCAGTTGAAGAGGATGTTCCGGTTGGGGTCGGACGGGTTCTGGACGGCCGGCTGCACCAACCCGCCCGTGGTGAGCCTGAAGTCGAGCTTCCGGCCGTACGAGAAGTAGATGCGGCCGGAGAACTTGGGGATGCGGATGGTCGTGGACTGTCCGGCGGCCGGGCCGGGTATCGCCGCGTCCGGTGCGGGAGTCGGCGGATTGCCGCCCGCCGGCCAGGCGTGGAAGGCGCCGCTCGCGTCGGCCCAGCCCTGCCGTCCCGAGGACAGCTGGGTGCCGAGGTCGTAGAGGTACACCGGCTCGGAACGGCCCGAGTTGTTGGTGATCTTCAGGGGGATGGTGTCGGGGACGGCGGCGTCGGCGCGCTCCGGTGCGCCGAGGGCGAGCAGTCCGCCGAGCAGCGCCGCGGCGGCGGCCAGGGGGAGCGCGCGACGGGGAAGCGCGCGGCGGGTGGGCCTGTGAGGCACTCTCCACCTCCGTGTGGGGTCGGGGTCGTACGGACTTGGTCCGTACCGGTTTGAGAGCGCTCTCAGATTCATGCCGAGACGCGTTCATGTCAATGAGGTGAACAGGATCGGCCCGGCGACCGCTCGGGGGGCGGGCGCCGGGTCCCGGCGTCAGAACGTGCGCTTGAGCAAGTCGAGCAGGGCCGCCCAGTGCCGCTCGTCGGCCTTCCGGTCGTAAGCCGGGGTGTCCGCCTGGGTGTAGCCGTGGTGGGCGCCGGCGTACACCTCGCTGGTGTGCCGTACCCCGGCGGCGGTCAACGCCTCCTCGAAGCGCGCCACCTGCTCCGGGGGCAGCGACGGGTCCTCGTCGGCGTGCCCGAAGTACAGCTCAGCGGTGATGTTCGGGGCCTGAAGGTGCGGGCTGTCCGGGTCGTCGGTGGCGAGGCGCCCGCCGTGGAACCCGGCCCCCGCCGCGACCCGGTCCGGGTGGGCGCCCGCGGTCCACAGCACGAGCCGGGCGCCCATGCAGTAGCCGGTCAGCGCGACCGGGCCGTCGGCCGCGACCGGGCTGTCGGCCAGCCACCGCAGACAGGCGTCCGCGTCCCGCCTGACCTGGTCCGGCGTCAGTCCGGCCACGATCGGGCCGAGCCGCTCCCAGAGGGTCGGGTCGGCGCCCGGATCGATGAACTCGGGCAGTTCCAGGACCGGCGCCCGGCCCAGGCGGTAGAACACGTTCGGCACCAGCACCGTGTAGCCGGCGCCGGCGAGCCGGTCGGCCATCGACCGCAGATACGGCCGCAGACCGTAGGCGTCCTGGTAGAAGAGGACGGCCGGACGGGGGCGGCCGTCGGCCGGGTGGACGAGATACGCGTCGGCGACGCCGTCCTCGGTGGGGATGTCGACGGCGGTCGCCCGGACATCGGTCATGGTGAGAAGGCCCTCCCTCGGGGATGGCGCCGGGCGGCGGATGCCCGCCCGGCGCCGCGGCTACGGCCATGCTGCCACGCAAGATCCAGTCCGGCGCACCCGGCCGGTGCCCCGGCGCTCACCCGGTCCCACCCGATGCCCTCGGCGCTCACTCGAAACGGCTGGTGTCCCCGGCGCCCCGCCGGACGATCTCCGCCTCGCCACCGGAGAAGTCGACGACCGTCGTCGGCTCGGTGCCGCAGTCACCCGAGTCGACGACGGCGTCCACCACATGGTCGAGCCGGTCCTTGATCTCCCAGCCCTGGGTCAGCGGCTCCTGCTCGTCCGGCAGCAGCAGTGTGCTGGACAGCAGCGGCTCACCCAGCTCCGCCAGCAGCGCCTGGGTGACCACGTGGTCGGGGATGCGCACGCCCACGGTCTTCTTCTTCGGGTGCTGGAGCATGCGCGGCACCTCGCGGGTGGCCGGCAGGATGAACGTGTAGCTGCCCGGCGTCGACGCCTTCACGGCCCGGAACACGTCGTTGTCCACCCGGACGAACTGGCCGAGCTGCGCGAAGTCCCGGCACATCAGGGTGAAGTGGTGCCGGTTGTCCAGCCGGCGGATGGAGCGGATCCGGTCCATGCCGTCCCGGCTGCCCAGCCGGCAGCCGAGCGCGTAACAGGAGTCGGTCGGGTATGCGATGAGTGCCCCCGAGCGGACCGCGTCGGCGACCTGGCCGATGCTGCGCGGCTGCGGGTTCTCGGGGTGCACGTCGAAGTACTTCGCCATCTGCCGAGCTTATGCCGTCGTGGGGCGTGGGGCGCCTCGGCGCTCGCCGATGCCGTGCCCGCGCCGCACCGGGCCCCGGACCGGCTCGTCACCCGCGACCACGCCCTTCCCAAGCCGCCCGAGGGACACCTCAACCTGCTGCGCCACGTCGCCGGGCACGAGGGCGTCACGGTCCGCGAGGCCGCCGCGGGCTCCATTCCGCTGCCCACGGAACCGTAGCCCCCTACGGCGTCGGCGCCCGTACGCGCCGTCGCCGGTCCCGGAGGGGCGTATGCCGTCGTGGGCGTTCTCCTGTGTCACCCGTGGATCACTGCGCCGTGCCCGCGCCGCCGGCGTCTTCCGTGTCGCCCACGGCGCCGGCCACCGCCGCCGCCCGGCGGCGCGAACTGCACGCGTCCACCGCCCAGTTGCAGTGGGTGACCAACGCCTACGGTGGGAATCTGGGAATCAGCCGGAATTCGTCGGCGTACTTCCCGGATTCCAGGGCATCCGACCTCTGAGCCGCCCAGGGCCTTCCCCCCGCCCGGGGCGCGGCGTCTCCGCCGGCGGCCACCCCCCCCAGGCCGCCGGCGGAACGGGCCGATGACTGACCGAGCTGGTCCTATCTGGCCGCGGGTGCGGCCGGCAGGTCGAACACGTGTCGCGGAGAGATGATTTCCGTGATCGCCCGGCCGAACAGTGTGCTGGGTTCCTCGTCGTCGTGGTTGATGTCGGTGTTGAGGAGGACGACGAGGGTCGTGCGCGTCGTCGGAAAGTAGATGGTCAGCGACTCGTAGCCGGGCAGGGAGCCGTTGTGGCCGAGCCAGCCCTGTACGTCGAAGATGCCCAGCCCGTAGCCGGCGCCCGGGATCGGGGTCGCCGGGGTGATGAGGCGCTGCTTCTGCGTGGCGGGGCTGATCAGGCGTCTGCCGTCGGGCAGTTCGCCGGTGGCGACCGTGGGCGCCCAGACGCGCAGGTCGTCCAGTGTGGAGATCATCGCCCCGGCGGCCCAGCCCCAGGACGGGTTCCAGCCGGCCGTGTCGGCGACCTTCCCGTTCGCGGTCTGGTCGGTGTAGCCCTGCGCGTGCGGGGTGGGGAACTCGCTGCCCCGCGGGAAGAGCGTGTGCTTCATGCCGGCCGGGCCGAGGATGTGCTGCTGGACGTAGTCCCCGAGGCGCTGACCGCTCTCCTTCTCCACGACCAGACCGAGCAGAATGAGATTCGTGTTGCTGTAGGAGAACTCCGCGCCCGGCGGGAACAGCACCGGATGCCTGAAGGCGTAGTCGAGCAACTGCCGTGGCGTGAAGGGGCGGTGGGGGTCGGAGGTGAGCGCCTTGAAGAAGTCGTCGTCCTCGGAGTAGTTGAACAGTCCGCTGCGCATGCCGGCCAGCTGGCGGAGCGTGATCCGGTCCCCGTTGGGTACGCCGTCGACGTACCTGCCGATCGTGTCGTCGAGGCCGACCTTTCCCCGGTCCACCAGTTGCAGCAGCGCTGTCACGGTGAACGTCTTCGTCTCGCTGCCGATGCGCGTGTACAGGTCCGGCGTCATCTTCCGGCCGGTCGCCTTGTCGGCGACGCCGAACGAGCGGACGTAACCGTCCCGGCCCGGTGTCCAGATGCCCACGGTCACGCCCGGCACGTTCGCCTCGCGCATCACCCGCCGTACGGTCGCGTCGAGTTGGCGTGTCACGGCGGGGGAGAGGGCGCGTACGTCCGGTTCCGAGGCCGACGGGCTGGGCGGGGCGGCGACGGACGCGTCCGGTACGGCCCCTGCCGTGAGCGGCGCGCACAGCGTTCCCGCCAGTACGGCGGCCATGGCTCCCCGGCGCAGGCGGGACGTGGGCGACATGGGCTGACTCCAAGCACGTGAGGGGCGACCGTGCGCGGGGCGGACGTCGGAGCTCGGACCTCCCCAGCATAGAAGCGCCCGACACGCGGCGCGCGCCGGACGGAACGCCCCCCTCCGGCCCCGTCCCGTCCCAGCCCAGGACACCCCCCAACCGACGGAATGCTTGTCTGACGGGTGGAAGGCCTCGTTCGGGCGATGGAATCACCCGACCCGGTGAGCGCGCGGTGTGGGGCGTACCGGTGGCGGGTCCCGGGCGTTGCCCCGGCATGAACCGCTTGGACTGGATGGACCGGATGGAGCGCATGGACCGGATGCGCCGGCTGCGCCAGATGGACCGTACCGGGGAGCCGATCTACGCCGGGCTCGTCGCGGAGTGGCGGGCGCAGGGGCGGACCGTCCCCGCCGAGCCGGACGCGCTGTGGGCCGCCCTCTCGGGCCGCACCCGCGGCGCCCGGCGTGAGGCCAAGCACCTCTGAACCGCTACCGGTACTGCCCGCACAGCGGGGCGAGCACCGCCAGCGTGCCGTTGGCCCGCTGTAGCGCCTCCTCCAGGGCGCCGGGCGCGTGCAGCGTGGCGGTGCCGTCGGGCGGCACGAGCCACTCCAGGAAGCGCGCGGGCCGGTACGGCGGTGGTACGGCGACCCAGGAGCCCTTGGTCGCGTACCGCAGCCCGGCGCCGATCCAGCCGCCCGACGGGTCCGGCGGCAGGAAGAACCCGACCCGCCCGGCCGCCGTGTCCACCAGCGTCGGACCCGGCACGGGCAGGCCGGGCCGCCACAGCAGGTCCAGGGTGAGCAGCCCCAGCCGCTCGGGGACGCTCAGCACGTCCCAGAAGCGGCCCGCCTCCAGCAGTGCGATGCCCTCGCCGTGGTCCCATTCCCGTTTGCAGGCGCGCGGGTCGGCCGACGCCGCCGCCAGCCACTCCACGCCCCGCATCCACATCCTGTTCGTCATGCACTGCTCCGGATGTCCTCGCTCGCCCGTGCATGGTTGTGGATATTTCTACGCGGCGGAAGGGGTGGCGTGGCCTGGCGTTTGAGGCGGGACGTTCGAACGCCGCGTGCCGGTGCGTCAGTCGAGACACATGCAGGCGTCACCTGTCCGGGAACGGAGCGGACCCAGCGCGCTCGATTTGAGCGTCATGGCAATTGAATCGAGCGTCTAGTCTTGAGATCGGCGTCATTTCCGTCGTATGCTCACGGCATTCCTTCCCCGTCTCTGTTGAGGTGCCCCATGGACCGCACGCGTCTGCCCGCCCTACTGGCCCGCGAGAGCGCCGAGGCCGAACGCCGCAACCCGCGCTCCCGGGCGGCGTACGCGCGCGCCGACCACCTCTTCGGCCGGGTGCCGATGACCTGGATGAACAAGACCGCCGGCGCATTTCCGCGCTATCTGGCCGGGGCGCGCGGCGCCCGGGTCACCGACGTCGACGGGCACGCGTACATCGACTTCTGCCTCGGGGACACCGGCGCGATGGCCGGCCACTCGCCCGCCGCCGTCACCGAGGCGGTGCACCGCCGGTACGCCGAACTGGGCGGGGCCACCGCCATGCTGCCCACCGAGGACGCCGAGTGGGTCGGCGCCGAACTGGCCCGGCGCTTCGGCCTGGCCCGCTGGAGCTTCTCGCTCACCGCGACCGACGCCAACCGCTGGGCGATCCGGCTCGCCCGGGCCGTCACCGGCCGGCCGAAGATCCTGGTCAACAGCTACTGCTACCACGGCAGCGTGGACGAGTCGCTGATCGTCACCGGCCCGGACGGCACCGGCGCCGCGCGCCCCGGCAACGTCGGCGCGCCCTGCGACGTGACGCTGACCAGCAGGGTCGCCGAGTTCAACGACCTCGCCGGGCTGGAGCGGGAGCTGGCCCACGGTGACGTCGCCGCCGTGCTGATGGAGCCCGCCCTCACCAACATCGGCATCGTGCTGCCCGAACCCGGCTACCTCACCGGCGTCCGCGAGCTGACCCGGCGGTACGGCGCCCTGCTCATCAACGACGAGACCCACACCTTCTCCGCCGGGCCGGGCGGCTGCACGGCCGCCTGGGACCTGGAGCCCGACCTGCTCACCATCGGCAAGGCGATCGGCGGCGGCATCCCGGCCGGCGCCTACGGCCTGTCCGCCGAACTCGCCGACCGGCTGCTGGGCCGTACCGACCTGGATCTCGTCGACATGGGCGGTGTCGGCGGTACCCTCGCGGGCAACGCGCTGTCGGTCGCGGCCACCCGCGCCACCCTGGAGCACGTGCTGACCGACGAGGCGTTCGCCCGGATGGCGACCCTCGCCGAGCGCTTCGAGGCGGGCGTCCGGGCCGGCATCGAGGCCCACCGGCTGCCCTGGTCGGTCAGCCGGCTCGGCGCCCGCACCGAGTACCGCTTCACCTCCCCGGCCCCGCGCACCGGCACCGAGTCCGCGGCGGTCTCCGACCCGGAGCTGGAGGACTTCCTGCACCTCTACCTCGCCAACCGGGGCATCCTGCTCACCCCGTTCCACAACATGGCGCTGATGTGCCCGGACACCACCGAGCGGGACGTCGACACCCACACCGAGGTGTTCGCCGCCGCGCTCGCCGAACTGGCCGCCTGAGGAAGAGAGCCGGACGAGATGAAGGACATGGACGACATCGACCGGGCCATCCTGCGCGAACTGCAGACCGACGGCCGTATCGCCTACGCCGACCTCGGCCCCAAGGTCGGGCTGTCCGCCTCGGCGGCCCGGCAGCGCCTGCAGCGGCTGCTGGACTCCAAGGCGGTCCAGGTGGTCGGCGTCACCGACCCGATGGCCATGGGCGGACAGGCCATGGCCCTCCTCGGCATCGGCGTCGACGGCGACCCCCGGACCGTCGCCGACACCCTCGCCGAGCGCCCCGAGGTCGTCTACTCGGTGCTCACCTCGGGCGGCTTCGACCTCTTCGCCGAGGTGGTCGCACCCGGCCCGAAGGAACTGCTCGACTTCGTCAACGACGTGGTGCGCCCCATCGAGGGCGTCCGGGAGATCCGGTCCTTCCCGTACTTCGGCATCCACACCCACCGCTTCCTGTGGGACGTGGGCTGACCGGCGGGAACAACGAGGTCAGGGGACCGGTGACCCGGGCGTCAGCACCAGCATGGTGACGTCGTCGCGGATCGCGTAGCGCCGCCGTGCCAGGTCCGCCCACACCGCGCCGGGCAGCTCGGCGGACGGGGTGCCGGCCAGGGCGGCCAGCCGCTCCGGCAGCGGGTAGAAGGTGCCGGAGCCGTCCCGCGCCTCCCACACGCCGTCGGAGGCCAGGAACAGCCGGTCGTCCGGAGCGAGCGTCACGGTGATCTCCTTCGGCGGATCGACCCCGAGGAGCCCGATGCCCAACGGCGGACCGGGCGCGACGGTCACCTCCCGGGCCTGTCCCCCGTGCAGCAGCACCGGCGCCGGATGACCGCAGGCCACCAGCCGGACCGCGGCCGTGTCCGCCGCGAACTCCAGCAGCAGGGCCGTCGCGAACAGCTCCCCGTGCCGGACGTCCGCCGAGTCCACCGCGAGCCGGCGGTCCAGCCGGGCGGCCACCGACTCCAGGTCCGGCTGGTCCAGGGCGGCCTCCCGGAACGCCCCCAGCAGCGACACCACCGTCGCGACCGCCGCCAGCCCGTGCCCCTGCACGTCACCCATCACCGCGCGCACGCCGCACGGCCCCTTCCGCACGTCGAAGAAGTCACCGCCCACCAGCGTCCCGTCCTGCGCGGCCCGGTAGAAGGACGCGCACCCGACCCGAGCGACCCGGTCCGGCAGCGGCGGCAGCACGGCCCGCTGCACCGCCTCGCCGATCGCCCGCTCGGTGTCCAGCTGGGCGTCGCGGTGGCTGCGTACGTAGGACACGAACACGCTCAGCGCGGCCACGAACGCGATGGTGAGCACATCCGTGTTGCCGGGGAGGTTCAGATGGGTGGCCGGGAGGTTCAGCACCACGATCGCGCCCACACCGAGGAGACCGGTCAGCAGCGGGCCGTAGGACAGGACGGCCAGCGGCGGGATGGCGCCCAGCAGGAAGCCGAGATCGCGCGCGTGCGGCGTGACCAGCGTGGCCGAGCCGACGGCCGCGAGCAGCAGCACGGGCAGCACGCGTATCCACCACGGCGGTGGCGCGCCCCGCAGCCAGCCGCGATCCTGACGGTCCCCGCGCGACGACCGGCCGCGCACCGATTCCACATCCCCAAGTTACGCCGCCGCCGGCGTACCGCGCCGCGCGGGACAACCCGCGGAATGCCGAGCGGAAACACCCCTCAGAAAAAGGGTGGACCCCGGTCGGCCGGCCCCCTAACCTGTGATCATCACGCCCGAGACGGACGGATGAGGAGGCGAGTGTCATGTGGATCACCACCGAGCAGCGCTCCCCCCTCCCCGTGCCGCGGGCGTGTCACGTCTGATCAGACCGGGAGCGCGCACACCGTACGCATCCCGGAGGATTCCTTGACCGACGTGGTCATCCGCACGCTCGACGAGAGCAGTGCTCACCTTTTCCGCACCATGCCGGACCCGCTCGCGCTGAGCGACAAGCACCGCAGCACCCACTACCGCCCCGACTGGCAGCGCATCGCCCTGCGCGACGGCCGCACCGTGGCGCGCGCCGCCTGGTGGGGCCGCCCCGAGGACCCCGAGCCGCTGGTCATCAACTGGTTCGACGTCGCCGAGGGCGAGGAGGAGGCGGGTGCCGAGCTGCTGCGGACGGCGCCCTGGAAGACACCCGAACTCGAACTCGACCTGCCCACAGGCTGGCGCGACGACCCGCTGCGGCGGGACGCGGTGGCCGTCCGGGAGAGTGCCGCGCGCCAGGCCGGCTACACACCCCTGGTGGAGCGCTTCCTCTACCGCTGGACCTCGGACCGGGGACTGCCCGAGCGGCCCGGACGGCTCCTGTACACCGCCGAACCGGACGACACCGTGTTCCTCGACCTGCTGCGCCGCATCAACTCCGGCACGCTCGACGCCCACGCCCGCCGGGCCATCGAGCAGGGAGGCGTGGACCAGGCGGCCCGGGAGGACCTGGAGATCCTGCGCTGGTTCCCGTCACCGCGCGAGTGGTGGCAGATCGCCCGCACGCCGCAGGGCGACCCGGTCGGCATCCACATCCCGGCGCGCAACCCCGGCGGGCCGTGCGTCGCCTTCATCGGCGTGGTGCCGGAACACCGCGGCCACGGCTACGCCTACGACCTGCTCGTCGAGTGCACCCACTTCCTGGTCGAACAGGGCGCCGAGTTCATCGCCGCCGCCACCGACCAGGGCAACGTCCCGATGGCCGCCCACTTCACCAGGGCCGGCTACCCCGTCCTGCGGGAACGCGTCAACTATTGGACCGACCATGAGGTCGGGGCCGGATGACGAGCTGACGGCGCGGTGACCGGCGGTGCCGGGGAAGGGGGTCTGCCTCCCCTCCCCGGCACCCCGGCCGCTCAGGCCCTGCCGCCCGCCAGCCGTGCCTCCGCCGTGGCCAGGATCTCGGTGACCCGGAGGCCGAACGCGGCGTCGCAGGAGTGCGGCCGGCCCGTGCGGGCCGCCCGCACCAGCGCGTCGGTGGCCCGGGCGAGCGCGGGGACCGCTCCCTCGGAACTGCCCGGCAGGACCGTCACGCCGGCCTCGCCGCGCAGTTCCACGTCGGCCCCGGCCGCCGCCGCCGGGGCGGTCAGACTCAGCGTGAGGGTGCTCGACGCGCCGGTGGAGTGGTCGAGCACCAGGTGCACGGTGTCCGCCGGACCGTGCGCCGCCGCCACGACCTGCCGTACGTCGCCGAGGACCGGCAGCAGCACCGACAGGGCGTGCGGGCCGACGTCCCACAGCGCGCCCTTCTCCCGCCGCCACGGCGAGGCCGCGAACGGGCTGTCGCTCGTGAACACCGCGCCCAGCCACTGCGCCCGCGCAGTGAACCAGCCCGCCACGGCCGCCTGTTCGTCGATCCAGGCCTCCGGCTCCTTCTGGAAGCGCGTGGTGAAGAACACCACCGACGCCACCCCGGCCTGCTCCACCGCCTCCACGACGGCCCGCCCCTCGGCGACCGACACCGCCAGCGGCTTGTCCAGCAGCAGATGGCGGCCCGCCCGGGCCGCCCGCACCGCCAACTCGGCCTGCACGGACGGCGGCAGGGCCACCGCCACCGCGTCCACGTCGGCCAGCAGCGCGTCCACGTCGGCGTACGCGGTCACGCCGTACTGCTCCGCGAGCGCCGTGGCCGCCTCCGGCCGGCGCCCCCACACCCCGGCGAACTCCACGCCGGTGTGCCCGGCCAGGGCGGGGGCGTACGCCGCCTTGGCCCACGGGCCCGTTCCCAGCAGTCCGATGCGCATGTCGCGTTCCTTTCTCCGAGCCGATCCCCGCACCCTCACGATGCCGCGCTCCGGTCGCCGTCCGCACACCCGCGGCCGGCATCGCCTTGTTCCGCGAGCCACTTGGCGATGGTCGCGGCGATCGGCTGACCGGTGTCCATCTCCACGAAGCCGAACTGGCCGGACTGGTTGCACTCCAGGAACCACCAGATCCCGTCGGCGTCCTCCGCGAAGTCGAAGGCGCCGTACGCCAGTTCCGCGCCGGCCATGTAGCGCAGCACGCCCTCGGCGACGCGGGGCGGCACGTCCGCGGGCAGCCAGAGGGAGACCGACGGGGCGAAGCGGACGTCCACGTCGTCCGGGTGGGCGTCCGGGTCGGCGGGCTTGCGCGCGGCCAGCAGCGTGTCGCCGACGACGGTGAGCCGGACGTCGGCCCGCTTCGCGATCCGCCGTTGCAGCAGGGTCGGGCCGAAGGCGACCGCCGTGAAGTCGGCGTCCGGCGCGACCCGGCTGGTCGGCACCGCCCGGGGCGGCTCCTGCGGGTGCGCCCCGGAGACCGGCTTGACCACCAGGTCCGGGAAGCGTTCCGCGAACTCCCGCGCCGCCTGCGGGAACGTCGTGATCAGGGTGGCCGGCACCGCGAGGCCGCTGCGCTGGGCCAGACGGAGCTGCCAGGGCTTGTGCCGGGCCCGGCGCGCGGCGTCCGGATGGTTCATCCAGCGGGCGTCCGTGCAGCGCAGCATGCCGTACAGCGCCTGCGAGGACTCCTCGGTCAGCCAGGCGGACGGCTGGGCGGCGCGGGCGGCCGGGTCGCCCGGCCTGCGCACCCAGACGGAGCGCAGGCCGTTCATGCTCACCAGGCGCCCGCCGACGGACAGATGCCCCCGGCAGGCGCCTCGCACGTACTCGCCCGACAGCGCCACCCCGTTGGTGAGATCGGCGGGGTCGAGCCGGACGACGGGCACGCCCGCCTCGCCCAGCCGGAGGACCACCATGTCCGCCGTCACGTCCTCTTCACTGGTCAGGATGAGCACGGTCATCTGTGGAAGCCCGCGGTTCAGTCGTCGAAGTGCGTCTTGGAACCGGCGGTCGAGGTCGTGGTTCCGAGTGCTCTGAGGGTCGCGTGGTCGGTGGCGGCGATCCGTCCGTCCGGGAGGACGTTCAACTGCAGTCCGGAGTCGTACACATACGGAGCGGTGACGTCCAACTGCACTGCGGGCCGTGCGTAGTTGAGCGTGAACGGTTGCATGGTCTCTCCCTGATTCGGCTTTCACGTCCTTATACGAGTCGAACGGGTGATTGGTTTCCTTACGTAGAGTGAGCACCCTTCGGAAGGGTTCCTTCCGGGGTCATCGCGCCAGCGCACCCCGTGCCGCCGCCAGCGCCTGTTCGGCGTATCCCCGCCCGAACAGCACCGCGTGCACCAGCAGCGGGAAGAGCTGGTGCAGCCCCACCCGGTCCCGCCAGCCGTCGGCCAGGGGTGCCGCCCGCTGATACCCGGCGAGCACCCGGTCCAGATGGGGGCAGCCGAACAGCCGGAGCATCGCCAGGTCGGTCTCCCGGTGTCCGCCGTGCGCGGCCGGGTCGATCAGCCGGACCTCGCCGTCGGCGCCCCACAGCACGTTCCCGTTCCACAGGTCTCCGTGCAGCCGGGTGGGCGGCTCGGCCGGCCCCGACAGCTCCGGGAGCCGCGCGCAGACCCGCTCGAACACCGCCGCCTCGCCCGGCCGGAGCGTGCCGCGGTCGACCGCGCCGCGCACATACGGCAGCACGCGGTGCTCGGCGTACCAGCGGGGCCAGTCGGTGCCCGGTGCGTTGCGCAGGGGGGCGAGGCCGATGTAGGCGTCCTCGGGTCCGTCGGGCGGCGGTGCCCCGAAGTGCGGTGCGCCGGCCGCGTGCAGCGCGGCCAGGGCCTGGCCGAAACGCAGCGCTGCCTCGGGGTCCGGAGAGCCGGTGGGCACCCGCTCGGTCACCATCCAGTGCTCGTCGTGCCCGAGCACCGCCGGCACCCGGACCGCGTCCGCCGCGGCCAGCCAGCGCAGTCCCGCCACCTCGGCGCGCACCGCGCCGGGGCCGCCGCCACGCTTGACCATCACCGGTGTGCCACCGTCCAGCAGCACTTCGGCGGGCGAGCCCGACGACCGCCGGACCTCGCCGGCCGGACGCCCGGTGAGCCGGGCCGCCACCTGTGCCGGATCCTCGTCTCGGTTGACCACGGCCCCAGCGTACGACCCGTCATCCAGGCCACTCGCCGGGCACTTCCCCCCTTGATGCGACTGTTTTCAGCCATACCGATGCGATCGCTACCCCGTGACCGCGGCATCCGTGCTGATGGCGCTGAAGCGATCCCCGAGTGGCTGCCGGTCACCTGGTGGCCCGCACCACCCCGCCACTGGTACGGCGCCCCGGCCCGGTACCCCGGGCGGGGCGCCGGCGTCCGGAGCGCCCTCAGCGGCCGACGGGGTACGTCCCCCGGGTCAGCCCCACCGGATTCCCGGGCGGCAGCAGGCCCGACTCCCCGACCGTGCGGGCCAGCGGCTCCAGCAGCGCGGCCAGACGTCCGCTCCGCTCGGCGCCCAGCGCGGTCCACGGTCCCTCGGCCGCCGCGTCGGTGAGCGCCTCGGCCTCCGCGCGCAGGGCGGCCCCCGCCGGCGTCAGCGCGCCCTCCGCCGTGAGCCGGCCGTCGGCGCGCAGCCGGGCCACGGCCGCCGCCCACTCGTCCTGCGGCCACCTCCGGGTCTCGCGCAGGAAGGCCGCGTCGGACTCGCCGGCCGCCGCCTTGAGCACCATGGCCTCCACCGGCCCGAGGCCCAGGCCTACCAGCACCGCCACATGGGAGTCGCCCCGGTGCTCACGCAGGGTCGTCAGGGCCTGCCACAGGCGGGCGGTGGGCTTGCCCGGCCGCTCCAGCGCCTGATTGGCGGCGCCGAGCACCCGGCCCGTGGTGTCCGCGCCCGCGGCGGCCTCCCAGGCGAGGTCCGCGGCCTGCGTGAACGCGGCGGAGCCGACGGTGTCCGCCCCGAACAGGCGGGTCATCGCCGCGTCCATCGCCTCCAGCCGGGCCGTCAGCGTGTCCGCCGGGGTGGCGTACGACCAGGCGTCCGGCAGCGCCCGGGTCACCCGGGCCGGGTGGAAGACGTAGAAGCAGCTCGTCACCACGGCCGGGGGCGCGGCGCCGAGCGGGGCGGCACGCAGCGCGAAGTAGCCCATCCAGAACCCGCGCAGTCCGAGCCCGTCCGCGGCCCGGCGCGCCTCCGGTGCGAAGTACACGAGACCGTGTACCGGTTCGTACCGCTCCCACAGGGCCCGCGCCATCCCGTCCGCCACTGCTTCCTCCCACCGCGTCGGCGTTGACGTGCTGTCGCCACCAGCCTGCGTTATGACAGCGGTCATAACAAGGGGGCGGCGGCCAGGAGAGGACGGCGGCCACGAGGGCTCACCGGGAGGGGACCCGGATCCGCCCGATGGCGTTGCCGAGCAGCTCCGTGAACCACACGGCCCCGCCGGGCCCGGCCGTCAGCCGCAGCGGCACCTTCTCGCCACCGTCCGGCACCGGGAAGGTGGTGATGGTGCCGGTCGCGGTGATCCTGCCGACGCGGCCGGCCTGGTCGGCGTACCAGACCCGGCCGTCGGGCCCGCGCGTGATGCCGCCGGGCAGGCTGTCCGGGCCGGGCAGCGGGAACCGGGTGACGTGCCCGGTGCGGTCGACGCGCACCACCGCCTGCCCGCCGGACGCGGTGAGCCACATGCCGCCCGGCCCGGCGACGATGCCGCCCGGGAAGCCGGAAGCCCCGCCGGGCAGCGGGAACTCGGTGAGCTGTCCGGCGGGGGTGATCCGCCCGACCCTGCCGCCGTTCAGCTCGGTGAACCACAGGGCGCCGTCGCCGCCCGCCGCGATGGAGTGGGGAGAGGCGTCCGGCGTGGGCACCGGGTACTCGGTGATCCGGCCCGCGGTCGTGATGCGGCCGATCCGGTTCCCGGTCGCCTCGGTGAACCACAACGCCCCGTCCGGGCCGGGCGCGATCCCGGCCGGGCCGCTGCCGGCCGCCGGCAGCGGGAACTCGGTGAGCAGCCCGGAGGGGGTGACGCGGCCGATCCGCCCGGCGGTGGTCTCGGTGAACCACAGGGCGCCGTCCGGCCCTTGGGCGATCTCGGCCGGGCCGGTGTCCGGACCCGAGGTCGGGATGTCGGTGACCGTGCCGTCGGCCGCCATCCGCCCGATGCGTCCGGCGCCGTGCTCCGCGAACCACAGAGCGCCGTCCGGACCGGCGGTGATGCCGAAGGGTTCGGCACCGGCCGCTGTGGTCACCGGATACTCCGTCACCGTGTCCGCGCCGGCGCGGGCGGGAGCGGCGCCGGCGGTGACGGCGAGCAGCGCACCGGCCCACGCGGCGGCCGGCCGCCGGACCCGTCGCCCGTACCGGGTGTTCGTGGGCATGGGGTGCCTCCTTCGGGCGGCGCTGCACAGGGAGGGGAGTGAGGGCGTTCCCGGCTGTCGTACGACGCGATCACTCCGGCAGGCGTACGACCGCGTCGGTGATTGACCCGGACGAGGGGTCCCGGAGCCGGTGCGCTGGGGCAGACGGGTGGCGTGGTGACCCGGCTGGGCGGCCCGGATGGTGGGAGTCAGGGGCCTCGCTGACGGTGGTTCATGTCGAGGCCGGGTCCATCCAGCTGATGAGGTATCCGCTGCCCGGTCACGGCGGAAGGACATCACTATGCGCTCTGCCCGCATGCTCCTGGCAACGGCGGCTGCCGCCGCCGCCCTATCCTTCGCCACACCCGGCGCCGCGTTCGCCGTAGCGGCCGAGCACGACGGCGGCCGGGACGACTCCTCGTACAGCAAGGAGCACGACAGCGACTCCGACCAGGACAAGGGATCCGACAGCGACCACGACAAGGACTACGGCAACAAGCGCGGCGGCGGCGGGGAACACGACGGGCCGCGCGGCGGAATGCACACGGGTGGCGGAGCGCTCGCCGCGGTGCGCAGCGACGACTGGGGTTCGGGCGGCGACAGCCGGTTCGACCCCGAGAGCTACCGCGACAAGGACGACCAGGACAAGGGCGACAAGGGCGACAAGGGAGACCGAGGCGAGAAGGGCGACCGAGGCGAGAAGGGCGAGAAGAGCGAGAAGGGCGACTGGGGTGACGACCACGACAAGCCGCGCGGTGGCATGCACACCGGTGGCGGCGCGCTCGCCACGCCCGGTGTCACCGCGGGCGGCCTCGCCGTACTGGCCGTAGGCGCCACCGGTGCCTACGCGCTGCGCCGCAAGAAGGCCGCCCAGCCGGCGTCCTGACGGGCCGTACGTCCCAGGGGCTGCGGACGCCGTCGGCGCGCCCCCCCGCGTCGGCGGCCCGCGCCCCCTGCGCCCCGCCCCGGACCCGGCGCCGTCTTCCCCCGTCCTGATCCCCGTGCTGCCGTGCCCGAGTGAGGTGGTGTCCGATGGCAGCAGATCCCTCTTCCCCGACCCCGTCAGGACCGGCAGCGGACGAGCAGCGCGCCGGCTATGGCGGGCGGCTGACGCTGTGGGGTGTGGCGGCCGTCTTCCTCGCCGTCAGCGTGCTCGGCGGTCACCACCAGCCGGACGACGCGCCGGAGGCGCACCGGGCCTCGGGCACCGGCGCCCCGCCGGCGGCCGACTCCCGGCAGGCCGACGACGCGCTGCCGAGGTCCGCACCGACCCGGCTGCGCATCCCGAAGATCTCCGTCAACGCCCCCTTCACCTCCCTGGAGCTCGGTGACACGGGCCAGTTGCAGCCGCCGCCCGCCGCCGACACCAATCTGGTCGGCTGGTACGCCGACGGTGCCTCGCCCGGCGAGCAGGGCACCGCGATCATCGCCGGACACGTCGACACGGTGACCTCCCCGGCCGTCTTCGCCAACCTCGACGAGCTGGAGCCCGGCGACCGGTTCTCGGTGGAGCGGGCCGACGGGCGCACGGCGGACTTCGTCGTGGACAGCGCCGAGACCTTCGCCAAGGACGACTTCCCCAGCGAACGGGTGTACGCGGACGCGTCGCGCCCCGAGGTCCGGCTCATCACCTGCGCCGGGGACTACGACCGCACGGTGCGGGACTACACCGACAACCTGGTGGTCTTCGCGCACCTGGTGTGAGGGAGTACAGGGCGAGCCGGGGCGCCGGTTCGTTTCGTCAGGCGGCGCGGTCCGCGAAGGGCCCGTCCCCGGCGAACGCCAGCGCCGCGAACCGCTCGCCGATGCGGCGGTGGCCGGCGGTGTCCGGGTGCAGGCCGTCGGGCAGCGGCAGCTCGGCGAAGTCGGCCTCCCCGTACAGCTCACGGCCGTCCAGGTAGTGCAGGGCAGGGTCCTCGGCCGCCCGTTCGCGCACGATCCGGGCCAGCTCCTCCCGGACGACCTCCAGGGTGAGCTTCCCGGCCGCCCGCTCGGCCGGATCCCCGGTGGCCCGGTACCGCAGGCGCCCCTCGCCGAGGGCGGTCAGGTCCATGGCGGTGGGGCCGGGCGTGTCCTCGTGCAGCGGGCACAGGACCGGCGAGACGACGAGCAGCGGGGCATCGGGGTGGCCCTCGCGGACGGTGTCCAGGAAGCCGTGCACGGCGGGGCCGAAGGCGCGCAGCCGCATCAGGTCGGTGTTGACCAGGTTGATGCCCAGTTTGACGCTGATCAGGTCGGCGGGTGTGTCGCGCAGCGCCCGGGCGGTGAAGGGGTCGAGCAGCGCGCTGCCGCCCAGCCCGAGATTGATCAGCTCCACTCCGCCCAGGGACGCGGCGAGCGCGGGCCAGGTGGTGGTGGGGCTCGCCGCGTCCGAGCCGTGGCTGATCGAGCTGCCGTGGTGCAGCCACACCCGGCGGCCCCGGTCCGGTACGGGTTCGACGGGGGCGTCGGTGCGCAGCGCGACCAGCTCGGTCGTCTCGTTGTGCGGCAGCCAGATCTCCACGTCCTTGACGGTGTCCGGGAGGCCGGTGAAGCGCACGGTGCCCACCGGGCCGGGCCGGTGTTCGGCGGAGCCGGTGCCCAGGTCGATGGTGAGGGTGTCGCCGTCGGTGAGGGAGGCGCTGCCGGCCAGGCGTCCGTCGACGAGCAGGTCGTACACGCCGTCCGGGCGCGGCGGCGCGCCGACGTAGACCCGCTTCGTCGGCAGGGCGTCCAGCTCGACGGTGGTGGCGCGGGTGCGCAGGGCCAGCCGTACGCCGGAGGGCTGGGACTCCGCCAGGGCCGGCTGCGGGTCGGCGCACTGGGCGCGGGCCCGGGCGGGCAGCCGGTGCGGCAGCAGGCCGTGCGCGGTGCGCTCCAGTTCGAGGGCACCGCGTATCAGGTCGGCGGTGAGGGGGATGGTGTGCATCGTGTCTGCCTGCGTTTCCGGGGGATCGCTGTGGGGGAGCGGTGAGGTTCAGCTCTGGGCGGGCCAGTTGCGCAGCAGGGAGTCGAGGGCGTCCAGGATCCGGGTCCAGGACTCCTGCGAGTCGGGCACGCTGTGGCTGAAGCCGCCGGCCGTCTCCAGGCTGACGTAGCCGTGGAAGACGCTGCCGAGGAGGCGGACCGCGTGGGTCTGGTCCGGCTCGCTCAGGTCGTATCCGCGCAAGATGGCCCGGGTCAGCTGCGCGATCCGCACTCCCGCGCTGCCGGCCGCCGTCTCGGTGTCCAGCGGGTGGCGGGCCGCCGCGTAGCGGCCGGGATGCGCGCGGGCGTAGTCACGGTAGACGTTCGCGAAGGCGCCGAGGGCGTCCTTGCCGGACCGGCCGGCCAGCGCCTCGGCGGCACGGTCGGCCAGCTCAGCGAGGGCGAGCAGCGCGATCCGCGTCTTGAGGTCCTGCGAGTTCTTCAGATGCGAGTACAGGCTCGCGACCTTGACGTCGAACCGCCTGGCCACCGCGGACACCGTGACCTGGTCGAAGCCGACCTCGTCGGCCAGCTCCGCGCCGGCCCGCACCAGGCGTTCGGTGGTCAGCCCCGCACGCGCCATCACCGTTTCTCCCGTCTGTCGGAAGCCATTGTGCAGCTTCCTAAAAGCTTTAGGCAAACGCCATCTCTATTTAGGCTTGCTCAGCCGCCCGTGGACTCCCAGATCACGAGCGAGAACGGGCCGACGAACTCCTCCTGGACAGCCCGGGACAGCCCCGCTCGACCAGATGCCGGGTGGCGGCGGCGGAGGCCGCCACGTGGGGCATGGCGACGTGGTCCACCGGGCCGCCGAAGATCCGCTCGCCGAGAATCGCCACGGGGTGGTCGACCTCCAGGGCCTCGACGTCGGCCTGGCCCGTGCCGACGGTGCTGAGGATGAGCCCGTCGTAGAGCCGGTTGCGGGACGAGGAGAGCGCCGCCAGCTCGTTCTCGCGGCGGGCGCCGGTCTGCTCGATGCTCACCCTCAGGCCGTGCCGGCCGGCCGTAGTACGGGCGGTTCACCTCCGGGACCGCGAGGCCGATGGTCCCGGTACGGCCACAGACGGCTGCGCGCCTCGGGTGAGGACCGGCGCCGTGCGGAGGAACCGGTGCGGGCCTGGACCAGCCGCCGGTTCCGCCGTGTCCGCCGGGCGCGGAACCCTGCCGGCGTGTGCGGGACGTCGAGGCCGACCGTGGCCCCGGACGCCGGGCGCGCCGGAGGGTGAGCCGCCTCTCGGTCCAGGCACGCACGGGGGAGGGCTGGGGGCGCGCTCCGGTGGACGTGGAGTGGGCCGCGCCCGGGGCTTCGCCGCCGGCAGGCATCCGTGCCCTGGCGGACCGGTGGCTTGTGCCCGGGAGGGCACAATGGAACGCTTCGGTCCGCCGGTCGCGCGTACGGTCGGCGACGGCTGTGGCAGACCGGCGTGGCCGGACCCGGCACGCGAGTGCACCGGGGGCCGGAATGGGCGGGGAGTGGAGCGATGGAGTTGGAGTTGCGGCATCTGCGGGTGCTGTGCGCGATCGCCGACGCGGGCAGCGTGGGCCGTGCCGCCGCACAGCTGGGCTACTCGCAGCCTGCCGTGAGCACCCAGCTCCGGCGCATCGAACGCCACCTGGGCGAGCCGCTCTTCGAGCGCGGGCCTGGCGGGGTCCGGCCGACCCGGTACGGCGCCGAGGTCGTCGAGCAGGCCCGGGACGTCCTGGCGCGGGCCGCCGCGATCGGGCACCGCCCGCCCTCCGCCCGCCCCCGCCGCACCCTGCGCGTGGCCGCGACGAACTCGCCCATGCTGTCCGGCACGGTCTCCCGGGTCCGTGCGCGGCTGCCGGAACTCTCCCTCTCGGTCACCAGCGTCTACGCGTCCTCGCGGATCGTCGAGCTGCTGGAGGAGGGCGCGGTGGACGCCGCCATCGCCGCCGACTACCCGGGCATGGAACTACGGCACTCGACCGCCGTACGGCACCGCGGCATCGTCACCGAGCCCACCTTCGTCGCCCTGCCCGCCCGCCACCGGCTCCGGCAGAGCGCCCAGGTGCAGCTCGCCGACCTCGCCGAGGACGCCTGGTTCGTGACCCCGGACGACGGCGCGGGCTGGCCGGGGGTGTTCTACGAGGCCTGCGCCGCGGCCGGGTTCACCCCGGTGACCGTCCACGAGTGGCTCGGCGACCAGACCCAGCTGCAGAGCATGATCGCCGACGGTCTCGGGGTGTCCCTGGTGCAGCCGACGCTGCGGCCGATCCCGCACGTCTCGGTCAAACCGCTGGTGGGCTCCCCGCTGTGGTGCCGTTATGTGCTGGCCTGGCGGCCGGACGCCGTCACCGACGACGTCGTGGAGACGGTGTTCCGGTCCGCCACGGACGCGTACCGCGATCTTGTCGCCCAGGCCCCGCACCTGCGTACCTGGGCCTCGCGCACCTGGAGCGTCGCCGGGGCGTAACGGCAGGTCACGAGTGCGCCGCGATGTTATGAGCGGCCAGTGCCATGTGCTATGTCACACGCCATTGTTGGGGTGCGCGGTGCGCTGAGACAGTGCCTCACACGCCTCAACACCCCACAGAGGCGCATCCCTTCGTGGAGGAATCCCGATGCGCTATCGCTTCGCGCTGCCCGGACGCGTGCCGAGAAGCACGGTCGGCCGCATCGCCGGCGCCGCCGCTGTCTGCGTCACCCTCGCCGGGCTGCTGTCCACCCCGGCAATCGCCGCGCCCCGGCCGCACACCGCCCCGGCCGCCGCGCCCCGCGCACACCCCTCCGTGCCGTCGCCCGCCGCCGCGTCCACCGCCGCGACCGAGCGCCCCGCGACCCAGGCCCAGCGGCTCAGCCCGGTCCAACTGCCGCCACAACGGCCCACGTTCACACGGCACGCCGGACGGCGCGCGCCGAAGGCGGCCTCCTGCACCCCGGCCGACTTCGGCAGCCGTACCGGCTCCGCCCTCGTCTCCTATGTCAGGGCCGCGTCCCCGGACTGCCTCAACACCCTCTTCCCGGTCACCGGCACGGACGCGCGCGACATCTTCCGCCAGGCCCAGATGCTGACCGTCGCCAACGCGTTCACCCGCGCCGCCGGGCAGTACCGCGGCGACAACTCCGGCAGCCTGCTGCAACTGGTCCTCTTCCTGCGCGCCGGCTACTACGTGCAGTTCAACCACCCCGGGGACGTGGGCGCGTACACCTCCCGCCTCACCACCGCCGTCACGAGCGGCATGGACACCTTCTTCGCGCGCTCCCACTCCCGTGACGTCACGGCGGCCAACGGCGACATCCTCGGCGAGACCGTCATCCTCACCGACAGTGCCGACCAGCAAGGCCGTTACCTGTACGTCTACCGGCGGCTGCTGAACGACTACGACAGCTCCTACGACGCGATCGGCAGCATGATCAGGGCCGTCAACGACGTCTACACACCGCTGTGGCGCGGCAACTGGAACCCGCGGTACGTGCGGGCGGTCGAGGCCGACCCGCGCATCGCCGACACCCTGTACGACTTCGCGCTGGCCAACACCGACCAGCTCGGCACCGACCTGGCCTTCCTGGACTCCAACGCCGGGATGAACCTGGCCCGTTACACCGAGCACCCCGAACTGCGGGACACCGTCCGCCCGTTGGCCAAGGACCTGCTGGACCGGACGGAGATCACCGGCCCGACGGCCGGGCTCTGGGTGGCCGTGGCCACCCAGACAAGCTCCTACGATCAGGCCGACTGCGCCTATTACGGCGTCTGCGACCTGCCGGAGAAGCTCGACAAGGCGGTCCTGCGCGGCACGCGGCACTGCGACGCGAACGTCACCGTCCGCGCCCAGGCGCTCACCGCCGCCGACCTCGACGCCGCCTGCGCCAGTGTGCTACGCCAGGACGCCTGGTTCCGTTCGGTCGTGAAGGCCGACGGCGCGATACCCGGCCAGTACGCCTCCACGGTCCAGCTCGTGGTCTTCGCGAGCCGTGCCGACTATCAGACGTACGCCGGCGCGATGTACGGCATCAGCACCGACAACGGCGGCATGACGCTGGGCGGCGACCCCTCGGACCCGGCCAACCAGCCGATGTCGATCATGTACCAGAAGAACCACGACGACGGCTTCCCGGCCCGGATCTGGAACCTCAACCACGAGTACACGCACTTCCTGGACGCCCGCGACGACATGAAGGGCGACTTCGCCCGGCAGATCTCCGTGCCGGACGTGTGGTGGATCGAGGGCATCGCCGAGTACGTCTCCTACGGCTACCGCGGCCTCTCCGACGACCAGGCGGTCCAGGAGGCCGGCAGGCACACGTACCGCTTGAGCACCCTGTTCGAGAACACCTACGACAACAGCGATGTGACCCGCACCTACCCGTGGGGCTACCTCGCCGTGCGCTACATGACCGAGCGGCACCCCGACGACGTCCAGCGCATGCTCGCCCGCTTCCGCGTCGGTGACTACGCCGGCGGATACGCCGTCTACCACGACGGCATCGGCACCCGCTACGACGCCGACTTCGACCAGTGGCTGACGGCGTGCGCCGCGGGCGCGTGCGGCAGGCCCGCGGCGGCCTGAGCGCACACGCCCAGCAGAACGGCCGCCGACCGGAAACCCCGGTCGGCGGCCGTACGCGTACTCACGGCCCGGCAGATCAGACCGCCGGCGCCGGGTACGTCGGGTACTCCACGCCCGACACGTGCTGGACGACCCGGACGACCTGGCAGGAGTAGCCGAACTCGTTGTCGTACCAGAGGTAGAGGATCGCGTTGTCGCCGTCCACCTTCAGCGCGCCGGCGTCCACGATCGAGGCGTGGCGCGAGCCGATGAAGTCGCTGGAGACCGCGTCGGGCGCCGTGATGAAGTCGATCTGCCGCTTGAGCGGCGAGGTCAGCGAGACCTCGCGCAGGTAGTCGTGGACCTCCTCGCGGGTGGTCTCGCGGGCCAGCTGGAGGTTGAGGATCGCGATCGACACGTCCGGCACCGGGACGCGGATCGAGCTGCCGCTGATCTTCGCCTTGAGGTCCGGCAGCGCCTTGGCGACGGCGGAGGCGGCGCCGGTCTCGGTGATGACCATGTTGAGCGGCGCGGAGCGGCCCCGGCGCTCGGACTTGTGGTAGTTGTCCAGCAGGTTCTGGTCGTTGGTGAACGAGTGGACGGTCTCCACGTGGCCGCGCAGCACGCCGTACTCGTCGTCCATGGCCTTCAGCGGCGGGACGATCGCGTTGGTGGTGCAGGAGGCGCAGGACAGGATCTGCTCGTCCGGCTTGATGGTGTCGTGGTTGACGCCGTGCACGATGTTCGGGACGTCACCCTTGCCCGGCGCGGTCAGCACGACCTTCTCGATGCCGGGGCGCAGGTGCTGGGACAGGCCCTCCCGGTCGCGCCACTTGCCGGTGTTGTCGATGAGGATGGCGTCCCGGATGCCGTACTCGGTGTAGTCCACGTGCGACGGGTCGTCGGCGTAGATCACCTTGATGGCGTTGCCGTTGGCGACGATCGTGCTGCTGTCCTCGTCCACGGTGATCGTGCCCTGGAACTGGCCGTGGATGGAGTCGCGGCGCAGCAGCGAGGCGCGCTTGACGAGGTCTTCGGCGGCCCGGCCGCCGCCGCGCACGACGATGGCGCGCAGGCGCAGGCCGTTGCCGGAGCCGGCCTTCTCGATCAGCAGACGGGCGACGAGGCGGCCGATGCGGCCGAAGCCGTACAGGACGACGTCGCGCGGCTCGCGGCGCTCGATCTTGTTGGCGCCGGTGGCGCCGACGACCGCCTCGGCGGTGAACTCCGCCACGCTCAGGCCGCGGTCGTCGGCCTGGTAGGTGGTGGCCAGCATGCCGAGGTCGATCTGCGACGGCCCGAGGTCGAGGGCGGTCAGGGCCTGCAGGAAGGGCATGGTCTCGGTGACCGACAGCTCGGCGCCGGCGATCTGCCGGGCGAAGCGGTGCGTCTTCAGGATGCTGACCACCGACTTGTTCACCAGGGAGCGGCTGTGCAGCAGGACGGTCACGTCCCGCTCGCGGTGCAGCTTCCCGATGAGCGGGATCATCGACTCCGCGATCTCCTCGCGGATCTTCCAGTTGGTGAACGAGTCGTCGTTGACAGTCACAGATCCATCTTTCGAGCTAGGCAGCGCTCATATGATAACCACACGCCTTGTGGTCCCTTTGGAGGGGGTGAGCGAGGCCGGCGACGCGTCCGGACGCGTGAAAACCGGGGGAGGGGTGGCGGAAACCCGGGTCGCGCGTTGCACCTCCCCACCGGCGTGCCCAAGGTCGACGCCGTGAGCACCTCCTCCGTCCCCCGGCCCGAACCGACGGCCCCCTCCGGACCCCTGAGGCGCCCCCGGCTGCCCCGGCCGGCCGGGCCCGGCCGGCCGCAGGGCGTCCTGTCGGCGCTCGCCCTGTTCGCGGCCGTCCGGCTCGCCGGGATCCTCACGGTGATCCTCACGAACGAACTCCGAGGACATCCGCTGGTCAGGAACCTGGCCCACTCCTGGGACTCCCGCTGGTACCTGCACATCGCCACCCACGGCTACGGCCACCTCGTCTGGATCTCCCCGCAGGGCGCCGTCCAGACCGACTGGGCGTTCTTTCCCCTCTACCCCGCGCTCATCCGAGCGCTCACCGCCGTCCCGCCGCTCACCCCGGGCCGGTCCGCCCTCCTCGTCGCCTGGACGGCCGCGGGCGTGGCCGCGTACGGCATCTACCTCGTCGGCCACCACCTGTACGGCCGGGGCGTCGCCACCACGCTCGTCGCCCTGTGGGCCGCCCTGCCGCACGCCGTCGAACTGACCATCGCCTACACCGAGTCGCTGTTCGCCGCACTCGCCGCGTGGGCGCTGTACTGCGTGCTCAGGGGCCGCTGGCTGTGGGCCGGAGCGCTGGCCGCGCTGGCGGGCCTGGCGCGGCCCAGCGGATTCGCGGTGGCGGCGGCCGTCGCCCTCACCGCCGGGTACCAGGCGCTGCGGCAGCGCGGGCGGGTCCCGGCGCGGCTGTGGGCCGGGGCGCTCCTGGCCCCCCTGGGCTGGCTGGCCTATGTGCTGTGGGTGGGGAGCCGTACGGGAGACCTCCTCGGCGGCTACTTCACCGTCCAGCGCGCCTGGGACTCCCGCTTCGACTTCGGCGCCGGCTCCGTGCGCTTCCTCAAGGCCCTGTTCCTGTACGGCGGGGGCGTCGTCTACCCGGCGGCCCTCCTGATCGTCGCGTCGGGCGTCCTGCTGTTCACCCTCCTCTGCCTGGACCGCCCCCCGCTGGCCCTGGTGGTCTTCTCCGGAGTCCTGGTCCTGCTCGTGGTCGGCGGCTCCGGCTCCTTCTCCTCCAAGCCGCGGTTCCTGCTGCCGGCCTTCCCGCTGCTCGTCCCGATGGCACGCGCACTCGCCCGCACCTGGTGGCTGCGCCCGCCGGCGGCGATGGTCGTCTACGGCGCCCTCACCCTCGTCTCCCTGCTGTTCGGCGCCTATGTGACGGCGGTGGCCCACTCCCCGCTGTGAGCCACCGGCGGGATCCCGCGAGCTGTTCCCGCCGTGGCGCGGCGCGCCGGCCGACCGGGCCCGCGAGGGCCGTCAGCAGCGCGCTGACCCACACCGGGGAGCGAGGCCCGGGCGAGAAGCCCGACGCTGAGCGCGGAGAGAGCCGGCGCTGAGCGCGCGGAGGCGACGCGAGGAAAGCCACCGGACGGCCGGTGGCTGCCGTCCGGACGTCTCGGGGCTGGACAGGCCGGCACGCTGACGCGCCGACACGGACGCGCGCCACCCGGTTTTCCGCGTCACGCGCGGGACGATGGGCGCCGGCCGTCCGCCGGGTGTGGAACCGGCACCGGCCGCGATGTCATGATCAGCCGGAGTACGACGGGGGTGGGAGCGCCGATGAGGCTGCACACGCACGAGTGGGGGACCGGCGACCGGATCGCCGTCCTCGTACACGGAATCATGTCCGACCACCGCACCTGGCACCGGGTCGCGCCGGTCCTCGCCGGCAAGGGATACCGGGTCATCGGGGTGGACCTGCGCGGGCACGGCGCGAGCGGCCGGGGCGAGTACAGCCCCGAGACCTGGGCGGGCGACCTCGTCGACACCCTCCCCGAGCGGCCGGAACTGGCGATCGGTCACTCGCTCGGGGCCCTGGCCCTGGCCGGCGCCGTCGAACGGCTGGCGCCCGCCCGGGCCGTGTACTGCGATCCGGCCTGGGACATACGCCGGAAACTGGTCGAGGCGTCCGCGTACTTCGCCGCCTTCAAGTCCGCGAACCGCGCGATGATCAAGAGCCTCAACCCGCGCTGGGACGAAGCCGACGTGGACGTGGAACTGGCCACGCTCGCCGACTGGGACCCCGCCACGGCTCGTGTCCTCCCGGACATCTACGCGGTCGGCCGGACACCGGCACGCCCGGTGGTGCCCTCCCTGGTGGTGCTGGCCGGCGCCGGCGAACTCGTACGGCCCGGTCTGGACGAGGAGCTGGTGCGACGGGGCTTCGAGGTCCGGACGGTCGAGGGGGCCGGGCACTGTGTCTACCGGGACGACTTCGACGGCTTCATGGGCGCGCTCGACGGCTGGATCTGAGGGGGAATCAGGCCCCCGGGGACGGGCCGTGGCGGACGGTCGGCGGGGTGGAAGGCCGCCGGCGAAGCGGGCGTTGCCGGGCGCCCACCGGCCGGGGGCGTGCCGCAGCGCCGATCCCCGCGCCCCGCCCTGGGGCCCGACCAGACGAACGTGCCGTCGCCGGCGAGCGCGGAACCCTGATGGTCAGAGCGAGGGCGAGACGGCCGAGTGCGGCGGCGGGCGGACGGCACAGGCGCATGGGTGCGGCCTTCCCTGACATGGGCGAGCCCTTCGTCGGGCGGGGACGGGGCAGAGGCGGACCGAGGGGCCGCAGCCGTGCTCTCCGACCCCTGCCGCGCGGGTCCCGGAGCCGGCCCGGGGCACGTCAGGGGCCCGGACGGCGCCCCGCTGTCCGCTGTGCGAAGCCCGCGAATCGGGGTAGACGGGGAACGCCCGAGGAAAGGACCGTCTCATGACGACGTACGTGATCAGCGTCCCCGGCACCTTCACCACCGGGATCGAGGCAGACACGCGCACCCGGCTGGCCCGGGCGCTCCGGCCCGCCGATCCGCACGGCACACACATGGGCACCGCCGAGGACCTCGACGCGCTCAGCGTCAACGAGGACAACACCTTCACCCTGCGCCTGACCGTGGAGGCGGACACCGGCCGGCACGCCGAGGAGGAGGCCCGCAGGCTCGCGGACTCCGCGCTCCAGGAGGCGGGGCTGGACGAGCGGAGCGCACCGCTCGGGCCCGCGCTGATCACCGGCATCGACTCCGAGGTCCGCTGACCGCGAGCACGACCGGGACATCCGGCGGGCCGGGGTCCGGGCCCGGCCGGCCATCGCTGGGGCGCGATCATCCTATTTAGGTAAAATCTAGACGTTTGCCGATAATTCAGGCGCCCGGCCCGCCGAGGGTCACCCGCCCCGCCGGAAGTGATCGATGCCCCGCAAGCGCACCACGGACGAAGGCGACGAGCTGCTGGCCAGACTCGGTTCGCTCACCGCCCAGGCGCGCCGGCGCGCGGAGCTGCAACGCACCCAGGTCGAACTGGCCGTCGCCCTGCAGCGCGGCATGCTCCCCCGGGACCTGCCGGCCGCGCCCGGCCTCCATCTCGCGGTGCGGTACACCCCCGCCAACCTCGGTCTCAACGTGGGCGGCGACTGGTACGACGCCTTCACCCTGCCGGACGGCCGGATCGGGCTGTCCATCGGCGACGTACAGGGCCACAACATCGAGGCCGCGGCCTTCATGGGCCAGGTCAGGGCCGGACTGCGGGCGCTCGCCTCGGTCACCGGCGACCCCGGGGAACTGCTGGCCCGCACCAACGACCTGCTGCTCTCCCTGGGCAGCGACCTGTTCGCCACCTGCACCTTCATGCGGCTCGACCCGGGCACCGGGGTGCTGGAGAGCGCCCGGGCCGGTCACATCCCCTTCGTCTGGGCCACCGCGGACGGGAAGTCCGGCGTCGTCGACGACGAGGGCGGACCGCCGCTGGGTATCGAACACGGCATCGAGTTCCCGGTCACCCGGCACCGGCTCACCACCGGCGGGGTCTTCGTCCTGCTCACCGACGGTGTCGTCGAGGGGCCGTCGCTGAACATCGAGGACGGCCTCGACCAGGTGGTACGGCTCGCCGGTATCGCCGCCGTCGCCGGCCTCGAGGCCCGCGCGCTCGCCGCGGCCGTGATCAAGGGTGCCGAGAGCGTCGGACACGAGGACGACGCCGCTGTTCTGGTCGTGGGCCTGGACGGCCCCGCCGCCCCCGCCTGAGCGGTCCGGCACCCGGGGGCTTGAACGGTCCGGTACCCGGGGCTTGAGCGGTCCGTACCCGCTCCTGAGCCGTTCCGTACGCGGCTGCCGTCGGCCACCGGGCCGGACCGCCGCCCGCCTCGCCTCGCCGACCGGCGGCCATCGGTGTGAGATTACTGCTGTGGTGGGTATCGAGGAGCTGCGCCGACCGGGTGGCCGCGCCGTCCAGCTGCTGGCCGTCGCCGCCTGCTACTACGCGGCGGCCCGGCTCGGTCTGATGCGCCAGCTGAGCGTCGAGGGCGCCGTCGTCACCCCCATCTGGCCGCCGACCGGCGTCGCCGTCGCCGCGCTGCTCATCCTCGGGCTGCGCTGCTGGCCCGGCATCACGCTCGGCGCCTTCTTCTCCGTCCTGTCCCTCACCACCCCCGGGCCCGACGTGCTCGGCATCCTCTTCGGGAACACCGCCGCACCCCTGTGCGCGGCGCTGCTGCTGCGCCGGGCCGGCTTCCGCACCGACCTCAGCAGGCTGCGCGACGGCCTCGCCCTGGTGTTTCTGGGCGCGCTGGGCGCCATGCTGATCAGCGCGACCGTCGGCGTCGGCATCCTCGTGCTCACGGACGGCGTCCCCCTGCACAGCTTCTGGCCCGTCTGGCTCGCCTGGTGGGTGGGCGACGCGATGGGCGTCCTGCTGGTCACCCCGCTGCTGCTGTTGCTGCGCGGCGCCCGCAGGCCGCTGCCCCTGCGCCGCTGGAAGGAGGCGACCGCGCTGGCCGTCGTCGTCTGCGCCCTCGTACCGCTGGCCGTCCACAGCTCGCTCAGCCTGCTCTTCCTCGTCTACCCGCTCATCATCTGGGCGGCCCTGCGGTTCCAGCTGGTGGGCAGTGTGCTCTGCGCGCTGCCGACCTCCGTGGTGGCCACCGTCGCCGCCACGGACGGCGTCGGCGCGTTCGCCGGGCTGAGCCGGATCGAGGTCATGCTGAAGCTCCAGGCCTTCAACGGCGCCATGGCCCTGACCGCGCTGCTGCTGTCCGCGGTGATCATCGAGCAGCGCAACACCCGGAACTCGGTCGAGAAGGCCTGCCAGGAACTGGTCGAGGTGCTGGAACACCTCACCGCGGGCGAGGCGCCGCCGCCCCGGCCGCAGACGGGGGCCGACGGCATCGACGACCGGCCGTGGCCCACCGGGACACCGTGAACCTTCCACGGCCCCGGTGAACCTGCCGCAGGCCCCTCGTCGCCGTGGCCTGTTTTTTCAGCCCTCGGAGCGGTTCACCGGCCCCTCGTCGTCACTGCCCGGCTCCGCGGCCGGCGTCCCCGCCGACGTGCCGCGGTGCTCGCGGGACGGCGGGTGCGCGGCGCCGGTGGCGCCGGGCTGACCGCCGCCCGTCGTGCCGTAGCCCCCGGGAATCCCCGGCGGTGTGTCCGCGGCGGCCTGCGCCTCGCTGATGTGCCGCCGGGCCCGGACGTTCGCCCGGCGCTCCGGGTAGGGGTAGTCGAACGGCTGGGACGCGGCGCGCTCGCGGTCCGCCTCGCGCTGCCGTCGCGCGGCCCGCTCGGCCGCCGTCGCGTTCTCGTCCTGTCGCTTGCGCTCATGGTCCTTCATGCGGCGCCGAGTACCCGGGCGGTGGCCACCGCCAACGTCCGTTCCGGCGTGTCGGACGGCCCGCCGGGGGCACTGGGAGACGATGGGCCGAGTCCGTACGGGCGCAGGGCCGGACCGGGAGGACAGGGTCGGTATGGAACAGCGGCCGGTACCAGGAAGGGCAGCCGGGGACGGCACGCGCGGCACGTCCGTGACCACGGACCCGCCCCGGCAGCGGGACGCGGCCGGCGCACGCCGCCGCATCCCGCGCACCGACACCCTCCTGCGTGACCCCCGGCTCGCCGAGGCGGTGGAACGGCTCGGCGCGCACCGGGTGAAGGCCGCCGTACGGCAGGCGCAGGAGCGGGCCCGCGCGGGCGGCATCCCGCCGGAACAGGTCCCGCAGACGGCCCTGGACCTGCTGCCCGGCACCGCGAGCGGCCTGCGCCCGGTGCTCAACGCCACCGGGGTGCTGCTGCACACCAACCTCGGCCGGGCCCCGCTGTCCGCCGCCGCCCGGCGGGCCGTCCAGGAAGCGGCCGGTCCCACGGACGTCGAACTGGACCTGGCCACCGGTGCCCGGGCCCGCAGAGGACGCTCCGCGCTCGCCGCGCTGCGCGCCGGGGTGCCGGCCGCCGGCGCCGCGCACGTCGTCAACAACGGCGCCGCCGCGCTCGTCCTCGCCGCCACCGCCCTCGCGGCCGGCAAGGAGATCGTCGTCAGCCGGGGCGAGATGGTGGAGATCGGCGACGGCTTCCGCCTGCCCGACCTGCTCGTCTCGACCGGCGCACGGCTCCGCGAGGTCGGTACGACCAACCGCACGGCCCCCGCCGACTACGTGGCCGCCATCGGGCCGGACACCGGGTTCGTGCTGAAGGTCCACCCGTCCAACTTCCGGATCACCGGCTTCACCCGGTCCGCCGAGGTCGCCGACCTCACCGGCCTCGGCGTGCCGGTCGTCGTCGACATCGGCTCCGGGCTGCTCGCGCCGCACCCGGCCCTGCCCGAAGAGCCCGACGCCGACACCCAGCTGCGCGCCGGCGCCGCGCTCGTCACCGCGAGCGGCGACAAACTGCTCGGCGGACCCCAGTGCGGGCTGCTGCTCGGCCGGGAGGACCTGGTCCGCGCCCTGGCCCGGCACCCGCTGGCCCGCGCCCTGCGCGTCGACAAGCTGACCCTGGCCGCCCTGGAGGCCACCCTCACCGGCCCGCCCACCCCGACCGCCCTCGCCCTCACCGCCGACCCGGCCCGGCTCCGGGCCCGCGCCGACCGGCTCGCCGCCGCGCTGAGCGCCGACGGGATCGACGTACAAGCCGTCGAGAGCGCCGCGACGGTCGGCGGCGGGGGCGCCCCCGGCGTCACCCTGCCCAGCGCGGCCCTCTCCCTGCCCGAACCGTACGCCGCGGCGCTGCGCACCGGCCGCCTCCCGGTCGTCGGCCGCCTGGAGACGGGCCGCTGCCTGCTGGACCTGAGGGCGGTACCGCCGCAGGACGACGACCGGTTGGCCGCGGCCGTACGGTCGGCGCGGCCCGCTGCGGAAGGGCGGGGGGAGTGATGGGGGGACGCGTGGGAGGGCGGGCGGCACGGTGCGGGCCCCGGTGGAGGGCGTGCCGGCAGATGCCGAGTCCGCGCACAGGGGCGACCGGCACACGGGTCCCCGTGGAAGGGCGGGCGGTGTGATGCTGGTCCTCGTGGAAGGGCGGGCATGATGCGCGGTCCGCGTGTGAGGACGCCCGGCACGCTGGGGCGCCTGCGTGGCGGGGTGGACGGCGTGCTGCCGAGCCTCGGAGTGGGCGGCATGTTGCGCGGTCCGCGTGCGAGGACGGCCGGCACGCTGCGGCGCTCGCGTGGCGGGCTGGACGGCGTGCTGCCGAGCCGTGGAGTGGGCGGCACGATGCCGAGCCCCGGTGGCGGAGTGGGTGACACGCTGGGGCGCCTGCGTGGCGGGGTGGACGGCGTGCTGCCGAGCCGTGGAGTGGGCGGGACTATGCCGAGCCGCCGGGGCAAGGCCGACGGCATGATGCCGGCCCCCTCCGAAAAGGAGGCGTGATGCGGGTTCTCGCCACCGCCGGGCATGTCGATCACGGTAAGTCCGCGCTGGTCCGGGCCCTCACCGGGATGGAGCCCGACCGGTACGAGGAGGAGCGGCGCCGGGGGCTCACCCTGGACCTCGGCTTCGTGTGGACCCGGCTCGGCCCAGACCACCTCGCGTTCGTCGACGTACCCGGTCACGAGCGGTTCGTGCCGACCATGCTGGCCGGTGTCGGCCCCGTCCCCGCCGTGCTGTTCGTGGTCGCCGCCGACCAGGGCTGGCAGCCCCAGTCGCAGGAGCACCTGGTCATCCTCGACGCGCTCGGCGTCCGGCACGCCGTCCTCGCGGTGACCCGCAGCGACCTCGCCGACCCCGAGCCGGTCCGCGCCGACGCCGTCGAGCGGCTGGCCGGCACCTCCCTCGGCAAGGTGCCCCAGGTCGCGGTCAGCGCGGTCACCGGGGCCGGCCTGGACGACCTGCGCGTCGAACTGGCCCGGCTGGCGGCCGAGTTGCCCCCGCCCGACACCGACGCCGACGTACGTCTGTGGCTCGACCGGGCGTTCACCGTCCGGGGCCACGGCACCGTGGTGACCGGCACCCTCGGCGCGGGCACCCTGCGCGTCGGCGACCGGCTGGTCACCGCGGACGGATCGGCCGTCCTGCGGGTGCGCGGCCTGCAGAGCCTGCACGAGGAGCGGACGGCCGTCGGCGCGGTGGCCCGCGTCGCCGTCAACGTGCACGGCCACGGGGACACCACCCTGGGCCGCGGCCAGGTGCTGCTCACCCCGGACCGCTGGCTGTGCACCGAGGTCGCCGACGTACGGGTCACCGGGGAGCCGGTGGCCGACCTGCCCCGGTATGTCACCCTGCACATCGGAACGGCCGCCGTGCCGGTGACCGTCCGCCCGCTCGGCCCGGACACCGCCCGGCTCACCCTGCGCCGGGGGCTGCCCCTCCGGGTCGGCGACCGCGCGGTGCTCCGCGAACCCGGCGGCACCCGCCCGCCCTGCGGGGTCACCGTCCTCGACGTACGGCCGCCCCGGCTGACCCGGCGCGGCGCCGGCCGGGCCCGCGCGGCCGAGCTGGAGACGATGACCGGCCGTCCGGACGGCGCCGCCGAACTGCGCCGCCGCAAGCTCGCCCGCCGCGCCGACCTGCGGGCGATGGGCGTCCCGGCCCCCGGCGACCCCGTCGCCGGTGACTGGCTCGCCGACGAGGCGCACTGGAGCCTCCTCAAGGACCGGCTGGCCGGCCACGTCCTGGAACACGCCCGCGCCCGCCCGCTGGACCCCGGCCTGCCCACCGAGGCGGCCCGCCGGCTGCTCGGCCTGCCCGACCGCGCCCTGGTCGACGCGCTGGCCGCGGCCCAGCCCCGTATCCACGCCCGCCGGGGCCGGCTCTATCCCGCCGACAGCCTCGGACCCGCCCTGCCCGCGCCCGTCCGCGCCGCCGTGGACGCCCTGCGCCGGGACCTCGCCCGCACCCCGTTCCGCGCCCCCGAGGCCGGGCGGCTCGCCGAACTGGGCCTCGACCGCCGTGCGGTGGCCGCGGCGGCGGCAGCGGGAGCCCTGCTCCGGATCGCCGACGGGATCGTGCTGCTGCCCGGCGCGGACACCGACGCCGCCGCCGTCCTGCGCGCGTTGCCCCAGCCGTTCACGCTCAGCGAGGCCCGGCGCGCCCTCGACACCACTCGCCGGGTGGCCGTACCGCTGCTGGAGTTCCTGGACGCCCGCGGACACACGGAACGCGTCGACGACCAGCGCCGGCGCTGCCGTACGGGGGCGGGGAACGGAGGCGGACAGGAATCGAACCTGCCTGCCCGAGATCCTCGGGCACCTCGGTTTTGAAGACCGGGAGGGCCACCAGGCACCCACACGCCTCCACCGCCCGTCAGGCTACTGCCCCAGGAGACCACCGGTATGACAACGACACCGGCCCATCAGGCGCCCGTACGGCTCACACAGTTCGCCCACGGCGGCGGCTGCGCCTGCAAGATCCCGCCCGGCGAGCTGGAGGAGGTGGTCGCCGGGCTGACCGCACCGCCGCTCGCCGGCGGCGACACCCCGCTGCTCGTCGGCCTCGCCACCGGCGACGACGCGGCCGTGGTCACCCACCGGGGGACCGCCCTGGTGTGCACGGCCGACTTCTTCACCCCGGTCGTGGACGACCCCTACGACTGGGGCCGGATCGCCGCCGCCAACGCCCTGTCCGACGTGTACGCCATGGGCGGCCGGCCCGTGCTCGCCGTCAACCTGCTCGCCTGGCCCCGCGACCGGCTTCCGTTCGACCTCGCCCGCGAGGTGCTGCGCGGCGGACTGGACACCGCCACCGAGGCGGGCTGCCACGTCGGCGGCGGGCACAGCGTCGACGACCCCGAACCGAAGTACGGCATGGCCGTCACCGGCATCGCCGATCCGGCGCGGCTGCTGCGCAACGACGCCGGCCGGCCCGGGCTGCCGCTGTCGCTGACCAAACCGCTGGGCATCGGCGTCCTGAACAACCGCCACAAGGCCACCGGCGAGCGGTTCGAGCACGCCGTCGCCACGATGGCGGCCCTGAACCGGGAGGCCTGCGAGGCCGCGCTGGCCGCCGGCGCCGAGTGCGCCACCGACGTCACCGGGTTCGGTTTCCTCGGCCATCTGCACAAGCTGGCCCGCGCCTCGGGCGTCACGGCCGTGGTCGACACCGCCGCCGTGCCGTATCTGGAGGGTGCCCGGGAGGCCGTACGGGACGGGTACGTCAGCGGTGGCACGCGGCGGAACCTGGAGTGGGTCGCGCCGCACACCGACTTCGGGGACACCGACGCGGACACCCGGCTGCTGCTCGCCGACGCCCAGACCTCCGGCGGGCTGCTCGTCGCCGGGGAGGTGCCCGGGGCACCGGTGGTCGGGGAGCTGGTGCCGCGCGGAGCCCACTCGGTCGTGCTCAGATAGGACCGCTCAACCGCTCACCGCTCAACCGCTCACCGCTCAACCGCTCACGGCTCCGTGCCCGTGTGCTCGTCGATGCCCGCCCGGATCCGGTAGGCCCGCACCAGCGCCAGGGCCGCCGGACCCCGGGGCCGCCGGCCCGGGCGGATGTCGACGGCGAACGCCTTCGTCTCCTGGATGTGCGTGTTCGGGTCCAGGGACAGGTGCAGCAGCTCGTTGGCCGCGTCCCCGGTGCTGTAGCCGTTGGGACCCCAGTGGTACGGCAGTCCCACCTGGTGCAGCCGGCGGCCGTGCACGGTCAGCGGGGCCATCCGGTCGGTGACCAGCACCCGCGCCTCGATCACGGCCCGCGCGCTGACGATCGTCGCCCAGCCGGCGTGCGCCAGGCCCCGCTCGGCGGCCAGCTCCGGGGACACCTCGCAGAAGAACTCCGGCTGGAGTTCCGCGAGGTACGGCTGCCAGCGGGACATGCCGCCCGCCGTGTGGTGCTCCGTGAGCCGGTAGGTGGTGGCCACGTACGGGAACACGCCGGAGCCGGGCTCGTCGCCGCTCGGCTGGTAGCGGTTGTCCGGGTGCGGCGGCAGCAACTGCCGTACCGGATTGCGCTGCTGGTCGTAGAGCAGGTTCCGGAACGGGGAGTCCTGCGGCTCGTAGTGGGTGGGCAGCGGTCCGTCGGTCAGTCCGGACGGCACGTACAGCCAGGCCTTGCCGTCGGCCTGCATGATGAACGGGTCCGTGCCGGACAGGGCCTGCGGCCCGGTCGCGTCCTCGGGCGGCTCGTGGTCCGGCGCCTTGTCCTTCTTGAAGTCGGGAACGTCGTGCCCGGTCCACTCGCCCCGCTCCGGGTCCCACCACACCAGCGCCTTCCGTTCGCTCCACGGCCTGCCCCGGGGGTCGGCGGAGGCGCGGTTGTACAGGATCCGCCGGTTGGCCGGCCAGGCCCACGCCCACTCGGCCGCCACCCAGTCCTGCTCCCGGCCCGGCTTGCGGCGGGCCGCCTGGTTGACGCCGTCGGCGTACACACCGCAGTAGATCCAGCAGCCGCAGACCGTCGAGCCGTCCGGTTTCAGCTGCTCGTAGGAGGAGAGCGGATTGCCCTCGGCGTCATGGCCGTTGATCTCGGCGAGGACGGCTTCCGCGTCCGGTTCGGCGTGCCGGCCCTTCGTCGGGTAGTCCCAGGCCAGGTCGAGGACCGGCCGGTCCATCTCGTCGCCGGACCCGGAGAGCTTCCGCCGGATGATCCGCCCCAGGTGGTAGGCGAACCACAGGTCGCTGCGCGCCTCGCCGGCCGGCTCGACCGCCTGGTGGTGCCACTGGAGCAGCCGCTGGGTGTTGGTGAAGCTGCCGTCCTTCTCGGTGTGCGCGGCGGCCGGCAGGAAGAACACCTCGGTGCGGACGTCCTCCGTGCGCAGCTCGCCGGTCTCGATCTCGGGGCCGTCCTTCCACCAGGTCGCCGACTCGATGAGCGAGAAGTCCCGGACGACCAGCCAGTCCAGGTTGGCCATGCCGAGCCGCATCAGCTTGGAGTTGGCGTTGCCCACGGCCGGGTTCTCGCCGATGAGGAAGTAGCCCTTGCAGACGCCCTCCAGCTGGGCCATCGTCGTCTCGTACGTCGAGTGGGAGCCGGTGAGCCGGGGCAGGTAGTCGAAGCAGAAGTCGTTCTCCGCCGTCGCCGCGTCACCCCAGTACGCCTTGAGCAGGCTCACCAGGTACGCCCGCATGTTGCCCCAGTAGCCCTTGTGCGCGGCCTCGGCCTCCACGAAGGCGTCCAGGTCCTGATTCTGGTGGGCGTGCGGCATCGGGATGTAGCCGGGCAGCAGGTTGAACAGCGTCGGGATGTCCGTCGAGCCCTGGATGGAGGCGTGTCCGCGCAGGGCCAGGATGCCGCCGCCGGGCCGGCCGATGTTGCCGAGCAGGGTCTGCAGCACGCAGGCCGCCCGGATGTACTGCACGCCCACCGTGTGCTGGGTCCAGCCGACCGCGTAGGCGAACGCGGTGGTCCGGTCGCGTCCGGAGTTCTCCGTGACGAGTTCGCACACCTGCCGGAACAGGTCCTGCGGCACCCCGCAGACCTGCTCCACCCTCTCCGGGGTGTAGCGGGCGTAGTGCCGCTTCAGCACCTGGAACACACAGCGCGGATGGGACAGCGTCTCGTCCCGCTCCGGCTCGCCCTCCCCGATCACCGCACCACCGGAGCCGTGCGCCTCACCGCGCGCCGCCTCGGACACCGAGCTGCCGCCGCCGGTGCGCTCGTCGTACTCCTGGTCGCGCTCGCCGGAGGCCGCCTGCACCTCGGAGCCCTCGTACTGCCAGCTGTGGTTGTCATACGAACGGGTGTCGGTGTCGAGGCCGGAGAAGACGCCCGCCAGGTCCTCGGTGTCCCGGAAGTCCTCCCGCAGGATCACCGGCGCGTTGCTGTACGCCACGATGTAGTCGCGGAAGTACTTCTCCTGCCGGAGCACGTAGTTGATGATCCCGCCGAGGAAGGCGATGTCCGTGCCCGCGCGCAGCGGTACGTGCAGGTCGGCGAGCGCGCTGGTGCGGGTGAACCGCGGATCGACGTGGATCAGCTTCGCGCCCCGCGCCTTCGCCTCCATCACCCACTGGAACCCGACCGGATGGCACTCGGCCATGTTCGAGCCCTCGATGACGATGCAGTCCGCGTTCTGCAGGTCCTGCTGGAAGGTGGTCGCGCCGCCGCGTCCGAACGAGGTTCCCAGACTGGGAACGGTGGAGGAGTGTCAAACACGCGCCTGGTTCTCGATCTGGATCGCTCCGAGCGCGGTGAACAGCTTCTTCAGCAGGTAGTTCTCTTCGTTGTCGAGCGTCGCCCCGCCGAGGCTGGCGATGCCCAGGGTGCGCCGGGTGCGGGTCTGGTCGACCTCCCACTGCCAGCCGTCCCGGCGCGCCGCGATCACCCGGTCGGCGATCATGTCCATCGCCGTGTCCAGGTCCAGCCGCTCCCACTCGGTGCCGTACGGGCGCCGGTAGAGCACCTGGTGCTCGCGAGCCTCGCCCGTGGTCAGCTGGAGGCTGGCCGCGCCCTTGGGGCACAGCCGTCCGCGGGAGATCGGGGAGTCCGGGTCGCCCTCGATCTGGGTGACCTTCTCGTCCTGCACGTACACGTTCTGGCCGCAGCCGACCGCGCAGTACGGGCAGACGGACTTGACCACCCGCTCGGCCGAGGCGACCCGGGGGGTGAGCCGTGCGCTGTGACCGCTCTTCGCGGCGGCGCCGCGGCCGAGCGGGTCCGTGCCGGTGAGCTGGCGGTAGACGGGCCACGAGCCGATCCAGGTACGCACGCCCACGACTCCTCCTCCCGCTCGGTCCCCCGATTGTCCCGCAGCCTCGCGATCACGGCATCTCCGGCCGTGACCGGCGACGGGGTACCCCCGCCGGGCCCGGCCAAACGGATCCGGCAGGTGTGAGTGCGGCGTCCCGGGGGACTCCGCCGCTTGCGGTGTGTCGGCAGACGGACCGGACAGGGTGCCCGTAATGTCCGGGTGATCACGGTCCCGAACGAGTGACGGGAGTGATCGCAGTGACGATCAAGGGCAGCGGGGCGACGGTGGTCGCACGATGAGGCAGCGGCACGTCTTCGGGACTGTGTTCACGCTGGAAGCCATCATCGCGGGCGGTGTGTTCCTCGTCGTCCTCGCCGTGCTGGCCTCGTCGCTGCTGCGCCGGCGGGCCCGGACGGCCGAGCGGTCCGAGCGGCCCGGCGTGGAGGCCTTCTACGTCGGTGCCCTCGCCGCCTTCGCCGTCTTCCTGGTCGCCTGGACGGCCTGGCAGAACCACGAGGAACACCCCGCCGCCGCCCCGGAACCCCTGCGCGTCGACGTCACCGGCTTCCAGTGGTGCTGGGACTTCCGCTATCCGCGGTCCGCGGACCATCGCCGCGTCACCGGCACCTGCAAGGGCGAGGACATGCCCACCCTCGTCGTCCCGACCGGCCGCAGCGTGCAGCTGCGGCTCACCTCACGGGACGTCATCCACTCCCTGTGGGTGCCCGGCCTGCGCTACAAGATGGACGCCTTCCCCGACCACGTGAACACCTTCACCCTCACCCTGGACCGGGCGGGCCGCTGGCGCGGCCGGTGCGCCGAGTTCTGCGGACAGCGGCACTGGACCATGGACTTCTGGATCAAGGCGGTCTCCCGCGAGGAGTACGACCGCTGGGCGCACGGCGGGACGGCCACGGCATGACGTTCGTTCCGCACGCCGAGGCCCAGCGCGGCGACGCCGGCCGGCCCGTCCCGCCCGGCAGCTGGCTCGGCTGGATCTCCACCACCGACCACAAGCGCATCGGCCTGCTCACCGTCGGCACCTCCCTGGTCCTCCTGCTGGTCGACGGGGTCTTCGCGCTGCTCATGCGCGCCCAGCTCGCGCAGCCCGAGGAGACCTTCCTCGCCGCCCACCTGTACAACCAGCTGTTCACCATGCACGGCTCAGGCATGATCTACACGGTCATGACGCCGTTCGCCATCGGCATGGGCGTCTACCTGGTGCCCCTGCAGATCGGCGCCCCCGGCATCGCCCTGCCCCGGCTGACCCTCCTCGGCTACTGGCTGTACGTGCTCGGCGCGCTCACCATGCTGGCCGGCTTCGCCACGCCCACCGGAGCGCACGCCGACGGCTGGTTCTCGTACCCGCCCATGGCCGACAGCGTGCACTCGCCGGGCACCGGCCCCGACCTGTGGATCGTGGGCGTCTGCCTCGCCGTGACCGGCAGCATCCTGATGGGCTGGGCGGTGCTGTGGACCGTCCTGCGCCGCCGCACCCGCGGCATGACCATGCTGCGCCTGCCCGTCTTCTGCTGGTCGATGATCGCCACCTGCCTGATGGTGATCGGTTCCTTCCCGGCGCTGCTGGCCGCGATGGTGCTGCTCGGGGTGGGCCGGGCCGACCCGGACGTCTTCGCGTCCAACGTCTGGAACATCGGCTACCAGCACATCTTCTGGTTCTACGGCCATCCGGTCGTGTACGTGATGTTCTTCCCGTACCTGGCGGCCGTCGCCGAGGTGCTGGCGGTGTTCTCCGGCCGCCGCTTCTTCGGCTACCGGGGCACGGCCCTGTCCCTGCTGGTGTTCGCCGCCCTGTCGATGAGCGTGTGGGGCCACCACATGTTCGCCACCGGGCAGGCCGCCAACGACTACTACTCCCTGACCTCCATCGCCCTGCTCGTGCCCGCCGGTGTGGAGTACTTCGGCATGCTGGGCACGATCCTGGGCGGCCGGCTGCGGCTGCGCACCCCCATGCTGTTCGCGCTCGCCTTCGTCCCGCAGTTCCTGATCGGCGGCCTCACCGGCATCATGGTCGGCACCCCGGTGATCGACTACCACGTCACCGACAGCTACTTCGTCGTGGCGCACCTGCACTACGTGCTGTTCGCGGGCAGCGCCTTCGGCCTGTTCGCGGCCGTCTACTACTGGTTCCCGAAGGTCACCGGCACCCTGCTGGACGAACGCATGGGCCGCCTGCACTTCTGGCTGCTGGTGGTCGGCACCAACCTCACCTTCCTGCCGATGTTCGCCCTCGGCTACCTCGGCATGCCGCGCCGGGTCGTCACCTACGCCACGTTCGACGGCTTCGGCCTGCTGAACCTGCTCGCCAGCATCGGCGCGGCCTTCCTCGCCGCGGGCATGACGGTGTTCGCCGTCAACGTCCTGTGGACGCTGCGCCGCCGCCATCTGGGCCGTGCCGAGCCGGCCGGCGACGACCCGTGGGAGGGCCACACCCTGGAGTGGGCCACCACCTCGCCGCCGCCGCGCCTCAACTTCCCCGCGGACCGCCCCCTGCCGCCCGTCACGAGCTTCGCCCCGCTGCTGGACCGCACGACAGGAGGGGGCACCGCATGAAACGGCACCTGTCCGCCGTACTGGTCGCCGGCTGGGGCGCGCTGAACGGCCTGCTCCTCGTCGTGCTGGCGATCTACCGCGAGAACGCGATGACGTACTGGCTCTGGGGCGGCGCCGTCCTCGTCCTGGAACTGTTCGCCCTCGCCGTCCTGGCGTCCTCCCGCGCGAGGACCGACCAGCATGTCCGCTACCGGGTGCCCGACAGCGGCGCGGGGGGCGTCCTCCCCGGCGCGATCGGCCTGCTGCTGGTCGGGCTCTGCCTGATCTACGGCCACTGGCTGCTCGTCGTGGCCGTGCCCCTGCTGATGCTGTCCGTCGCCCTCGCGGTGCACGGGACGACGGCACGGGAGAAGTGAGGGCCAATGGAGCACGCGGCGCACGCGTCCGTGGCGGCGATGGCCTGGTCGGCCGTCCTCGTCGCCGCGGTGGTCCCGGCGGCCGTCCGGTGCCTCACGCACTCGCCGCTCTGGGAGCGGATCAGCGTCCCCGCGGGCCTGGCCCTGCCCCTGCTGGTCCTCACGCACGCCTGGGCCGTCCTCGGCGATGTCGTGGGCATCGCACCGCCCGGCGGGGCGCGGATCACCGAACCCGTCCTGCTCGCGACCGCGGTCCTGTTCTGGCTGCCGGCCGTCGCCCGCACCCGGCACCGGCTGGACGGCCCGGGGCGCTGCCTGTACCTGTTCCTCGCCGCGCCGCTGCTCGACCTGCCGGCGGTCGGCATGGTCGCCGCCGGCCACACCGCGGCCGGGCTCGCCATGATCGTGGGCATGCTGCCGGTCGGCATCACGGCCGTGGCGGTCACCTGGTCGTGGGTGAACCGCGAGGAACGCGAGGCCCTGGCCGACCGGACCGCCCCCGTGGGAGCAGGCGATCCCGTCGCCCGGTGACGGACGCCCCTCGCGTCCTCGTGTTCGACGTCTCGCGTCCTCGTGTTCGGCGTCAGCGAAACGCAGACCGACCGGTCGCCCGGCACGCCGTCAGCGGTCCCGCGCCCGGAGCCTCTCCCGCTGTGGGACGACCGTGTACCGGGGGTCCTCCGCGGAGGCCACCCCGGCGTGGAAGAGGCCGAAACGCAGCGCCGCCGAACCGCTGAGGAGGGCCGCTCCCGCCGCGACGGCCAGACGCCGGTCCCGCACCCGGGCCGAGAGCAGGGCCAGGGCGGCTCCGCCCGCCGTCAGGGCCTCCGACGCGCGCAGCAGCCGATGCGGCTTGCCCTGCTCGAAGGGCTCCGCGGTCAGCCCCATCCGCCGCTTCATCACCTGGAAGGTGCCCAGTTCCAGCACGGCTCCCAGCGCCGCCATCCGCCGTGCCGGTCCGGCCTCGGCGGTGGGCGCCGCGACCAGGGCGAGGCCGGCGGCCGACGTGGCCGCCGAACCCGCGAACACGAACGGCAGCTGCCGGTAGCCCTCGTGCCAGGACGGCACCGCCGTGTCCGAGAGCAGCACCGCGGTGTACGTCGCCACGGCCGGCCCGAGAACGGCGGCGCCCGCGGTGGCTGCCGAGCCCACCAGCCGGTACCGGCCCGCCACCTCGGTCGCCGCGGCCGCCAGCGTCAGCGGCGCGTACCCGCTCAGGATCCAGGAGCCGACGCTCATCGGCGAGGTGGGCTTGAACACCCGGAGCATGTTCAGGAACCTGGCCGGGCGCCCCAGGTCGTGCACCAGTGCCGCCAGCGACAGCGTGATGGCGCCGGCCGCGCCCAGCCTGGCCACCCTGCCGAGGGCCGGCCGCCCGGTTGCCCCGGCTCCCGCCGCCAGCAGCGAGGAGGCTCCCGCCATCCCGCCCAGGTACAGATACCCGGCGATGTCCAGCGGCTTCCAGGTCGGCTTGTTGAGGACGGGCTTGCCGTAGTACGACGAGAACTGGGCGTCCGGCACCATCGGCTGCTCGCCCCGCCCGCGCCGGCGCCGGCGCCGCCCCGCGCGCACCCCCGTCGGTGCCTCGCGGTCTGGCCGCGCGTGCCGCACACCGTCCCGTGTCCCCTCGGATTCGCTCATCGCGGCCTCCGCACGAAGCTGCCGGCGGCGAGCGCGACCAGCGAGACGGCGGCCAGCGCCGCGTGCCGCCACATGTCGGGCAGGTCCCGGGTGGTGACGACCGGGTCCGGGGGCAGGCCGTACACCTCCGGCTCGTCCAGCAGCAGGAAGAAAGCGCCGTCGCCGCCGACCCCGTCGTCCGGGCTCTCGCCGTACAGGCGGGCGTCGGTCACGCCGGCCGCGTGCAGCTGCGCCACCCGGGCCTGCGCGCGCTCCCGCAGCTCCTCCAGCGGGCCGAACTGGATGGAGTCCGTCGGGCAGGACTTCGCGCAGGCCGGTTCCATGCCGACGCCGAGCCGGTCGTAGCACAGCGTGCACTTCCACACCCGGCCGTCGTCCTCGCGCTGGTCGATCACGCCGTACGGGCACGCGGGCACGCAGTAGCCGCAGCCGTTGCAGATGTCCTCCTGGACGACGACCGTGCCGAACTCGGTGCGGAACAGCGAACCCGTCGGGCACACGTCCAGGCATGCGGCGTGCGTGCAGTGCTTGCACACGTCGGAGGCCATCAGCCAGCGCAACTCCGTCCGCCCGTCGGGGGAGACGGGCGAGATCTCCCCGGCGGGCGCGCCCTCGGGAGCCCGGTCCGGCGGGGGAGCGGTGGCGCCCGGCCCCGGGGAGGCGGCGCCGGTGCCGAGCCGGGACGCGGCGGCGAAGACGTCCACGTCGTCGTGCGCGACCCCCGGTTCCTGCCCGGCGAGCGGCTTGCGCTGCTCGATGAAGGCCACGTGCCGCCAGGTGTCGGCGCCGAGGCCCTGTGTGTTGTCGTAGGACATGCCGGTCCACAGGAGCCCGTCCTCCGGGACGGCGTTCCACTCCTTGCACGCGACCTCGCAGGCCTTGCAGCCGATGCACACCGAGGTGTCGGTGAAGAAGCCCACCCGCGGCGGGGCGTCCGGATAACCGGCCGCCCCGGCCACGTCCGGCTGCGGCCCGTACAGGAGGTTCCCGTGGCCCTCAGCGCCGTCGCTCATGCGGTGCCTCCTCGCTCATGACTCGTGCCCCTGCCCGGACACCTCGCCCGGCGCGGCCCGCACGACCTCGACCCGGCGTTTCTCCCAGGCGGTGGCCGGCATCTCCACGCTCTTGGCGAAGTACCAGCGGCTGAGGGCGTTGCGCAGCCGGTGCCGGTGGAACCAGCGCCAGGCCTCCGTGCCCTCGGCGCGCGGCCGGGGCGTGTCCCGCACGAGGATGCGGTAGGCCTCCTCCCGGGACAGCAGGGTGTGCGCCTCCTCGTAGCCGCCGCCCGCCGTGCGCCGCACCTCGCCGGTCGCCCCACCCTCCAGGATCCTGCGCCGGTCGGCCGCCTGCAGCCCCAGGCAGGCCCGCTTGGTGATCTGGTAGGTCCCGAACGGCACCACGAACAGCGCGGTGCGGAAGATCCGGGCCAGCAGCTCCACGTCCAGGGAGAACCGGTAGGCCAGCACGTCCTGCCCGCCCGCCAGCAGCAGCACGCCGTACGCCGAGACGGCTGCCGCGCCCAGGCCTGTGCGCGTGGGCTGGTTCCGCGGCCGGTCGCACAGGTGCTGCTCGGGCCGTGGGCCGGTGAGCCAGCGTTCGAAGTACGGATAGCCGTACAGGACCAGGAACAGCACCGCGGGCAGCGCCACACCGGGCAGGAGCACGTCCCAGACGATCGTGTGTCCGGCGAAGTCCGTCCCCCAGCCCGGCATCAGCCGCAGCGCGCCCTCCAGATAGCCCACGTACCAGTCGGGCTGCGCGTCCAGCGAGACATGGTCGGCGCGGTACGGGCCGAAGCTCCACACCGGGTTGATCTGGAACAGCGCCGCCATCGCCGCCAGCACACCCGACAGGATGAAGAACAGGCCCGTGGACTTCGCCGCGTACTGCGGGACCAGGGGCTTGCCGATCACATTGCGGTTGGTGCGGCCGGGCTTCGCCCACTGGGTGTGCTTGTGGTACACGACGAACGTCAGGTGCGTCGCGACGAGCGCCAGCAGCAGGCCGGGCACCAGCAGGACGTGGGTCACGTAGAGCCGGGGGACGATCTCGTGCCCGGGGAACTGGCCGCCGAAGACGAAGAACGACAGGTACGTGCCGATGACGGGGATCGACAGCACGATGCCCTGTGAGGTGCGCAGACCGGTGCCGGACAGCAGGTCGTCGGGGAGCGAGTAGCCGCAGAACCCCTCCAGCAGGGAGAGCAGGAACAGCGTCACCCCGATGGTCCAGTTGACCTCCCGGGGCCGCCGGAACGCCCCGGTGAAGAAGATCCGCAGCAGGTGCACGCCGATCGCCGCGACGAACACCAGCGCCGCCCAGTGGTGCAGCTGCCGGACCAGCAGTCCGCCGCGCACGTCGAAGCTGATGTGCAGCACCGACGCGTACGCCTCGCTGGTGAGGGTGCCGCGCAACGGCAGGTACGAGCCGGTGTACGGCCGTTCCGTCATGCCGGGGTGGAAGAAGAACGTCAGCCAGACGCCCGTCAGCACCAGCAGCACCAGGCTGTACAGCGCCATTTCGCCGAGCAGGAACGACCAGTGGTCGGGGAACGCCTTGCGGAGGAACTCCTTGCCGGCGGACGCGACCGGCAGCCGCCGGTCCAGCGCGGTCACCAACCGCTCGCCACGCCCCGCCTGCCGGGCCGGCCGCCGCTCCTCGGACACCGCCACCGCGTGCTCGCCCTCCGCCCCGTGCTGGAACCCTCACTCTCGGTGCTCTGCTCCGAGCCTGGCACGGGTGCCCCCGCCCCGCGCGTCCGAAACGGTCCGGCGGAGCGTGCGGCCTCGTTTGCGGGGGCCGGCGCGCGGCTACCCGGTGGCCCGGACGAGTGGGCGCCGCGCTCGAAGGAGGCCTTCGTGGTGAACGTGTCCGGGGCGGTCGCCGCCCGGCTGCGGAGCATGGGGGTGGACCGGGTGTACGGCACACCGGCACTCGCGGTGGACCCGCTGATCGGTGCCCTGCGCGGCGCGCCCGCGGCCCCCGACTTCGTGCAGGCGCGCGGCGAGGAGTCCGCCGCGCTCATGGCCTGCGCGCAGGCCAAGCTCACCGGCGGACTCGGCTGCTGTGTCGCCCCGCCCGGGGCGGGGGTGCTGCGCCTGCTGGGCGGGCTGTACGACGCGGCGGCCGACCGCGTGCCGGTGCTGGCCCTCGTCGGCGCAGACCCCGCGGCGCGGCAGGTCGGCGGCCACGCGGTACGCCATCTGGCGGAGGTCTCCGTGTACTGCGAGGAGGTGTCCGGGCCGGAGCTGATGGACGACGCCCTGCACCGGGCGGTGCGGGCCGCGCGCACCGACCGGGCAGTGGCGAGCCTCGTCGTGCCCCGCCACGTCCTGGCCGCCCCGGCGCCCGGGACGCCGTCCGGCGCCGCCCGTCTCGTCCCGCCGCCCCTGCGACCGCCCGCCGAGGAGGACCTGCGGCGCGCGGCCGACGCGCTGGACGACGCGGGGAAGACCGTCGTCGTCGTGGGGAACGCGGGCCGCCCGGCGTCCGGCCGGGTGGTCGCTGTGGCCCAGCTGCTGGGCGCCGGTGTCGTCACGACGGCCCTGGCCCGGGACGCGCTGCCCGACGACCTGCCGTATCTGGCCGGTGTGGCGGGCCCGCTCGGCAGCGAGGCCGCCGCGACCCTGCTGCGCGAGTGCGACACGCTGCTGCTTGCCGGCGCCGAGGACCTGGACCCGGCCCTGCTCCCCGATCCCGGCCGGTGCCGGATCGTCACGGTGGACCGGGAGCCGGACGACTGCCCGCTGGACAGCGGGACACCTGCCGTCCGGGTGACCGGCGATGTCACGGCCTGTCTGGAAGCGCTCGCCCCGCTCCTGCGCCACGCCGCCGACCGAGCCTGGCGCACCCGGGTCGAGCAGCTGGTGCGTGCCTGGCGGGACGAGGGGGCGGCCAGGTCCCGCCGCTACTTCGGTACGTCGGTGAACCCCCGCTCGGTCGTCGCCGAGCTGTCGGAACGGCTGCCCGACCGGGCCGTCGTCGTCACCGATTCGGGTACCTCACTGGACTGGTGGACCCGCCATCTCCGGCTCCGGCCCGGCATGCGGTCCCTGCTGTCCGGCCATCTCGGGCTGCCCGGCGCGGCCGTCCCCTACGCCGTGGCCGCCCGGTTCGCCGCCCCCGACCGGCCGGTGATCGCCCTCGTCGGCGACGGCGCCCTCCAGGGCGGCGGCCTGAACGAACTGCTCACCGTGCGCCGCCATCTCGACCGGCTGGCCGGGCTGCCCCCGCTGGTGTTCTGCGTCTTCAACAACGGCGATCTGAACCGGCTCACCTGGCAGCGAAGGGCCGCCGCCGGCGACCCGCTGATCCCGCTCTCCGCCGAGGTCCCCGCCCTGCCGTACGCCGAATGGGCGCGCCTCGCCGGACTGCCCGCCGTCCGCTGCGACCGGCCCCGGCACGTCGGCTCCGTCTGGGCCGACGTGCTCGCCGGACGCGGACCGCTGCTGCTGGAGTTCGTGGTGGACGGCGAGATCCCGCCGGACTGGGCGGCCGGGGTGAGCACGGCGGAGGACTCCCGCCCGGCCCCGCTCCGCATGCCCCTGACGAAATTCCTGCGCGTGTCCGGCTGAGCGCACTCTTGGCCAAACTCGTGCGAGTACCCGGTCGACGCGCCTTCACACCTGTGACGGACCGGTCGATTTCGGAGGCGTCGAGGGTTGGCCGAATGCTTTGTCCGAGGCCGTGAAGGTGGGTTAGCCTGCGGCGTATTTTTCTCATCATGCAAATCCGTGAACTGCGGAAATGCACACACCAACGGCCGGACGGCGCTGTGCTCCCGGCCGCGGTTCCGAGCCCTCGCCGCGGGGGCTCTTGGGGAGCGGATCGAGGGTGCGCATGGCCGGCAAGGCGACCGGGACGACCGAGGCTGTCCCGGGTGACCACGAACTGAGAATGCTGCTCGCGGGACTGACCGCGGTGCGCGACGGGGACTTCGGCACCCGGCTGCCGGACGACTCCACCGGGCTCATGGGCGACATCGCGACCGTCTTCAACGGCATGGTCGACCAGCTGTCCGTGTTCACCTCCGAAGTCACCCGGGTGGCCCGCGAGGTGGGCACCGAGGGCACCCTCGGCGGGCAGGCCGAGGTGCCGGGCGTCTCCGGCACCTGGGCCGATCTGACCGACTCCGTCAACGCGATGGCGGGCAACCTCACCACGCAGGTGCGCGACATCGCGCAGGTCGCCACCGCCGTGGCCAAGGGAGACCTGTCCCAGAAGATCGACGTGCCCGCGCGCGGCGAGATCCTCCAGCTGAAGGAGACCGTCAACACGATGGTCGACCAGCTGTCGGCGTTCGCGGACGAGGTCACGCGGGTGGCCCGTGAGGTGGGCACCGAGGGCCGGCTCGGCGGTCAGGCCCAGGTCCCCGGGGTCGCCGGGGTCTGGCGGGACCTGACGGACTCGGTCAATTTCATGGCGGGGAACCTGACGGCGCAGGTGCGCAATGTGGCCCAGGTGACGACCGCGGTGGCGCAGGGTGATCTGTCGCAGAAGATCACGGTGGATGCGCGGGGCGAGATCCTGGAGCTGAAGAGCACCATCAACACGATGGTGGACCAGCTGTCCGCGTTCGCCGACGAGGTGACCCGCGTCGCCCGTGAGGTGGGCACCGAGGGCCGGCTCGGCGGTCAGGCGGACGTCAAGGGCGTCAAGGGCACCTGGCGGGACCTGACGGACTCGGTCAACTTCATGGCCGGGAACCTGACGGCGCAGGTGCGCAATGTGGCCCAGGTCGCCACCGCGGTGGCGCAGGGTGATCTGTCGCAGAAGATCACGGTGGACGCGCGGGGCGAGATCCTGGAGCTGAAGAACACCATCAACACGATGGTCGACCAGCTCTCCGCGTTCGCCGACGAGGTGACCCGGGTGGCCCGCGAGGTCGGTACGGAGGGCCGGCTCGGCGGGCAGGCACAGGTGCGCGGGGTCGCCGGCACCTGGAAGGACCTCACCGACAACGTCAACGTGATGGCCTCCAACCTCACCGGCCAGGTCCGCTCCATCGCGCAGGTCGCCACCGCCGTCGCCAAGGGCGATCTCTCCCAGAAGATCACCGTCGAGGCCAAGGGCGAGGTCGCCGCCCTCGCCGACGTCATCAACACCATGGTCGACACCCTGTCGGCGTTCGCCGACGAGGTGACCCGGGTGGCCCGCGAGGTGGGCACCGAGGGCCGCCTCGGCGGTCAGGCGCACGTGCCCCATGTGGCCGGCACCTGGAAGGACCTCACCGACAACGTCAACTCCATGGCCAACAACCTCACCGGCCAGGTGCGCAACATCGCGCTGGTGACCACCGCCGTGGCCAAGGGCGACCTGTCGAAGAAGATCGACGTCGACGCCCGCGGTGAGATCCTCGAACTGAAGACCACCATCAACACGATGGTCGACCAGCTCTCCGCCTTCGCCGACGAGGTGACCCGCGTCGCCCGTGAGGTGGGCACCGAGGGCCGGCTCGGCGGACAGGCCGAGGTCGAGGGCGTCTCCGGCACCTGGAAGCGGCTCACCGAGAACGTCAACGAACTCGCCGGCAACCTCACCCGTCAGGTGCGCGCCATCGCCGACGTCGCCAGCGCCGTCGCCGAGGGCGACCTGACCCGCTCCATCACCGTCGACGCCTCCGGCGAGGTCGCCGACCTCAAGGACAACATCAACTCCATGGTGGAGTCCCTGCGCGAGACCACCCGGGCCAACCAGGAGCAGGACTGGCTCAAGACCAACCTCGCCCGGATCTCCGGCCTCATGCAGGGCCACCGCGACCTGCCCGTCGTCGCCGAGCTCATCATGGACGAGCTGGTGCCGCAGGTGTCCGCCCAGTACGGCGCCTTCTACCTCGCCGAGGAGGGCGACGTGGGGCCCGAGCTGCGGCTCGTCGGCTCCTACGGCCGGCCCGAGGACGACACCCGGCCCGTCCGCATCGCGTTCGGCCGCTCCCTGGTCGGCCAGGCCGCGCGCAGCCGCCGTACCATCGCCGTGGACGAGCTGCCGCCCGGCTACGTCACCATCTCCTCCGGGCTCGGACAGGTCGAGCCGACCGCGCTGTTGCTGCTGCCCATCGTCTTCGAGGAGCAGGTCCTCGGCGTCATCGAGCTGGCCTCCGTCACCCCGTTCACCCCCGTCCAGCGGGACTTCCTCCAGCAGCTGGTGGACACCATCGGGGTCAACGTCAACACCATCGTCGCCAACGCCCGCACCGACGAACTGCTCCAGGAGTCGCAGCGGCTGACCAGCGAACTGCAGTCCCGCTCGGCCGAGTTGCAGGCCCGGCAGGAGGAACTGCAGCGCTCCAACGCCGAACTGGAGGAGAAGGCCTCGCTGCTGGCGGAGCAGAACCGGGACATCGAGGCGAAGAACCTCCAGATCGAACAGGCCCGGCAGGAACTGGAGGCGCGCGCCCAGCAGCTGTCGCTCGCCTCCAAGTACAAGTCCGAGTTCCTCGCGAACATGAGCCACGAGCTGCGCACCCCGCTCAACAGCCTGCTCATCCTCGCCCAGCTGCTGGCCCAGAACCCCTCCCGCAACCTCACCCCGAAGCAGGTCGAGTACGCCGGCATCATCCACTCGGCCGGCTCCGACCTGCTCCAGCTGATCAACGACATCCTGGACCTGTCCAAGGTCGAGGCCGGCAAGATGGACGTCAGCCCCGAACGGGTCCCGCTGCGGCAGCTCATCGACTACGTCGAGGCCACCTTCCGCCCGATGACCTCGCAGAAGAGCCTGGACTTCACCGTCACGACGGCTCCCGGCGCCCCCGCCGACCTGCTCACCGACGACTCCCGGCTCCGGCAGATCCTGCGCAACCTGCTGTCCAACGCGGTCAAGTTCACCGAGCAGGGCGGCGTCGAACTGCGCGTCGAACCGGTCGGCGACGACGAGGTGCCCGACGGCGTCGTACGCGGCGGCGCGGTCGTCGCCTTCCGGGTGAAGGACACCGGCATCGGCATCCCCGAACAGCAACTGGAGACCATCTTCGGCGCGTTCCAGCAGGCCGACGGCACCACGAGCCGCAAGTACGGCGGCACCGGGCTCGGCCTGTCCATCACCCGCGAGATCGCCCACCTGCTCGGCGGCGCCGTCACCGTGGACAGCACCCCCGGCAGGGGCAGCACCTTCACCCTCTTCCTGCCCGTGGCCCGGCCGGACTTCGACGGACTCCTGCACAGTGGCCGCTCCGTCCCGGAGACCGGGCAGGAGGGCACGGACGCGCCCGGCGGCCCCGTCCAGCAGCGGCCGCCGACCCTCGCGCGGCGGGAACGGCCACGCCGCCTGCTCGTCGTGGAGGAGCGCCCGCGCGGTCTGCTGACGCTCGTCGCCGAGAGCGTCGTCCGGGACCTGGAAACCGGCCGCACCGACGGCGACGGCACGCCCGTCGACATCATCACCGCGGTCGGCGCCCAGGAAGCGGCCGGTGCCCTCGCCGCCGAACCCTGCCACTGCGTCGTCGTGGAACTGGGCATGCCCGACGGGGAGTCGGCCCGCTTCCTGGAGGCGCTGCGCGCCGACTCGGCCCTGACCGGCGTCCCGGTGCTGGTGCACGGCCCGCACCGCAGCGAGCCCCTCGCCGAGGACACCGCGGGCGGTTCGCTGGAGTACCTGTTCAGCCTGGACGAGCTGCGCGAACGGATCGCGCTGCACCTGTCCGCCGAGGAGCCCGGCGAGGTGCTCACCCTGGTCCGCGGGGACGAGGCCCAGCACACCGCACCCCATCTGATCGACGGGCAGACCCGTGGCCGTACCGTCCTCGTCGTCGACGACGACGCCCGGAACCTGTTCGCGCTCAGCGGCATCCTCGAACTGCACGGCTTCCGCGTCCTGCACGCGGAGAACGGCCGCAAGGGCATCGACACACTGCTGCACAACCCGGACGTCGAACTCGTCCTCATGGACGTGATGATGCCGGAGATGGACGGCTACACCGCCACCGCCGAGATCCGCAAGATGCCGCAGTACGCCGACCTTCCGGTCATCGCCGTGACCGCCAAGGCCATGCAGGGCGACCGGGAGAAGAGCCTCGCCTCCGGCGCCAGCGACTACGTCACGAAACCGGTCGACACCCATGCCCTCATCGCCTGTGTCCGGCGCTGGCTCCCCGCATGAACACGGCCATGAGCACGGCACAGCGCGCCCGCCCCACCGCAGGCCGAGGAGTACCGATCCGGTGAACGCGTACGAACCGGGCACGCCGGTAGACGTGCCCGCACAGCTGGCCGCCGCCGACGCGGCGTCGTCCGACGTACCCGCCACCTCCCCGGTCGGCCGGCTCGCCGCCACCGTGGAGCGGCTGCGCCGCGAGGTACGGGCGGCGCAGGCCGAGGCGGAGGGCCGGGCGCTGATCGAACTGGCCAAGGGCATCCTCGTCGAACGCCTCGGCTGCGGCCCCGCCCAGGCCGCCCGCCAGCTCGCCGAACTCACCGAGCAGGCGCAGGTGACCCCGCTGGAGTTCGCGGTGGACGTCATCAACCAGGCGGCCCGGGACCGCGTCGCGGAGGTCACCGAGGCGTTCCTGTCCGTCGCCGCGGAGCCGTCCGGGCCCGTCCCGGAGTCCGCCGCCGTACGGCTGCGCACCGCGGAGAGCGGTGTCCTGGCCGCGCACGACACCCAGGCGATGGCCGACTCCCTGCTCGACCACGCCCTGCGCCCGCTGGGCGCGGTCGCCGTCGCCATCTGGTCGGCCGGCTCCGACGGCTCGCTGACCCTCGCGGGCAGCGCCGGTTTCCCGCCGGGCGAGGCGGCCCGCTGGCACTACGTCCCGCCCGACGTGGCCACCGTGGCCCGGCGCGGCCTGACCGAGCCCGACGGGCAGTGGCTGCCCTCGCTCACCGGCTCCGGGCTGCCCACGATCGGACGCCGGGAGTACGCCGACGGCGCCCGGATCGCCGTACCCGCCGGGGCGGGCGGCCGGATCCACGGTGTCCTGGAGATCGCCTGGCCCAAGCCGGAGGAACCGCTGCCGCGCCCCGTCGTCCGGCAGGTGGAGGCGCTCGCCGAGCTGTGCGCGCACTCCCTGGAGAGCTTCGTGCCGCCGCCCGGGACCGGCCCGGAACCCGGACTGCTGCCCGACGTGGTCGAGCTGATGGACCTGGCCGACGGGCTGCACGACCCGGCCCTGGTCCTCGTGCCGCACCTCGACGACACCGGCCGGCTGGTCGACTTCCGCATCCAGCACGTCAACAGCCGCTTCCTGGACCCGGCGGGCCGGCCCCGGGCCACCGTGGGCGGCGCCCTGCTGCTGGAGGCCTACCCGATGGCCGCCGGCGACAGCGAGCTGTTCCAGCGGGTGGAACGGGTCTACGCCACCGGCGAGCCGTTCCGCGCCCGCCGGATGCGGCTGACCGCCCTGGTCGACCAGGTGCCGCTGTCCGCCGTCGCCGACATCAGCATCAGCCGGCACGGCTCCAGCCTGCTGCTGATCTGGCGCATCGAGGACGAGACCGCGCGCCTGGCCAGCCTGCTCCAGCACGCGCAGCGGCTCGGCCGGATCGGCGGCTTCGAGGAGAACCTGCTCACCGGCGAGATCACCTGGAACGGCCAGCTGTTCAGCCTGTACGGCCGCCCGCCCACGAGCCCCCCGGTCGCGCTGCAGGACCTGCCGGCCCACGCCCACCCCGACGACGCCGTCGTCCTCGGCCGCTTCCTGCGCACCCTGCTGCACCACCGCAGGCCCGCCTCCGCCGCGTTCCGGCTGCTGCGCCCGGACGGCGTGACCCGGCACATCCGGGTGGTCGCCGAGCCCGTCCTCGACACCGGCGGCCAGCTCTTCGTCGTCCGCGGCGCCTACCAGGACATCTCCGCCCAGCACTGGACCGAGGTCGCCCTCGCCGCCACCCGCGACCAGCTGGCCCACACCGAGCAGCAGGCCGTGGAGCGCAACCGGCTCACCCTCCAGCTCCAGCACGCCATCATGCCCCCGGCCCAGGCCCCGCTGCGGGTGCCCGGCCTCCAGGTGGCGGTGCGCTACCGGCCCGCCGAGACCGAGCACCTGGTCGGCGGCGACTGGTACGACGCCGTGGTGCTGCCCTCCGGACTGGTCCTGCTGTGCGTCGGCGACGTCGCCGGGCACGGCATCGAGGCGGCGACCAGCATGGTCGTCCTGCGCAACGCGCTGCGCGGTCTCGCGGTGACCGGCGCCGGTCCGGCGCAGCTGCTGTCCTGGCTGAACATCGTCGCCCACCATCTGACGGGCGCCGTCACCGCGACCGCCGTGTGCGGCCTGTACGACGGCGAGCGGCGGACCCTGCGCTGGGCGCGGGCAGGGCATCTGCCGCCGGTGCTGGTACGGGAGGCGGACGCCACCGCGCTGCCCCCCGTCAAGGGGCTGCTGCTGGGCGCCGTCCCGGAGGCGCGCTACGAGGAGACGGAGCTGCAGCTGGCCGCCGGGGACACCCTGCTGATGTACACCGACGGCCTGATCGAGCGCCGGGACCGCTCGGTGGAGGAGTCGCTGTCGCATCTGCTGGAGACGGCGCGCGCGGCGCCCAGCACCCTGGACCAGCAACTGGACCGGCTGCTCACCTACAGCAGGTCGGACACCGACGACGACACCTGCATCGTCGGCATCAGGGTCGCCTGACGCTCCCGGCCCGGCCGGTCAGCCGGCCGGGCCGAGCGGCACGGTCGCCGTGACCCGCTTGCCACGGGACAGCCAGGTCACCTCCAGGCCGCGGGAGACCATCGCCACGAGATGCAGACCGTGGCCGCCGACCCGCCGGGGATCGGGAGGGCGCCGCCGCGGCGGCTCCTCGGAGGTGTCCGTGACGGAGATGCGCAGCGCGGTGGCGTCGGGCAGCAGCTCCAGACGCAGGGCGCACGGCCCGGGCGCGTGCTTGGCCGCGTTGGTGACGAGTTCGCTGACGACGAGCTGGGCATCCTGCAGCGGGCGGCGCCCGGGTGCGGGCCGCACCCGCGCCAGCAGGGCCGCGACGGCGTCTCTCGCCTCGGCGATGCTGGAGACGCCGGTGTCCCAGCTGCGGCTGTAGCGCAGGGGCGCGGCGCGGTCCTGCGTCGTCGCGTGGGTCCTGAGCGGGATGTCCATACCTCGTTGCCCTTTTTCCTCTGGGGTCAGGGGCCCTTCCTGTGCACAGGGGGGTCATGCCGTCCCTGCTCGGTTACCCGCTGGACCGCCGGTCAAGGGGACGTCACCGAGGAATCCTCCGGATGCACACGAACGCCTGCTGAGCGGCCGGCGCGGGCGGTGCGGGCACAACAGCGGAACGGGCCCGGGCACCCCGCACGTGCGGGATCTCCGGACCCGTTCCGCGGCCGGATCGCTCTTCGGTCCTTCTCAGTGCTTGAAGACGTCCTTGATCTTCTCCTTGGCCTGTCGGGCGTCGCCCTTGGCGCCCTTCGCGCGGCCTTCGGTCTCCACGCTCTCGTTGCCGACGGCGCGGCCCGCGGCCTCCTTGACCTTGCCCTTGGCCTGCTCCGCCTTGGCCTTCGCCTTCTGGTTGCCGGCCATCACGTGTCACATCCCCACATAGACGGGTGTCTGGTCGCCATCCGTCTTGCCGCTGTGCGGTCGTCCAAACCAGTGCGGGGGTCAGCGTTCGCGGCGCCGCCGCACGACGTGCCGTACGACGAACGCCGCGAGGACGACGGCGACGGCGAGGACGACGTAGAGCTGGTAGCGGCGGATCTCGTCGTAGACCGTGGTGATGTGGCTGCCCGCGAGGTAGGCCAGGGTGGTCCACAGGCCGACCCACAGGGCCGCGCCGAGGGCGTTGAAGGCGAGGAAGCGGCGCCAGTGCATGCCGGTCGTGCCCGCGATGACGCCGTTGGCCTGGCGCAGGCCCTCGACGAACCGGGCCACCGTCACGATCTTCCCGCCGTGCCGGGTGAAGAACGCCTCGGCGGCCTCGAACCGCTTGGGCGTCAGGAAGACGTACCTGCCCCACCGGTGCACGAAGGCCCGCCCGCCGACCCGGCCGATGAGGTAGCCGAGGTTGTCCCCGGCGACGGCCGCGACGAACGCGATGACCGCCACGGCCACGACGTTCAGCCGCCCCGTGCCCGCGTACACGCCCGCCGCGAGCAGAATGGTCTCGCCGGGCGCGGGGACGCCGAAGTCCTCCACGAGGACCACCGCCCCCACGGCCCAGTAGCCGTAGTGGCCGAGCAGCGGCTCCAGGTGGGCCAGTGGTCCCGGAAGGGGAGGCGACATGCCTCCACGGTACGTCGGTGCGGCCGTGCGGCGATCAGTGCCGGCTGACCGAGGCCTGCTGGTCCTGCTGGTCCTGCGCGATGGTGTCCGGGCCGGCCTCGGCCTCCGGTGCCGTTCGCCGGTCCCGGTGGCCGGTGAGGCGCCGGGCGAGCGGCTCGGTGTACCGGGCGGTCAGCGGGCCGAGCACGACCAGGAGCAGCACATAGGCGGTGGCCAGCGGGCCGAGGTCGGAGTCGATGCCGGAGGTGACGGCGAGCCCCGCGATGACGATGGAGAACTCGCCGCGGGCGACCAGGGTGCCGCCGGCCCGCCACCGGCCCCGGGCCGAGATGCCCGCCCGGCGGGCCGCCCAGTAGCCGGTGGCGACCTTGGTGAGGGTGGTGACGACGGTCAGGGCCAGGGCGGGCAGCAGCACCGGCGGGATGCTCGCCGGATCGGTGTGCAGTCCGAAGAAGACGAAGAACACCGCCGCGAACAGGTCCCGCAGCGGGGCGAGGAGGTTGTGGGCACCCTCGGCGACCTCCCCGGACAGGGCGATGCCCACCAGGAACGCGCCGACCGCCGCCGAGACCTGGAGCTGCTGGGCGACACCGGCCACCACGAGCGTCAGCCCGAGCACCACCAGCAGCAGCTTCTCGGGGTCGTCGGTGGAGACGAACCGCGAGATGTGCCGGCCGTAGCGGACCGCCACCAGCAGCACCAGGCCCGCCACGCCGAGCGCGATGGCCAGCGTGACGCTGCCGGCGGCGAAACCGGTCCCCGCCAGCAGGGCCGTGACCACGGGCAGGTAGACCGCCATGGACAGGTCCTCCAGCACCAGGATGCTGAGGACCACCGGTGTCTCCCGGTTGCCGATCCGGCCGAGGTCGCCGAGGACCTTGGCGATGACGCCGGAGGAGGAGATCCAGGTGATGCCGGCCAGGACGACGGCGGCGATCGGGCCCCAGCCCAGCAGCAGGGCCATGGCGGCGCCGGGCAGGGCGTTGAGGGTGGCGTCGACGATCCCGGCCGGGTACTGGGTCTTCAGGTTGGAGACCAGATCGCCGGCCGTGTATTCGAGCCCCAGCATGAGCAGCAGCAGGACCACGCCGATCTCGGCGCCGATCGCGACGAACTCCTCGCTGGTGCCGAGCGGCAGCAGACCGCCCTCGCCGAAGGCCAGTCCGGCCAGCAGATACAGCGGGATGGGCGAGAACCGCAGGCGGGCTGCGAGGCGGCCCAGCAGCCCGAGGCCCAGGATGATCGCGCCGAACTCGATCAGGAAGACCGCGGAGGAGTGCATCCGGATCACTCCCGCCCGAGTATCGCGGCGGCGGCGTCGACGCCCTCGCGGGTGCCGATGACGATCAGCGTGTCCCCGCCGGCCAGCCGGAACCCGGGGCCGGGGGAGGGGATCGCCTCGGCGCGGCGCAGGACGGCCACGATCGACACGCCGGTCTCGGTGCGCATCCGGGTCTCGCCGAGCAGCCGTCCGTTCCAGTGGGAGGTCCCGGACAGCTCGATGCGCTCGGCCACCAGGCCCAGCTCCGTGGTGGAGAGCAGGGTGGGGCTGTGGTGGGTCGGCTTGAGGACGTCGACCAGCGCCTCCGCCTCCTGGCCGGTGAGGTGGACCGACAGGGCGCAGGCGTCCGGATCGTCGCGCCGGTAGGCGCTGAGGGTGCGCGAACCGTCCCGGTGGGCCACCACCGACAGCTGGCGGTGTTCGCGTGTCGTCAGGTCGTACCGGACGCCGATTCCCGGCAACGGTGTCCTGCTGGTGCGTGCGGCGCTCATGGTGCCCCCCTGCCCGGCTTGAACGTTTCTTGGTGAAACTTTTATCCGAACCCTACCCCGGAGTGTGATCGTCCGGGTGAGGCGCAGGGGGTGGGGGAGGGGGCGGGGTGTCAGGAACCGGAGGCCGAGCCGCCCTGGTCGCCGGCGGGGTCCGGCTGGCACAAGTGGCACAGCTCGTGGTCTCCGTCACGGGTGACGACGGTTCCCCAGCCGAGGCACTGCTCGCAGTCGCGGGCGAGGATCACATCGGGGTGGGGAGACGGAAAGGGGCTGCGGTGGGCTCCGTGCGCCATACGGTGAGCGGCTCCTTGCGGTCGCGGGGCGTGGTGCGCTGGGACAGGACACGCGAGCGGAACGACGTCCATTATGTCCTACTTATTCCCCTATGTCAGTGATGAATGTCATGGGGTGCCACCGCGATGTCATGGAGTGCCACCGCGCGATCTCATGGGACGGCCCGGACCGGGAACCCGCCCCGGCGCCTCAGCCGAGGTTCCCCAGCCGGGCGTCGCGCCACAGGTCCACGCCGCCGTCGGTCGCGTACCGGTCGATCTCGGCCAGCTCCTCGTCGCTGAAGGACAGGTTCCGCAGCGCGGCGACGTTCTGCTCCAGCTGCTCGACCCGCGAGGCGCCGATGACGAGGGAGGTCACCCGCTCGTCCCGGAGCGCCCAGGCCAGCGCCAGCTGGGCCAGGGTCTGCCCGCGCCGGGCCGCGATGCCGTTCAGGGCGCGCAGCCGGCCCCGCAGGTCGTCCGTCAGCCAGGAGGCGTCCAGGGACGTGCCCCGCGCGGCCCGCGAGTCCGCCGGGACGCCGTCCAGGTAGCGGCCGGTGAGCAGGCCCTGGGCGAGCGCCGTGAAGCCGATGACGCCGAAGCCCTCCTCCTGGGCCGTGTCCAGCAGGCCGTCGGTCTCGATCCAGCGGTTGAGCATGCTGTACGACGGCTGGTGGATCAGCAGCGGGGTGCCGAGGTCGCGCAGGATCGCGGCGGCCTGCCGGGTGCGCTCGGCGTCGTAGGAGGAGATGCCGACGTACAGGGCCTTGCCCTGGCGGACGGCGGTGTCGAGCGCGCCCATGGTCTCCTCCAGCGGCGTGCTCGCGTCCAGCCGGTGGGAGTAGAAGATGTCGACGTAGTCGAGGCCCGTCCGCCCGAGCGACTGGTCCAGCGAGGCCAGCAGGTACTTGCGGGAGCCGCCGCCCTGCCCGTAGGGGCCGGGCCACATGTCCCAGCCGGCCTTGGTGGAGATCACCAGCTCGTCGCGGTAGGGCGCCAGGTCACGCTTCAGCAGGCGTCCGAAGTTCGACTCCGCCGCGCCGTAGGGCGGGCCGTAGTTGTTGGCGAGGTCGTGGTGGGTGATCCCGAGGTCGAAGGCGCGCAGCGCGATCTCGCGCTGGGACTCGAACGGGCGGTCGTCGCCGAAGTTGTGCCAGTAGCCCAGGGACAGGACCGGCAGGTCCAGTCCGGAACGGCCGGTGCGCCGGTAGCGCATGGTGCCGTCGTAGCGAGCGGGGTCCGCGACGTACGTCATCGGGTCTTCTCCGGGTGAGGCCGTAGGGGTGCCCCGCGTGTGCGCGGGCCCGTCCACCCTGCTCCGCGGCTCCGCGCAAGTCCAACCGCCGTCGCGGATGGGATTTAGCGGTTCCGTTTCTGAATCGGCCCGAGGGGCAGGCGGTGATCAACGGAGCGAGACGAAGGAGGCGCTCATGAGCGGTGCGCGGTCCGGTGGGGAACGGCAGGACCGGGACAGGCGGCGGGTACCGGGGGCGGTGGCCCGGCTGCCGCGTCAGGTCCGGGAGGAGCTGACCCGCAGGCTGCGCCGCAACCGGGGCGCCTTCCGCCCGGACGACGTCCAGGTCGTCGAGCCCCCGCTGCTCCGGCGCGCCGTCGGCGCCTCCACGCTCGGCAACTGCATGGAGTGGTTCGACTTCGGTGTCTACAGCTACCTCGCCGCCACCATCGGCAAGGTGTTCTTCCCCGGAGCCTCCCCGGCCGCCCAGGTCATCTCCTCGTTCGCGACCTTCGCCGCCGCCTTCGTCGTACGGCCCCTCGGCGGGCTGGTCTTCGGACCGCTCGGTGACCGGATCGGCCGGCAGAAGGTGCTCGCCACCACCATGATCATGATGGCGGCCGGTACCTTCGCCATCGGTCTGATCCCCGGCTACGCCACCCTCGGCATCGCCGCGCCCGTGCTGCTCCTGCTGGCCCGCATGGTCCAGGGCTTCTCCACCGGCGGCGAGTACGGCGGAGCCACCACCTTCGTCGCCGAGTACTCCCCGGACCGCCGGCGCGGCTACCTCTCCAGCTGGCTCGACTTCGGCACCTTCACCGGCTACGCCCTCGGCTCGGCCCTGGTGACCCTGCTCAACCTGGCCCTGACGGACGATCAGATGCTCTCCTGGGGCTGGCGCGTGCCGTTCCTGATCGCCGGGCCGCTCGGTGTGATCGGCCTCTACATGCGGCTGAAGCTGGAGGAGTCCCCGGCCTTCCAGCAGCAGCTCGACGAACACGAGAAGGCCCTGGCGCAGGAGTCGGCGGGCAGCGAGTTCAAGGACATCGTCCGCCACCACTGGCAGCCGTTGCTCGTCTGCATGGGGCTGGTGCTGCTCTACAACGTCACCAACTACATGGTCACCGGCTATCTGCCGGCCTATCAGACCGAGACCCTGCACCGCTCCAGCGGTTCCGCGGACCTCCTGGTCCTCGTCGGGATGGTGTGGATCGTCGTCCTGATCACCTTCCTCGGCCGGCTCAGCGACCGGGTCGGCCGGCGGCCCCTCTACGCCGTCGCCGCGGCCGCGATGATCGTGCTCGCCGTTCCCGCCTTCCTGCTGATCAAGGCGCACGGCACTTGGCCGCCGATCCTCGGGGTGCTGCTCCTGGCCACGCTGCTGGCCTGTTTCGCCGCCCCCAGCGCGGCCACCCTGCCCGCCCTGTTCCCGACCGCCGTCCGCTACGCGGCCATGGGCATCGGCTTCAACATCGCCGTCGCCGCGTTCGGCGGCACCACCCCGCTGGTCACCGCGGCGCTGGTCGACGTCACGGGCGACGACCTCATGCCCGCCTACTATCTGATGCTGGCCGGCGCGATCGGCCTGCTCACCGTCCGGTTCCTGCCCGAGAGCGCCCAGGTCCCGCTCAAGGGCTCGCAGCCGATGGTCGGATCGCGGGAGGAGAGGCGCGAACTCATCAGCACGTCCGAGGAGTTGTACGCCCTCACGCGGGAGCGGGAGCGGGAGCGGGCGCGGCGCGGCTGAGCCACGGCCGCGCCGGGGGTTTGTCCGATCCTACGAACTTGTCGCCTGCCGGGTTACCGGCCCCCATCACGTTTGATAGGAAACTTTCCTACCAGTATCCGGTACGGACCGACGTCCCACCCCCCACTCCCACTTGGAGCCCCTGTGGTGTACGCAGACCGCGAAGCGGCAGCCCCCGCGAGCCCCGCCCGCCTCTCCCGTCTCTCCCGCCGGACCGTCGTCGCCGCACTCGGCGCCGTCGCCTCGGGCGCCCTGCTCGGAGTCTCCCGCGCGGGTACGGCCTCGGCCGCCGCGCCGGGGCTTGACGACCCGGCGAAGAAGGAGATCGCCATGAAGCTGGTGTCGAGCGCGGAGAACTCCTCGCTCGACTGGAAGGCCCAGTACAAGTACATCGAGGACATCGGCGACGGCCGCGGCTACACGGCCGGCATCATCGGATTCTGCTCCGGCACCGGCGACATGCTCGACCTCGTGCAGCTCTACGCCGACCGCAAGCCCGGCAACGTCCTGGCCAAGTACCTGCCCGCCCTGCGGAAGGTCAACGGCACCGACTCGCACGAGGGCCTGGACCCCAACTACCCCAGGGACTGGCGCAAGGCGGCCCAGGACACCGCGTTCCAGCAGGCCCAGAACGACGAGCGCGACCGCGTCTACTTCAACCCCGCCGTCGCCCAGGGCAAGACGGACGGGCTGCGCGCGCTCGGCCAGTTCATCTACTACGACGCCATCGTCATGCACGGCGACGGCGACGACCCGACCAGCTTCCGCAACATCCGCAAGCGCGCCCTGCGCAGCGCCAAGCCGCCGGCCCAGGGCGGCGACGAGACGACGTACCTCAACGCCTTCCTGGACGCCCGGGTGTGGGCCATGAAGCAGGAGGAGGCGCACAGCGACACCAGCCGCGTCGACACCGCGCAGCGGGTCTTCCTGCGCAAGGGCAACCTCGACCTGAACACCCCGCTCGACTGGAAGGTCTACGGGGACAGCTACCACATCGGCTGACCTCCGCCAGCAGGCGCGCGGCAGGCAGGCGGACGCGGACCCCGGCACCGGGGAGCGCGGTCCGGCGGCCTGCCGCGCCGTCTTCGCGGTGCCGCGGCGATCACCGCAGGACCGGATCGCAGGCCCGGTGGGCCAGGTGTCCCGGCTGGTGGGGCGCACTCGCACGGCACGCCCCCGGCGAGGAAAGATGGGCGGTGAGCGAACGACCCCACCGAGGAGGAACGGACTCATGGCGCACGAGCGCGCCGGCCGGCCGGCCGGTCCCGAGGACCTTGTCGACGTGGCCCGGCTGGTCACGGCGTACTACACGCTGCACCCCGACCCGGCCGACCCGGGACAGCGGGTGGCGTTCGGCACCTCGGGCCACCGCGGCTCGTCCCTGGCGAGCGCCTTCAACGAGGACCACATCGCCGCCACCAGCCAGGCCATCTGCGACTACCGGGCCGCCCAGGGCACCGACGGGCCGCTCTTCCTGGGCGCCGACACCCACGCCCTGTCCGAGCCGGCCAAGGCCACCGCGCTGGAGGTGTTCGCCGCCAACGAGGTGACCGTCCTCATCGACAGCGCGGACGGCTACACGCCCACGCCCGCCGTCTCGCACGCCATCCTGACGTACAACCGGGGCCGCACGACGGGCCTCGCCGACGGCGTGGTCGTCACCCCGTCGCACAACCCGCCCGCCGACGGCGGCTTCAAGTACAACCCGCCGAGCGGGGGACCCGCGGCCTCCGACGCCACCTCCTGGATCCAGGACCGCGCCAACCAGATCATCACCGGAGGACTGAAGGACGTACGCCGGCTGCCGTACGCCCGCGCGCTCGCCGCGGACACCACCCGGCGGTACGACTTCCTCGGCACGTACGTCACCGACCTGCCCAGCGTCCTGGACCTGGACGCCGTCCGCGCGTCCGGCGTGCGCATCGGCGCCGACCCGCTCGGCGGCGCCTCCGTCGCCTACTGGGGCCGGATCGCCGAGCAGCACGGCATCGACCTGACGGTGGTCAACCCGCACACCGACCCCACCTGGCGGTTCATGACGCTGGACTGGGACGGCCGGATCCGCATGGACTGCTCCTCGCCGTACGCCATGGCCTCCCTCATCGAGCAGCGCGACCGCTTCCGCATCGCCACCGGCAACGACGCCGACGCCGACCGGCACGGCATCGTCACCCCGGACGCCGGCCTGATGAACCCCAACCACTACCTCGCCGTCGCCATCTCCTACCTGTACCGGCACCGCGACCAGTGGCCGGCCGCCGCGGGCATCGGCAAGACCCTCGTCTCCTCCACCATGATCGACCGGGTCGCCGGGGACCTCGGCCGCCGGCTCGTCGAGGTACCGGTCGGCTTCAAGTGGTTCGTGGACGGACTGGTCGGCGGCGACCTCGGGTTCGGCGGCGAGGAGTCGGCCGGCGCGTCCTTCCTGCGCCGGGACGGCTCGGTGTGGACCACCGACAAGGACGGCATCATCCTCGCCCTGCTCGCCTCCGAGATCACGGCCGTCACCGACAAGACCCCCTCGCAGCACTACGCCGACCTGACCGCCCGCTTCGGCGCACCCGCCTACGCCCGCATCGACGCCCCCGCGACCCGTGAACAGAAGGCGCTGCTCGGCAAGTTGTCGCCGGCGCAGGTCACCGCGGACACGCTGGCCGGGGAGGCGGTCACGGCCGTGCTCACCGAGGCGCCCGGCAACGGTGCCGCGATCGGAGGCATCAAGGTCACCACCGAGAACGCCTGGTTCGCCGCCCGGCCCTCGGGCACCGAGGACGTCTACAAGGTGTACGCCGAGTCCTTCCTCGGCGCCGACCACCTCGCCCGCGTGCAGGAGGAGGCCCAGGCCGTGGTGCTCGGAGCGCTCGGCGGCTGAGCGGGCGGCGGCGCGGCCTCCCGGCCCGGGTGGCCGCCCCGCCGCCCCCGGCTCAGTTCCCTCCGCGTCCCCTATCCAGGCGGTCCAGCACGGCCTGCGCCATGGCGGCCTCGCCCTTGGCGTTGGGGTGTGCCGGGGCGGCGGGGGAGGCCGGTTGCAGCGGCTCGATCCAGCGGTCCGCCGGCGCCTTGCACATGTCGTGGCCGACCGTGGGGCCGTAGGTGTCCGCGTACTCGGCCCGGTTCACGCCGGCCACCAGCCGCAGCATCAGGTTCAGCCGCTTCTCGGTGTCGCGCAGGTAGGCGAAGTCCTTCTGGGCGAAGGGGACCTGCGGGAAGCAGCCGCTGCCGTCGTCGGGCAGGAGGTCCGGGTAGCCGACGACGACCACCCGGGCGTGCGGCGCCCGGGCGTGCACGGCCCGCAGCACCCGGTCGACCTTCGGCGCGGTCCGCGCGATGGCGAGGGCCAACCGGTCGTATCCCGGAGCCGTGTAGGAGCGCTCGCAGGGGTTGCCCGCCGGGTCCTGGGCGGCCAGGCGGGCGCAGGTGCCGATGATGGAGCCGAAGCCGACGTCGTTGCCGCCGATCTGCAGCGTCACCAGGTCCGTGTGCCGGTCCAGGGCGTCGAGCTGCGGCGGGTTGGTGCCCTGCGCCTGCCACATCTCGGCGGTCGTCGCCCCGCCGCAGCTCACGTCCGTGAACGCGGCCACCTGCCGCCGGGCGGCCACGAGCGAGGGGTAGTTGTGGTCCGAGCGCGCGCAGTCGGCGTCCACCTGCCGGGGGATGCCGGGGCCCGAGGTGTAGGAGTCGCCGAGCGCCACGTACGTGGTCGCGCGGCCGGGTCCGCCGGGGTGCGCCGCGGCCGGTGCCGTGCCGGCGACGACGAGGGCGCAGCCGCCCAGCGCCGCTCCGAGCACGGCGCTGCGCCGCCGGCCTCTCGCCCCGCCCGCCGGATGCGTGCCGTTCGCCATGAGTCCTCCCCCTGAGCCCGCTGCGGCGCGCGGCGGCGGCACCGGAGAGCCGCCCTCGCGCGTTCGACCGGGCCTGTATACCGTCCGGTAGGTCTCGCCGACCAGAAGCGGGACGCGACGAGTTCCGGGGGAGGGGCGGGCAACAGCCCCGGGGGAGGGGCCGGTTCAGACCCCGGACACCTGCTCCGCCGGAACGGACGGCTGGAGCGCGGAGGTCGTCTGGAGCAGGGAGTCGTCCTCGGGGCGGGCGCCGGAGAGGCGGTGGCGGGCGGCGATGAGGGCCATGTCGACGTCCCGGGTGCCGGTGGCCACGCACAGCGTGTAGGAGATGTCCGCGAGCCGCTGCCGGGCCTCTGGTGTGCTCTCCTCGGCCCCGAGCAGGGTGAGGGCCTCGTACTGGGCGATGAGGTCCTGCAGTACCGCGGGGTGTGCCATGAGCATGCGATCCGCCTCCCGGATGGGTCGCCGATGTACGAAGTCGGAGCGCGAATACCCGGGCATCAGCCGTGCATTCCCCCCTTGGTGTCCCTTGGCGGCCGGAAGTATGAGTGGGGAGCAGGTCCAGGACTTCTGTTCAGGAGACCGTCGTGAAGTCGCTGTCCGGCACCCGCCCCGTCCGCCCGGCGCGCCGCCCTCGCGGCCCTGGCCGCCGCCCAGTTCGCCGTCGTGCTCGCCACCTCCGTCGTCAACGTCGCCCTGCCGCGCATCCAGTCCGGCGTGGGGCTCTCGGACGGCGCGGCCCCCTGGGTCGTGAACGCCTACGGCCTCGCCTTCGGAGCCCTGTTGCTCGCCGGCGGACGGGCAGCCGACCTGCCCGGGCGCCGCCGGACCCTGCTCGCGGGGCTCACCGTCTTCGGCGCCGCGTCCCTGGTGGCCGGACTGGCCCCCTCCGCCGGACCGCTCATCGCCGCCCGCGCCGTGCAGGGCGCCGGCGCCGCCGTGGTGGCACCCGCTGCCCTGGCACTGGTGCTGGACGTCTTCCCGCCCGGACCGGTGGGGGTGTGGGGAGCGGTGTCCGGCGCGGGCGCGGCGGCCGGAGTGCTGCTCGGCGGGCTGCTGGCCCAACTGCTCGGCTGGGCCTGGCCCTTCCACACGGTGGCGCTCGGCACCGCCCTGGTCGCCGGAGGCGTGACGGTCCTCGTGCCCCGCGTCCCCGGCGGCACCCCGGGCCGGTTCGACCTCCTGGGCACGGCCGCCGTGACCTCCGCGCTGACCGCGCCCGTCTGGGGGACGACGGCGGCGCGCGGCACCGGCTGGAGCGCCCCGCAGGTGCTCACCGCCTTCGCTCTAGGTGTGCTGTCCCGGGACGTTGGTGACACGCGTGCTGGGTGCTTGAACAGGTGAGGGCCTTCTGGGTTCGGTGTGGATTGCGAAATCTGCAC
>NZ_JBFATL010000031.1:0-104116 GCF_040678315.1 Streptomyces sp. NPDC052721 | reverse complement strand
CGAGGGCCGGGGCCCGGCACGCCGAGAGCACGCACCTGACGCCGCGCGGCCCGCCCTCCGGGCGGACGACGGGAGTTTGACGACAGGACCTAGGCGAGGAGGTAGGCGTCGATGACGGTCACCTTGTAGCTGTTGCCCTCGGTATCCGTCAGCGTGCCCCTGAGCGAGACCGACCTGGCGGACGAAGGATGGTGCAGGGTGATGCTGCTCTTGCCGTACGCGGTGAGGACGGGCGCCTCCTGCCAGGTGTCACCACCGTCGTAGGACGCCTCGACCTTGAGGGACTTGACTCCCTTGTTGGCCGCGTTGCCGCGGACGATGAGCGGAAGCGTCAGCTCATCGCCCGCCTTGGCGGTGCTGCCCAGACTCAGCTTCGGGGCGAAGGACAGGGTGGACAACGGAAGATTCGCCACCTCGCCTCCTGCCCACGCCGACGTGAACGTCCAGGCGGCCTGGATACGGGTACTGACCGCGGCGATATCCGTCTTGCGCGACACATCGGTGCTCACGGTGTACGCAGCCGACTTCTCCGGCAGGCCCGACAAAGCGGTGCAACCCAGGGGGTCCGTTGCCGCGTCGACCTTCACGCCGTCCACCGTTACCGTGATCGTGGCCTTGGTGGTCACCGAGTATCCGGGACGGCCCGCGCTGTCGGCGAACGTGGGAACGCACAGCATCGCCTGGTCCTTGTAGCGAATCGCGTCCCCGGGATGCACGCCCGGGCTGAAGACGCCGACGTTGAGGGTGAGGTCGTACCTCTTGCCCGCCTTGTATGTCCGGCCTTCGTTGGGGTCGAAGAGCACCTCGTACTCACCGGTGAACGGAACGCCGGCGGGAGCTTGGCCCGCCCCGAAGGACCACTGGTACCCGGGCGGTGTGGTGACGTACTGCTTCGAGGCGGCCGAAAGGGGCAGCAAGGGCCCCTCACCCGAAAGGACGCCGGTGCCGTTGTTCCACCACATGGGAAGGACCGCGCCCACTTTGTTTTTCGCCGAGGTGCCCATGCCCACGTCAATCTGGGCGAGTTCACTGCGCGCTGCGCGGTGCGTGAAACCGTCGAACATGCTGCCGTCATGGGTGTAGAGCAGGTTGTAGAAGGCCGTGCCCGCGGTCATCGCCGTGCTGATCTGAGCCTGGAACGCCTTGTCGTCGGGAACCTCCTCACCCACCGAAGCGGTCGAGAAGCCTTTCAGTGAATCCATCACGAGCCGGCTGACGAAGGCTGTTCCGTCCCCGTGGGCGAGGGTCCATCCCACCGTCCCGTGGACCGTGTCCGCAGCCTCCGGAGCGCTGATGTCGAGCGGGTTTGCCTCGCGTGCGTCGAAGACGACCTTCGTGTCCCCGGTGACGCTCAGCTTGCGCTGTGTCAGTTCGGACATGTCGGACTCACCCGCGCTCGTCGGGGTGAGGATCGGGGCGTCCACCAGGTAGTCACCCTTGGGGACGCGGAACGTGATCTTCCCGCTGTCGCTCCACTCCCCCCACGACGCGCCGGTGCCGAGGTTGATGAGCATGGGGGCCGACGCCTGGGCCGGAGCGCCGTTCTTGTCCAGCAGATCCATCGTGAGGTCGTAGGACTCCGCCTCGCGGGTGATCCCGAAGGCGGTCCGTACGGTCTGCGCTCCCTGGCCGGCCGTGGCCACCAGGGCGCCGGAGAAGTCGCCGTACTGGTCGCTGACGCGGGTGTCCGCGGTCAGCGCGACCTGTGCCGTGGCGCCGGGCTCCACGGTGACCTGCTGGACGTCGGTGGTGAACAGTGCGCTCGGTGCGGGCTTGCCGTCGGGCCCGACGGACTGCACTTTCAGGTCGAGGGTGACGCGTTCGGTCCCCTCGTTGCGATAGGTGACGTGCTTCGTCACCGGTGCCGCACCGGACTTCGACCAGCGCTGGATCCCGAAGCTGACCGAGGTTTGCTCGGTGACGACGGTCTGCTTGATCGCCTTCGCCACATCGGTACGACCCGTGCCCTGCTGATAGGCCGTCAGTCCGGGATGGGGCACGGCCGAGGCTGTGAGGGCCTGCTTGATCTGCTCGCCGGTCCAGTCCGGATGCTCCTGCGCGAGGATGGCCGCCGCACCCGCGACATGCGGTGCCGCCATCGACGTACCGCTCATGGCGACATAGCCGTCCCCTGCCGGGGTTCCGAGGTGTCCCTCGGCGGCCTTGGCCGCGACGATGTTCACGCCTGGCGCGGTGATGTCGGGCTTCAGCGAGCCGTCGGCCGTCGGACCCACGCTGGAGAAGGGGGCGATGTCGTCCTCACGGTCCACCGCCCCGACCGTGAGTGCGGCTGCCGCACTGCCGGGCGAGCCGATGGACCCCGGGGCCGGGCCGTTATTGCCCGCCGAGACGACGAACAGGATTCCGCTGCTCTTGGAGAGCGAGTCGACCGCTTCTTCCACCGGGTCGATCTCCGCCGAGTCGCCCCCGCCCAGGCTCATGTTCGCCACTCTGGCGCCCTCGTCGGACGCCCACTGCATAGCGGCGATGACGGACGAGTCGGAGGTCATCCCGGCGTCGTCGAACACCTTGGCGTCCAGGATCTTCGCCTTGGGCGCGACGCCCTTGTACTTGCCCGCGGACTTGGCCCCGCTGCCCGCGATCGTCGAAGCCACGTGGGTGCCGTGCCCGACGCGGTCCAGGGGGCTGCCGGAGCCGGAAAAGTCCTTCTCCGCGACTTCGACGCCCGCCAGATCCGGATGGGTCTGGTCCACCCCGGTGTCGATGACCGCGACCTTCACGCCGTCGCCCTGGTAGCCAGCGGCCCAGGCGGTGGGCGCCCCGATCTGCGGAACGCTTCTGTCCAGATCCATCTGGCGCCGACCGTCCAGCCACACACGGCTGACCCCGGGCGCCGCGGTCCGGGCCTCGGACCTTCCCGAGTCGGCGGTCAACGCCCGCCACACGGCCGAAGCCCTGTCCTTCGGAGCCGACACCGCCTGCCCGTTCAGCGTGGGCAGGCTTCGCTCCACCTCCGCGCCCGCCGCCGCCACCTTCGCCTTGGTCTCAGCCTGCGCTCGTGCCTTCGCGGCACCCTTCGGGTAGGCGAGGATCAGCGGAAGCCCGTCGCGGTGGGCGTCGTCGTACCTCGCCTCGACGAGGCCGGTCACATCGAACAGGCGCCGGTCCACCGTGTCGTTCGCGATGAGCCGCATGGCGTCGGTGGGGATCACGTACGTCCTGTCCCGATCCTGCCGTACCGACATCCTTATGTGCTCGCGCCCCTCGGCGGGCCGGACCCCGGTCACCCTGCCCTCGGCGTCCAGATCGACCCGGTCACCGGTGATCAGCGTCACCGTGGTCGCCCGCGGGCCGGAGCCCCGGCCGAAGCCCGTGCTCACGCCTTGGCCACCGCCCGGCGGAGCTGCGGAGGCTCCGCCGGTTGATCCCGAGGTGAGTGCCATGGCGATGGCGATTGCACTCACCAGGTATCCGCTGGGTCTGCGCATAAAAGCTGTCCCCATCTCTTGTTGGAGGGAACACGAAGACTGGTTCGGCGATGTGTTGATCTTTTGAGTGAGGGATCACGATGGCATAACGCGACTGGGTGGCCTCCCCCGGCGGGGCGCGACCCGTGCGAGCCCCTTGCGGCCGCCATACCGCCACGTCCGCGCGTCCTGCGTTGCCCCTCAGCTGTCCCTCGGGCCGAGCGGGCTAGGGGTGTTTCGAGCGTCCCGCACAGCACCCACGGCGCCCGGCAGGCACTCTCGCCGCACCGGCCGAAACCCCGAGTACGTCCGGTGCGAGGGCCTTCGTCCGGCACGCCGGGGGCACGCACCGGAGACCGCGGGCACCGCACAGGACTCTCGAAATACCCCCTAGTGATTCGGAGCGCAGGTGTGCGGAGTCGGCGGCACAGGGTGGAACCTGACAGCGCCTGCGGACAGGAAGGATGCGCGGGGACGGGACATCGGCCGCCCCCGCGAACCCCCGGACCGGAAGGCTCCTCGTTGACCACGTTGACAAGACAGAGAAGAAGGCACGCAAAACATGCAGCGGCTGCTGTGCCGCTGACGGTTGCGCTCGCGGCCGGACTGCTGTCCGGCGGCACGGCGGACGCCGCCCAGGCCACACAGCCCGCCAACGGACCCGTGACGACGGTCACACTGGTCACCGGCGACCGGGTCACCCTGGACTACGCCGGCAAGGTGACCGGCCTGGTGGCGGCCAGGGGCCGCGAGGGCGTTGGCTTCCGTGTCGAGCAGGGCAGGGGTCACGTGTATGTCGTTCCGCGTGACGCGGAGACGCTGATCGCGAAGGGCCAGGTCGACCGGCGGCTGTTCGACGTCGAGCGCCTGGTGAGCCAGCACTACGACGACGCCCACCGGGCCGACCTGCCGCTGATCGTCACCTACGCCAGGGGCACGTCGGTCGCGGCCGACACGTTCACAGGTCTGGGCGCGACCGTCCGCCGGGACCTGCCGAGCGTCAACGGCGATGCCCTGAAGGCCCGTAAAACGCAGGCCGGCGACCTGTGGAACAGGCTCACTGACGACATCGCATCCGACAAGCTCGGAAAGATCTGGCTGGACGGCAAGGTCAGAGCCAGTCTGGACAGAAGCGTCGCGCAGATCGGCGCGCCCACTGCCTGGGCCGCCGGATACGACGGCGCCGGCGTCAAAGTGGCGGTCCTGGACACCGGCGTCGACGCCACCCATCCGGACCTGAAGGCCCGTATCGATGAGGAGAGAAACTTTTCGGACACCGCCGACATGGTGGATCGCGTCGGCCACGGTACGCACGTCGCCTCCATCATCGCGGGCTCCGGGGCCGGGTCGGGCGGGAAGTACGAGGGCGTCGCGCCCGGCGCGCGGCTGCTGGTCGGCAAGGTGCTGGGGGACTCCGGCTCGGGCGATGAATCCGGCATCATCGCCGGCATGCAGTGGGCTGTCCAACAGGGCGCCAAGGTAGTCAACATGAGCCTGGGCGGCGAGGACACACCAGACACCGACCCCATCGAGCAGGCCGTGAACGACCTCTCGGCAAGCTCACACACCCTGTTCGTCATAGCCGCCGGAAACGACGGCCCCGGCCAGGGAACCATCGGCTCACCCGGTACCGCCGCCTCCGCCCTCACCGTCGGCGCAGTCGACCGCGACGACAGCACTGCCGAATTCTCCAGCCGCGGCCCGACCGCCGAAGGCACCCTCAAGCCCGACATCACCGCACCAGGCGTCGGCATCGTCGCCGCCAAGGCCGCCGAGGGATACCTGGGTGATCCCGCGGCCACCGGCTACGTGTCGATGAGCGGTACGTCCATGGCCACCCCGCACGTTGCGGGCTCCGCCGCGATCCTCGCCCAGCAGCACCCGAGTTGGACCGGCGAGCAGATCAAGGCCGCCCTCACCGCCTCCGCCAAGGCCTTCCCCGGAACCACCGCTTACACCCAGGGAACCGGCCGCATCGACGTCGCCAGGGCGATCACCCAGCGGGTCACCAGCAGTCCTGCCTCGCTGGACTTCGGCACCCAGCACTACCCACACACCGACGACACACCCGTCGTCAGGGACGTCACCTACCACAACGCGGGCACCGAGCCGGTCACCCTCGATCTGGCGACCGAGGCCTACGGCAGTGGCGGGAAGCCCGCCGCCGAGGGCATGTTCACCGTAACGCCCCGGCAGCTCACCGTCCCCGCCGGTGGCGACGCCTCCGCCACGGTCACCGCCGACACCCGCTCCGGCACCGCCGACGGAACCTTCGGCGGCTCGCTGACCGCCACCGCCGACGGTGTCACCACTGTGCGCACCGCCATCGGCGTCCACCGCGAAATCGAGTCATACAACCTGACCATCCGGCACGTCGGCCTGGACGGCAGAGCCGAAGGGAATGGGACGACGGGCGTCAACGGCTTGGACAACTTCGTCTCGCGGGTAGTGGGGGATTGCGATGGCGAGGTCACCTTCCGGCTGCCGAAGGGCACCTACGCCCTGGACGGCCGGGTACCCATCGGCGACGCGACCAGCGGTGGCTGGGCCCTGCTGCTGCGCCCCAAGTTCGCTCTGACCAAGGACACCACCCTGGTCATGGACGCCCGCGAGGCCAAGCCGGTCGCGATCACCGTCCCCGGCAAGGCGGCGAAGCCTGTCGAAGCCATCCTGCACACCGCGGTCGGTACCGGCGACAGACGCGTCATCAGCAGCTACAGACTCGACACATTCCGCAATCTGCGCGTAGCGCAGCTCGGTTCCAAGGTTCCAGCCGCGGAGTCGTTCGGCATGTACCAGGGCGTCTGGACGCAGAACGCGGTGAGCTACCGCCTGGCCTGGGACCGTTCCGGCGATCTGTCCGGCTTCACACGGAACGTCAAACTCTCGCAGCTCACCAAGGTCAGGCTCGTCGTCGGCGCGCCTGGCAGGGACAAGGTGATGAGCTACACGGCCGCGCCGATGACGCCCTGGGGCTTCAGCTCTCGTTTCGAGACCGGCGCCACACTTCCGTCCTCCACCATCGAATACGTGCTCCCCAATGGCCTGAAGTGGATCTACCAGGTCAGCCAGTACAAGGTCAGCGGCTCTGGCGAAGAGACGTGGGAGGGCACGCAGACGAACCTGCCCAGGGCCTACGCGGCGGGCAAGAACTACATCGAACGGTTCAACGTCGGAGTCTTCGGCCCGGCCCTCCCCTCCGGCAACTTCCCGGCGAGCACGTACCAGCCGGGCGCCCTGCGTCGCGGCGACACGTTCACCGCGTATGTGCCGCTGTTCACCGATGGCGTCGCGGGCCACCTAGGCAGGACCCCGTTCATCACGGCGAAGAGCGCCCTCTACGCCGACGGCGAGCAGATCTTCACCGCCGACCAGCCGCTGTCCGGCGGCTCCTACACTCTCCCCGCCGGCAAACGCACCTACACGCTGTCCGTCGACGTGTCCCGCAGCGCGGCCCAGTCCGCGGTCAGTACCCGGGTCACCGCAAGCTGGAGCTTCACCTCGGCCCACGTCTCCGGTGACACCGCCCGGAAGCTGCCGCTGACCGTGGTCCGCTTCTCCCCGAGGCTCTCGACAGCCAGTACCACCAAGGCCGGCACCACTCTCACCGTGCCCTTCGCCATCCAGGGCGCGGCCACCAAGGTCAGCACCCTGCGCAATCTCGCCTTCGCCGTCTCGTACGACGACGGCAGAACCTGGCAGAAGACCAAGGTGGACGGCGGGCTGCTCAAGCTGCGCAGCCCCGCCAAGGCCGGTACCGTCTCGCTCCGCGCAACCCTCACAGACGCTGACGGCAACTCTCTGAAGCAGACCATCTATCGCGCCTACCGCACCACCGGGTAGCGCACAGAGTACGGCTGCGGCCCGGAGACCGCGGGTCGCAGCCATCTCGCCTTCCTGGCTGCTGCCCCCGCGTACACACATATGGTCGGCCGCGTCGGGCTAGGGTCCTGCGCCGGTAGTCCGTCGTTGGATCTCGCGATCCCGCGAGCGTAGCCGTCGCCGCAGGTGGTCGTAGTCGTACCCCTTGTCGCCATGGAGCTTGGCGGGCCGCCGTCGGCGTGGTCCACGCCGGGAGCGGATCGGCGGGACACCTAGCACCAGGACCTCCAGGGAACTGGGTCGCATGGGTCGACCTGGTCCTCCTGCTGGTGGCGACCCTCGTGGCGGCGCTCCTTGTCCTGTTCGGTCAGGAGAACGCCGACAGCACCCGCCCGGCACCCCTGTCGGCGGTACGCAACCGGCCGGTTCCGGCGCCGCGCCGACGCCCGGCCCGGGTCGCTGCCCTGCGCCGGCAGGCGGAGCGGGCCGCGTCCCGCCGCCGCTGACCGGGGCGGTCGAACAGGCGGATCTTTTGCCGGCGTCTCTTGATCGAGGCGCTGACGGTGGTACGGCATCGGTGTCGGACCAGACGACGTGGCTGGAGAAACACAGTGTCGTGACGGACGAGATCGCCCCCTGATCTGCTCCGCAGGCTCCCCAGAAGAAACGGCGTCTTGAAGCCCCCGCAGAAGGAAGGGATTCCGCAGGACGTCACAACAGCCAGTCCCAAGCAGCCCATACGGCGGGAAAGGGCGGCTCGCGGTGCGGCGCCGCTATGCCTCACCGCTTGCACCTGCACCACCGCGCCCGAGCGTTCCTGGCTTGAAGCTCGCCGCTCCCGTGCGGCCGAGGTGCCGGCCCAGCGCGGCAGCAAGACGCTCACCGCCGTCCTTTCCGCCCACGAGCGCTGTGCACCGGTGTGATCGCCGAAGACTTTTCTGTGCCGCTGTCGAAATCGCGGCTGTCCGTTCGAAGACAGGGTGTCAGGGCTGCCCCGCCCGCTCACAGCTACACAGGAGGACCGCCATGCGCAGGATCATCGCCTCGACCTACACAACGCTCGACGGCTACATCGACAACCCGCACGAGTGGTCGCTGCAGTACAACGACGAGCGAGCCCAGAAGCACGCCTTCGAACTCACTCTCGGTGCCGACACGCTGCTACTGGGCCGCATCACCTACGAGGGCATGGCGCAGGCGTGGCCGACCATGGGCGGCAACCCCTACGCCGACCACGTGAACTCGATCGCCAAGTACGTCGTCGCCTCCCAGCCGGTCGACACCGACGCATGGGGACCAACCACGGTGATCCCTGGAGGCGACCTCGTCGAGACCGCCAGCCGACTCAAGCGGCAGGACGGCGCCAACATCCTCATCTGGGGAAACGGCCGCCTCACCGACGATCTCGCCGCGGCTGGCCTGCTCGACGAGTACCGCATCTGGCTCTACCCGGTGATCAAAGGCCAGGGCCGGCCGCTGTTCCGACCGGAGAGCACCGCCCCGGTCGCTCTGGCCGAGACGGTGACTTTCGAATCGGGTGTCGTGGTGCTCACCTATCGCCCGACCACCGCCTGACCGGTGCCACCGAGCCGGTGAGCAGCCGAACAACCACCCGGAGGACCAGATGGATCACGACGTGACGGCTTACATCGAGATGGCGAAGCCCTGGCAGACGCGGGTGTGCACAGGGCTGCGAGAGATGGTGCACCGCACCCTCCCTGAAGCCGAGGAGGCGCTGCAGTACGGAAAGCCTCACTTCCTGCGCGACGGCCGTCCGTCGGCAGTGATCCACATCGCGAGGGATAAGGTCTCGTTCATGGTGCTCCACGCGGCGGGCATCGAGGCCGTGCCGGGGCTGCTTCGGTCACTCGGCAACGGTGACCGCAAGGCCATCGACATCCGTGAGGGCGACGAGGTCGACCACGACTTCCTCGCCGACATCCTGCGCCGGACGACCGGCGCGCGCTGACCGACAAGCGAAGGGAACCACCAACGTGCGCGTCATGGTAATGACAAAAGGGACCGGCGACGACGAGAGCAAAGGCCAGCCGTCCCAGGAGATGTTCGAGCAGATGCAGACGTACAACGAACAGCTGGTCAAAGCAGGCATCCTGCTCGCCGGAGAAGGCCTGAAGCCCAGCAGCGCCGGAGCCCAGGTGATTTTCACGGCGGGTGAGACCTCCGTCGTCGACGGGCCGTTCACCGAGTCCAAGGAGATCATCGCCGGCTACTGGATCTGGGAGGTCGGCTCGCTCGCGGAGGCCGTGGAATGGGCCAGGCGCTGCCCGTTCGATCCGCGCTACGGGGCGACGCAAACGCTTGAGATCCGCCCGTTCTTCGACATGGCCGACTTCGCCGAAGTCGTCGACTCCCAGACGCTCGCGAAGAGCCGGGAGCTCCAGCAGCGCGGTGGCGAAGCCTGACCATGGACATCCGCCAGTCGGTCGAGGCGCTGTGGCGGATGGAATCGCCACAGATCATCGCTACGCTCGCTCGGCAGATCGGGGACGTTGCCGTAGCGGAGGACCTCGCCTCCGAAGCGTTCGTGGCCGCCCTTGAGCAGTGGCCTAGCGCCGGCATCCCGCCGCGGCCGGGCGCGTGGCTCATGTCCACCGCCCGGCACAAGGCGATCGACCGTGCGCGGCGCGAGGAATCCGGTCGGCACAAGGCAGCGCTGATCGCGGCCGACCTGGACGACCAGGCACCCGACGTTGCGGACCAGGCCCTCGACCCGGTCCCCGACGACCTGCTCACGCTCATCTTCATCGCCTGCCACCCGGTGCTCCCACTCGAGTCCCGGGTGGCCCTGACTCTGCGCCTGATCGCCGGGCTCAGCACCGACGAAATCGCCCACGCCTTCCTGGCCCCCTCCACCACACTCGGCCAACGCATCTCTCGAGCCAAGCGCACGCTGTCGGAAGCCCGCGTTCCCTTCGCATCGCCCTCAGCTGATGAACTGCCGGCACGAGTAAGCGCGGTACTCGAAGTCGTCTATCTCATCTTCAACGAGGGCTACACGGCCACGTCTGGCGCCACGTGGATACGGCGAGACCTGGCGCGGGAAGCCATGCGACTCGGACGGATCCTGGCCGGACTGCTACCGGGCGAACCGGAGATTTTCGGGTTGGTCGCCCTCATGGAACTGCAAGCCTCGCGATTCGCCACCCGCGTCGATGCCAACGGCGCCCCGGTGCTGCTCGAACACCAGGAACGGAAACGCTGGGACCGCACCCTCATCACGCATGGTCTCGCCATGCTCGACCGAGCGACGGGACTTGGCCGTCCGCTCGGGCCCTACACACTCCAGGCGGCCATCGCCGCATACCACGCCCGGGCCAACACCTTCGCCGACACCGACTGGGCCGCCATCATCGCCCTCTACGACGCCCTCGCCCAACTCGCCCCATCCCCCGTGGTCGAGCTCAACCGCGCGGTGGCACTGCTCTACGCCGACGGCCCGGACGCGGCCCTGGCAGCGACCGACTCCCTCCGGGACGACCGGCGGCTGGCACGCTATCACCTGCTCGGCGCAGTCCGCGGTGACATCCTTCTCCGCCTGGGCCGAAACGCCGAAGCGGCTGAGGAACTCGAGCGTGCCGCCGAACTCGCACCGACCCGACACGAGCGCCTGCTCCTTCTCCAGCGCATGAGCCAGGCACTCGACGACCGTCCGCCGACAAACTGACCACCGGTGACTGACCGACCCCAAGGACCACCCCTTCCGCTAGCACTTGCCGCCCTCGCTGACGGGGCGCTCGGCGCGCTACCGCCAGTGCCTTGCCGCTGCCCCCCGGTCGCGTCGGGCTGGTCATCCACGCCAATGATCAGCGGCAGCCGTGCCTGTGCCTCAGCCAGTACACCCAGCAAGGTCACGGTCTACGGCTGGACTACTCGTGCGGGGGAAGCCCGCGGACCGCCTGTGGAACATCACCCCATGTCACGCAGGCGGGATTGGCCGTTCCGTGATTCAGATGGCTGCGAACCGGTCCAGCAGTCCGGCTGCCGCTGTCACGTCGTCCGTGAGTGGCCGGTCGGCTGTGTCCGGGTTGAGAACCGTCTCGGCGAGCGCGAACGCCTGTCCCGCCGGCAGCCCGGGGTCGGGTCTCAGGTCGCGCTGGCGCAGCGCACGGACGGCGGCGACGAGTTCGCAGGCGATCACCAGACGGTAAGCGTCGCACGAGCGCAGGGCCTGTCGCGCGGCCAGCGAGGCGAAGCTCGCCTGCTCCTCGACGCCCCGGGAGAGTACGGCGTGGCCGAGTGATGCGGGCGCGGAGAACGCCCGCAGATCGCCCAGGGCTGCCCCGGCCGCGTACTCGAGGATCATCACGCCGGAGGAGGCCGGCTCGTGATCGGCGAGGAAGGGGCGCAGCCGGGTGTAGGTGGGCTCGTTGAGCGTGGACAGGCGGGAGGTGGACAGGCGGGCCACCTGGGTGAGCGCAAGCCTGAAGTGGTCCAGCGCGAGGGCGAGTTGGGTTTGGTAGAAGCCGCCGTGGTGGTAGGCGGTGAAGTCCTCGGCAGCGATGAGCGGGTTCTCGGCGGCTGCGTTGATCTCCACCGTCAGGACCTGCTCCAGGGCGTCGGCCGCGTCGTGCGCGGGGCCGTGGATCTGGGGCAGGCAGCGGAAGCCGTAGGGGTCCTGGATGCGGCCGAGCGGCGGGGCCGGCCGGTCGGCGGCGCCTATGAGCGCCCGCATCCGCCGGGCCACCTCGACGCTGCCGCGGTGCGGCCGGGCAGCGTGCACGGGCATGGAGTAGGCCTCGTGGGAGCCGTCGACGGCGAGTAGGGAGAGCGCCGCGACGACCTGTGTGGCGCCGACGAGCCCGCGCAGTTCGTGCAGGGCGAGCGCGGACTGGCCGAGGGAGAGGGCGTTGCTGCTGATCAGGGCGAGGGCATCGTTGTTGTCGAGGGGCTGGGGTTCGGGGGCGTCGGCACCGCGCCAGGGATGTTCTCCGGCGAGCGCGAGCCCGACCTGGGCCAGGGCGGCTATGTCGCCGGTGCCGACGGAGCCGAATTCGTTGACGACCGGGTGGGCGCCGGTCTCCAGGGCCTTGCACAGCGCCGTGATCACGCTGGGCCGCAGGCCGGCGCCGCCAGCCAGCAGCTGGTTGGCGCGGACGGCGAGCATCGCGCGCACCTGGCGGGCCGGCAGCTTCTCGCCGATGGCGCCGGCGTGGCTGCGCAGCAGGCGCAGGCCATGGCCGGCGGCTGCATCGGCGGGCACGTCCTCATTCCGGTTAGCACCCACTCCGGTGGAGCGGCCGTAGACCCGCCCCGTGGCCGCGATCTGCCGGGCTGCCTTCCAGGTGTGTTCCGCGCGCCGCATCGCGTGGGCCTCGGGGACGGGGCGCGCGGCACAGTCGGCGAGGCGTACGACGTCCTCCACGCCGAGCCCGTTGCCGTCAAGGACGACCGTCGCGGCCCGCGGGAACGGCGCACACTCCGAGGCGTCCACGATGCGAGACGACATCACACTCAAACTCCCCTCAAGCCGGGCATCTGGTCTTGCTGTTCGGTCAGTTGGTGCAGCGGATTGGCGTCGACCCGTTGACAAGCTATTCACACAGGGAGAACTCTGCATGATGTTATACAGCCGGGCAAGGGACATCTCATGATCCAGTTCGATGCGGTCCACAAGCGTTTCCCGAACGGCACCACGGCGGTCCACGACCTCAGCCTCGAGATGCCGGAAGGCGGCATCACCGTCCTGGTCGGCTCCTCCGGTTGCGGAAAGACGACCACTCTGCGGATGATCAACCGGATGGTCGAACCGACCTCGGGCACCATCCGCGTGGGCGGCCGGGACGTCACCCGGCGAGACGCGGCCGAACTACGCCGCTCCATCGGCTATGTCATCCAACAGGCCGGCCTCTTCCCGCACCGCACGGTGCTCGACAACATCGCCACCGTCCCGCTGCTGCTCGGCTGGAACCGAAGGAAGGCCCGGGCCCGAGCTGCCGAACTCCTGGAGACCGTCGGCCTGGCCGCCGAGGCCGGCAAGCGCTACCCCCACCAGCTCTCCGGTGGTCAGCAGCAGCGCGTCGGCGTCGCCCGCGCCCTCGCCGCCGACCCGCCGGTGCTGCTCATGGACGAGCCGTTCGGCGCGGTCGACCCGGTCGTGCGCACCCAGCTCCAGGACGAACTGCTGCGGCTCCAGCAAGAGTTGAGCAAGACCATCGTGTTCGTCACGCACGACATCGACGAGGCCGTACGGCTTGGCGATCGGATCGCGGTGTTCCGCACTGGCGGCCACCTTGTCCAGTGTGCGCCACCAGCCGAGCTCCTGGCCCGCCCGGCCGACGACTTCGTGGCGGACTTTCTCGGCGCCGAACGCGGACTGAAGCTGCTGTCGTTGAAGACCCTCGCCGAGGTCCCCCAGGGTCCGGCTCCGCGAGGCGGTACCTGGACCCTCGTCCTCGACACGCAGAACAAGCCCCTGCACTGGGCCGCGCAGGACGCCGAGATCCCGGTGCGGCCGCTGAAGGACAGCGACTCCCTCCTCGCAGCCCTCAACGAGTCGGTCGCTTCTCCCACTGGCCTGATCGTCCGCGTGGACGCCGACGGTGTCCTCACCGGCGTCTCCACCCGCGACGACATTCACGAGCACGCCGGCCGGGCCCACACCGAAGTGAGGGTCGCTGCCTGATGCTGAAGTCGAGCCACACGGCGGAATTGGGGCTGTGCCAGGCGGGGCTCGCGGCTCCGCAGCATGGCGCAGACGCCGGACAAGGTGACTCTCGCCCCGTCCAACGGTCTCGGGTGCAATCCCTCCTGCGCGTCCTCGCCCCACCGAGCGTTGATCCGCAGAGCCTGGCCGACGGCCCGGAAGAAGCAGGGGGACAGGGGGATCAGGCCCCCGCGCCATGGACGGCAGCCAGCATGAGACCCATCACTGCTCCGCTCGCGCGACCCCATTGTCGCCACCGAGCGGGCCGCGCGAAGGAAAGTAGGGCCGCATGACGATCGACTGGTCGTGGATATCCACCCACACCGACGACCTCACCACCCTCACCCTCTCCCACTTGCAGGCCGCGCTGACGGCCGTCGCCCTCGGCCTGCTGGTCTCGCTTCCGCTGGCCGTGGTCGCCCACCGGACACCCCGGCTGCGGGGCCTCCTGCTCGGCGCTTCCAACGTGCTGTTCACCATCCCGTCGATCGCGATCTTCGTTCTGCTCCTGCCGGTCAGCGGTCTGACCCGCACCACCACCGTGATCGGCCTGACGATCTACACCCTGGTCGTCCTGCTGCGGAACACGGTGGAGGGCCTGGACTCGGTCCCGGTGAAGGTGAAGGAGGCGGCGAAGGCGATGGGCACGCGCCCCCTGCGCACTCTCCTCACCGTCGAGTTCCCGCTCGCGCTGCCCGTGATCATGGCCGGGGTCCGCATCGCCACCGTCATGTCGATCTCCCTGGTGTCCGTCGCGACCTACATCGGCGACGGCGGCCTCGGCCAGCTCTTCACCGACGGCTTCCAGCGCAATTTCCCGACCCCGGTGATCACCGGAGTGGTCCTCACGCTGTTCCTCGCCGTCGTCGCGGACGCCCTGCTGGTCGCCGTCCAGTACGTCCTCACTCCCTGGGCCAGGAGGCGGGCCTGATGTACGAACTGTTCAAGAACCTCGGGACGTGGCTGGTCAGCGGTTCCCAGTGGACCGGCCCCGACGGCATCGCCCACCGCCTCACCGAACACCTCCAGTACTCCCTGCTGGCCACGCTGATCGCTGCCGCCATCGGCCTCCCGATCGGCTTGCTGATCGGCCACACCGGAAAGGGCGCGTTCCTCGCGATCAACCTCGCCTCCTTCGGCCGTGCCCTGCCGACCGTCGGCCTGGTCGTCCTGGTCTTCCTCGCCGGCGGCCTGTCGATGCTGCCGGTCTACGTCGCCCTGGTCGCCCTCGCGGTCCCGGCGATCGTCACCAACACCTACGCCGGGATGAACGCCGTCGACCCGGACGTGCGCGATGCCGCGCGCGGACAGGGCATGCGCGGCCACCAGGTCCTCTTCCAGGTCGAGCTGCCGCTCGCGCTTCCGCTGATCATGACGGGCCTGCGGCTGGCCCTGATCCAGGTCGTGGCCACGGCGACCATCGCCGCTTATGTCTCCTTCGGCGGGCTGGGCCGCTACGTCTTCGACGGCCTCGCCCAGCGTGACCTGGTCCAGGTGCTCGGCGGCGCGGTGCTGGTCGCCGTGGTCGCCGTGGCATTGGACGTGGTTCTCGCCGCCCTCCAGCGCTTCCTCTTCCGTCACCGCACCGCGTAGGGAAAACGACCAATGAACCGACGTACTGTCCTCGGCGGCCTGTTCACGGTCGCCTCCATCCCCGCCCTCTCCGCCTGCGGGAGCGGCATCACCTCACTCAACGGCCAGGGCTCCGCCGCCGGAGGTGGCGGCTCCAGCAAGGGCGGAGTCACCATCGGCACGGCCAACTTCACCGAGAACCAGGTGCTCGGCTACCTCTACGCGGCCGCTCTGAGGGGCGTCGGTGTGAAGGCGACCGTCCGCCCCAACCTCGGCACCCGCGAGATCGTCATCCCCGCGCTCAGGGGCGGCGACATCGACCTGCTGCCCGAGTACCAGGGTGCCCTCCTGAACTACCTCGACCCGAAGTCCACCGCTACCGAGTCGGGCGCCATGCAAAACGCTCTCACCCAAGCCCTCCCCTCCGGGCTCCAGGTGCTGCCCTACGGCATGGCGGAGGACTCGGACGCCTTCGTCGTCACCCGGGAAACGGCCAAGAAGTACGGGCTCACTTCCCTCGCCGACCTGCGCAACCACAACGGCAAGCTGGTCATCGGCGCCGCGCCCGAGGTGAAGAAGCGTCAGGTCGGCGCGGTCGGCCTGAAGGAGGTGTACGGCGTGGAGTTCAAGGAGTTCAAGTCGCTGGACTCGGACGGTCCGCTGGTCAAGGGCGCCCTGAAGAAGGGGGACGTGGACGTGGCGAACCTGTTCACCACCGACACCGACATCAAGGCCAACGACTGGGTGGTCCTCACCGACCCCAAGCAACTGGTCCCCAGCCAGCACATCGTCCCGCTCATCGCCGACCGCAAGGCCGACGACACCGTCCGCAAGGCCCTCGCCCGACTCGGCAACCTCCTGACCACGGCCCAGCTCACCGAGCTGAACCGGCAGGTGGACAAGGACAAGAAGGACCCCGAGGATGTGGCGGACGCCTACGCCAGGCAGCACGGGCTGCTGAAGTAGAAGCCGGACGGGCGTCCGCCGTGGCGGCCCCGCCGCAGGCGGTGGCCGATCTGGTCCGACAGCTGCGGGATGACTGCGCGGATCTGCCGGCGGCGCAGGTGGAAAGGTTCGCCGGGCTGGGAGCGGACAAGCAGTTTGTTCGAGTGGGCTGGGCAGCCTGCCGTACCGGGCGGCGCCTCAAAGCACAGTGATCCGCATGGTCGTGGCACCGATCGAGTCATTGAGAAGGCGACACGTCCTGGGAAACGGCAGACTCGACGCGACGTCGCGCGCCTCGTGGCCGACACCGACGGTCGAGCCCTTGCCGCGTCCCTGCGAGGAGGCCCACCGAGCGCGACGAGCCCGGGATCGGCCCGCCTCCGGCCCAGACTCGCGTGGTCGATTGCAGACTGCCGGCGGCATCCCAGACCGGTCAGCGAGGAGAACAGGCGAATGATCCACGGCAGTCACCGCGCCAAGGGCGCGCCGGCCCTGGGTGCGCTGCCCGGCCAGGAGGGACCGTTCGGCCACTGGCCCGAGCCGGGTGAGACGGACGACACCGATGCAGGGGATGGCCTCGGCGAGCCGGCGGCGGCCGTGGTGCCGCCGCCCAGCAGGTATGGGGGAGACCTGGCGGGGCATCCGGGGTGAAGGGTCGGTGTGCCGCCCGTCGATGTCATGGGCCTTGAAGGGGTGAAAAGGTGAAGGGCTTCCGCAGCTTCATCCTGCGCGGCAATGTGGTCGACCTGGCGGTCGGCATCGTCATCGGAGCGGCGTTCACCGCCGTCGTCAACGGCTTCGTCAGCGCCTTTTTGACCCCGCTCGTGGGGCTGGCCACCGGTGCCACCGGCGACATGGCCCGCAAGACCTTCACAGTAGGCGCTACCAGGTTTCCCTACGGAACCTTCATCAACGCGGCGATCAGTTTCCTCCTCCTCGCCAGCGCCCTGTACTTCCTCGTCGTACTCCCGATCAACAAGCTGCACGAGCGCCTCGCTCCCCACCATGACGTCCAAGCCCCCAAGCGGGACTGCCCCGAGTGCCTCAGCCCCGTCCCCGCCCAGGCCCGACGCTGCGCCTCCTGCACCGTCCCCCTGCCCGCGGTACCCGCCCAGGCCGGGGAGACGACCCAGCGGGCCGGGTGACCGGCCCCCTGATCGATCGGTGACAACCGGACAACCTCCGTGCTCACCACTTGGCCGGGTTGCCCATGCGGCCAACTCGCAGCGATCGCTTTCTTCTTGTCTGACCACCGACGCGTGCCGTCAGCCCATGCCCCGGGTAGGTGACCGTGCGCCAACTCTGTCGCTTCCCGCTTGCGGGAGGGGCATCCTTCGGTCAGGTTTCCGTTCCTCCTGCGGCCGGATGCTTCCTGATCTCGCCCAGCATCGTTCCGAGGGCGGCCTTCGCGTCGTCGGGCTGGATGACGCCGCGCGCCGCGCACTCCACTGCCTTGATGGCCTCGCCATGCCGTCTTCCGGAAGAAGGCCCCGGCTCGACCGGTCTGCTGCTCAGTTGCCGCCGGGGCGACGGGGCTGAGCGTGCTTGCCGCTTCAACCCCCGCCCTTCGATCAGCTACCCGACCGGGTATGCCGCCGACGACATCAAGGCGGTGTCTAGTGCTGTGACCGGGAACGTTTGCCGGGTTGAGTAGGCTGAGCCGCTGCGATGAGGGGGCGGGGATGACACGGAGGCCGTCGGTCGACGAAGCCGTGGGGCTACTTGAAGGCGAGCTGAGGGCGGGGCAGCGTGCGCTCGCCGACCTTGGCACGGAAGACGTCTGGCAGGCTTTCCTCCGCTTCGGCCGACGGCTGTTCGACGTCTCGGAAGCGCCTGATGGTGACGGCCTTCTTTTCCAGTACGGAACCTACTCGTTCGACGGTTCTCCGACGTTCACGGTCGACCTGACACGGCAGTTCGAGGTCTCCGACGCCGATGGTGATCACGACCATTACGTGCAGGTCCACTGTGAGGTGGTTCTTCCACGGTGCTGGTGATGATCTCGAAGAATGGGCCGGGGAGCTGACCGAGATGTCAGCTTGGACGACTGTCAGAATGCTCACGCCGTCCGGGATCAGGGTGTTTCAGGAGCAGGTGTAATTGCTCAAGCAGCAGCCGTAACAGGCCGACCGCCCCATCGGACGTGTCTCTCACTTCGGATGCGGGCGCGTTCACGTCGCTGGTTCGCTAAGGGCTGTCCCGCACATGTGGTCTTGCCTCAGCTTGAGGTCGGCTCGGTAGGGTCAGGACCGCAGCCGACGGAAGAGGACCGTTCGATGGCGACGTACGACCAGCTGACCGAGTGGGCCGGTCCGGGTCATGTCACGCGAGTCGGACGGGACGTTGTAGCCGGCTGGCGGATCCCGGAGTTCATGAAGACGCAGCTTGTCGAGGTGGGCATCCCGGTGGCTCCGCGCCTCATCGAGCGGGTCGTGATGCAGAGCGAGGCCGATCCGATCCTGCGCACGTCCCGTGGTCCGCTCTACCGCCTCACGGAGGACACCGGCCCGGATACGCCGGCTGAGCGGTCATGGTTCGGTGTTGAGCCGGAGACCGGAGAGGTCTGCTTCGTCATGCCGGACGGGGAGGCATGGTTCGCAAACTCGGGTGTCGACGTGTGGCTCGACGTCCTTCACTGTTACGGCAGTCGCGTCACCGTTTCCGAGCTTCTCAGCGAGCCGGACGGCCCCGAGGAGTACCTCTCTGAAGAGGAGGAAGAGCGGGCTTTCGCCGAGCTGAACCGGCTGGCCGAGGAGCTGAAGGAGATCGACCCGGCGGCCTTCAACGGCTACGAGGGGTTTCTCTGGCCAGGGCTTTTGGACCGCTGGCTCTACTGACCTCTGGCCGGCAGAGTCACGGGCTGTATGTCTCCGGGCGTGCGGGGATGCCGGGCCCGCCTACAAGGCGCTGTTCGGCGAGGGCGACTTCCTCTACGGCTCCACCCCGACGCTCGCCGTCACCGACGCGCGCAAGCTGCTGAAGCTGGCCGAGGCGGGCCTGCCCGTCGTCCTGCTCGGCGCCTTCGACCAGGCACTGACTCCCGGTGTCCCCGACGCGGGGGAGACCGGCCGGCTGCGCGCGCTGATGGCCCGGCTGCTCGCCTTGCCGGGCGTGGTCCGCGTCACCGACAAGGCCGCCGTCGGCGACGCGCTCGCCGAGCCCGGCGTCACCCCCGACGTCCGCTACGCCACCTCCTCCACGCTCCTCAACGCCCATCGGGCCACCGACGACGCGGACTTCTCCTACCTGTGCAACGGAAAGCACGCCGAGACCGTCAAGCCCGCGGTGGCCGCGATCGACCACGACGTCACCCTGCGCGGCACCCGGGGCCGCGGGGCGACGGTGCCGTACCTCCTCGACGCCTGGACGGGCCGGGCGATGCGGCTCGCCCGCTACACCCAGGACGGCGACGACGTCACCCTGTGCGTCACGCTCCAGCCGGGGGGAGACGATGACCGTCGCGCTGGGACGGCCCGGACTGTTCGGTGACCGCCACGGCAACCGACCGCATGCCGTCGCCTCGGACGCCGACGACGTGCTGTTCACCGGCCGCGGACTGACGGTGCGGGCCGGCGCGGCGGGCACCCGCACCACCCGCCTGTCCGACGGCCGCACGGTCACCACGGTCCTGCCGTCCGTGTCCGGCCCGATCACCCCGGCGGTGTGGGAACCGGAGGTCGAGGACTGGTACCCAGGCTCCGGCGCGACCCGGACCGAACGCGTCCGGCGCACCCTGACCCTGGACGCGCTCGCGCCGTGGTCGAAGTCCCCGGACTGGCCGACTCCGCGGGCGTCGGCCGCTACCGCACCGAGGTCACCCTGCCGGACCACTGGACCGCGTCCCACGGGGCCGTCCTCGAACTCGGGCAGGTCTCCGACACCTTCCGTGTCACCGTCAGCGGCACCCGCCTGCCTGCGGTCGACCGCCCGCACGCCGTCGTCGACGTCGGCCCCTGCCTGCGCGCAGGCGACAACAGCATCGAGATCGAAGGGGCGCGACCCCGCTCATCAACCGGCTCCGGGTCGCCCAGCCGTCCGTGTCCGGCACGGCCACCGCGAGACCCAGGGCCTGATCGGTCCCGTCCGGCTCGTTCCGTACGCGCAGGCGGTGGTGGCCTGGCGCCAGGTGACGCACCGGCTCGGACCGGTACGCCCTGCCGCGCGCCCGTCGACGCAGGAGGAGCAAGGCCCCACCGAACAGCGAGGGTTCCGTACGCGTGAAGGTCCCGCACACGACGGCTGCCGTGTGCGGGACCGGTTTGCCCGCTGCGGGGATCAGCCGGTCGTCAGGGCGGTGTCGTCCACGACGAAGCTGGTCTGGAGGGAGGTGTCCTCCACACCGCTGAACTTCAGGGTGACCGTCTGGCCCGCGAAGGCGGACAGGTCGAAGGTCTTCAGCGAGTACCCGGTGGCGGCGTTGACGTTCGAGTACGTCGCCAGGGTGGTCGTGTTGGCGGACACCGTCAGCTTGTCGTACGCGGTGGTGCCGGTCTCGGCGGTGTCGGTGTGCAGGTAGAAGGAGAAGCTGGCGTGGCAGCCGGCCGGGATGGTCACCGACTGGGTCACGGTGTCGGTGTGGCTGGTGCCGTACCCGTCGAGCCAGGCCTTGTACGAGCCGCCGTGCGCGGCCTCACCGGTGTCGTTGGTGATGACGCCGGTGGAGGCGGTCCAGACGGTGTTGCCCGACTCGAAGCCCGCGTTGCCGAGGAGCTGCGCGGGGGTGCAGGTGCCGCCGCCACCGGTACCGGCGGTGAAGGCCGCGACGCCGTTGGGGGTGCCCCAGCCGGTCGGGCCGTCGTAGCCGGTGCGGGCGGTGCAGAAGTACGAGGTGGAGCAGGAGCCGTTGTTGCCCGTGGTGACGTCGTACAGGTTGGCGGTGTGGCTGTAGGGGTACTTCGCCGGGTAGTCGGTCGCGCCCGGGGTGCCCGCGAGGGCGTAGACGCCGGCGATGAGCGGGGCGGAGGCGCTGGTGCCGCCGTAGACCGCCCAGCCGGAGCCGCCGAAGGTGTCGTAGACCGCGACGCCGGTGGCCGGGTCGGCGACGGCGGAGACGTCGGCCTCCATGCGCTTGGCGCAGCCGGTGTCCGTCTGCCAGGTCGGCTTCGGGTCGTAGGCGGAGCAGCCGGAGCCGGTGCCCTCGGTGGCGCTGGTGTGCCAGACGGATTCGGTCCAGCCTCGGGAGTTGGCGGCGGTGGTGAGCGCGGTACCGCCGACGGCGGTCACGTACTGCGAGGTCGCCGGGTATTCGGCGCCGTAGGCGGAGTCACCGGCGGAGACGGTGATGGCGACGCCCGGGTGCTTGAAGTACTGGGTGTCCTCGGTGGTCTGGCCGGAGGACTCCGAGCCGCCCCAGCTGTTGGAGACGAACTTGGCGCCGAGCGCGACGGCCTCGTTCTCGGCGATGCCGAGGTCGGTGTCGTTGGCGGAGTTGGCCTCGACCAGGATGATGTTGCAGTTCGGACAGGCCGCGCTGACCATGTCGAGGTCGAGGGCCTCCTCACCGGCCCAGCCGGTGTCGTTGGCGGGCAGCGAGGTGGTCGAGCCGGTCTGGCTGACCTGCTTGAAGCAGCCGTTGGCCTTGGTGCAGGAGGACAGGCCGTAGGTGGAGCGGTAAGTGCCCAGGTCCGCTTCGGCGTTGGGGTCGTTGTAGGCGTCGACGATGGCGACCGTCATACCGGTGCCGCCGGTGGAGGGCAGGTTGTAGGCGCTGTGCAGGTTGGCCGGGGAGAGGCCGGCGGGGGTGGCGGCGGCGAGCGCGGTGGCCAGTCGCTGCTTGATGTCGGTACGGCGCTGGGCGAAGCAGGACGCGTGTCCCGGCTCGGCGGTGGCGCACAGGTGAGTCGTGGGGACCTTCTGACCGGCCTTGCCGGTGGAGTGGAAGGTCTGCCGTTCGGGGGCGGTCAGGGCCTTGGCGTTCTGGGCGGCCCGGGTGACGTGGGCCGTGGTGGCGGTGCCGGACTGGGCCCCGGCGGTCGGCGCCGCGGCGAGGCCGGTGACGCAGAGGGCGAGGGAGGGGAGGGCGACGGACAGGAGTCTTCGCAGACTCCGGCTGCGCCGGCTGGGGCGTGACTCACGCATGGGGTACTGCCTCCGTGGGGGAGTGGGGGTCGTGGTACGGACTGGGGGGCAGGCCCGTGACGCGCGTAGCGGCGGCGACCGCGCAGTCATGAGCATGACACTCATTGGCTGGGGAGAGCTGGTGATGATGACATGACAGTGTGCGCGAGGAACGTAGCTGTGGCGCGGGCGTGTTCGGCAGTACCGGAGCGAATTCTTTGCCCCTCCATAGGATGTGATTGGCCCCCTCATAGGAGGGGGCTGACGCGTCCTTGATCCATACGGGGCGACGACGCCGGCCGGTCTCGGCTGTCGTCGCGGGTCAGCGGTACGGCCTCGCGCACAGTCACCGGTGCGGACTTGCGTCGGAGCAGATACGAGCATATGCTCTTATCTGGGCGGGAGGGGTTGTCTGACGCTTCGAACGCGCAAGGGGAGTGCTGACAAGCGGCTGGATCTGTCGACAGGTGAGGCGCGCGACGCGGTCGAGCCGCGCGGTGCGGATCGGGGACCTCGGTGCGTTCGCCCTGGCGGTGACGACGGGGAAGCGCCACGGCGCCCTGCCGCCCGAAGCCGTGCGTTGCATGTTCCCTCAGCTGGACAACTTTCCACACCTGACCGCTGCTTGAGCGCCAGCCGCCATCAACCCGCCTTGATACCGAACCGCTACATGTGTCATGGAGAGCTTTCGTCGTGTACCGATCACTCCTGGTCCTGTCCGTCGCGATGTTCGCCATCGGTACCGACAGTTTCGTCATCGCCGGTATCCTGCCGGACGCCGCACACTCCCTCGGCGTCAGTGTCGGCACCACCGGTTGGCTGATCACCGCTTACGCCTTTGCCTATGCGGTCCTGGGTCCCGTCATGGCAGCGCTCACCACGCGCTGGCCGCGCCGCACGCTCTTCCTCGCCGGGCTCGGCGTCTTCGTAGTGGGCAACCTTCTCACGGCACTGGTGCCCGTCTTCGGTGTGGCGCTGGCCGCACGAGTGGTCGCCGGGCTCGGCGGGGCCATGGTCAGCCCCGCGGCCGTCGCCGCGGCCACCGCACTCGCGCCGCCGGAGAAGCGGGGGCGTGCCATCTCGACCGTCCTGGCCGGCCTCAGTGCGGCGACCGCACTGGGTGCACCCATCGGCACGGCGATCGGCAGTCTCACCGGCGACTGGCGTGTCACCATGCTGTTCGTCTCCGCCTTGGGTGTGCTGGCGGCGGCGGGAATCGCCCTGTTGATTCCCCAGATCCCCAATCCGCCGCTGGTCGCGCTGCGCGCCCGTCTCGCTCCGCTCGGAGACCGCCGTGTGGGTATGACCCTGCTGACGACCCTCCTTGTCTTCACCGGCCTGTTCACCGTCTACTCCTACATCGCGGAGAGCCTGGACCGCGCCACCGGCGGCAGCGGCACCACCCTCGCGTTGCTGCTGTTCGTCTGGGGTGTGGCGTCCACCATCGGGACGCTCGGCTCGGGCGCTCTGGTCGACCGGCTCGGCGCCCGGCGCATCATCAACACCGGCCTGGGGTTGCTGGTCATCGACTTCGTGCTCCTGCCCTGGTCCAGCGCGAACCTGGCCACCTCCGTCGTCGCGCTCATGGTGTGGGGCGTGTGCGGGTGGGGCCTCCTGACGCCGCAGACGCACCGCCTGGTCGGTGCCATGCCGGCCGCAGCGCCTGTGCTCACCGGCCTGAACACTGCCACGACCTACGTCGGTGTCTCCGTCGCGCCGCTGATCGGACAGGCCGGAATAGCCTGGGTCGGTGCGCACCGGCTCGGTCCCATCGGTGCTCTGCTGATCGCCCTCGGCCTCGTCGCTGCGGAGATGGCACATCGCGTCATACGCCGCCACCGAGCGCACGACGCGGCCACGGCAAGCTCGGGGTCGGTATCGGCGACGGCCGAGTAGCGGACAGCCGCCGAGCTCCCCGGCGCTGCCTGCGTTCAGGATTCGCCTCATGTCGGCCCGCAGCGCGGCCGGGAACGGGACTCGGAGCTTCGTCGTCGAGGCTGAGGCCGGCGCTCTCGTCGCGCAGCACACCGACGGGTGCTCCGACAGGTTCGTCATCCATCTGTCTCACGTCCTTGCCGCTTCCCCGTTATGAGCATATGCTCGTAACGGGCCCGCGGCTGTCCATCCCCTTCTCAGGGCCGCACCACCACCGGTATGCGTCTGAGCTGAACGGATATGGCATGAATGATCTCGTCACCCAGGTAATCGATGCGCACGGCGGGCTGGCGCGCTACAACCAGCTCACCTCGGCCACCGCACATATTCGCGTAGGCGGGGCGCTGTGGACCTTGAAAGGACGGGAGGGAATTCTGCGTCACTCAGCCGTCCGGATCGACCTGCACCAGCAGCGCGTCAGTCACCACCCCTTCACCGCGCCGAACCTGCGGACGTCCTTCACCCCGCAGCGGGTGGCCATCGAGACCGAGGCGGGCGAGGTGACGGCCGAGCGGCATGACCCTCGTGCCTCGTTCCCGTCCGACCTATACGCTCCCTGGGACGATCTGCAGGTCGCCTACTTCGCCGGGTATGCCATGTGGACATACCTCACCACTCCGTTCTCCTTCACCGCGCCGGGTGTGAAGACGGAGGAAATCTCTCCTGTCACCGAGGAGGGCGAGAGCTTGAGGCGGCTGCAGGTCACCTTCCCCGACCACATCGCGACGCACTGCCCGGAGCAGACCTTCTACTTCGGCGCGAACGGACTGCTGCGCAGGCACGATTACACGGCCGAGGTCATCCACGCGGGAGCCGCGGCACACTACGTCGCCGAGTACCGGGAGTTCGACGGCATCATGGTACCGACCAAGCGGCGCGTCTACCGGCTCGGAGAGGATGGCACCGTCTTCCGCGACATGGAACTCGTCACGATCGACGTCGACAGCGTCCTGTTCGTCTGACACCTTCGGTGAAAACGCCCTGAGCCACCTCCCTGCGCGATCGCGTGCGCGACCCCAGCAAGCGACGCCGGCCGGCTCTGTTCGGCCGGCCCCACAGGGAAGTCCCCGCCACGGAGCCTTCCGAGCTGTGCCGTGCTCCGGCATCCCTACGGTTGCGGCGCGATCCCCCGTCCGATGGCCTGCCGTTCGCGGTCCGCTGGGGGGTCCGCGACCCTGCTGCGTCGGCAACTCCACCAGGGCGCCACCCTGGGCACCGGTATCTCGCCCGTGGGACCGGCCGAACATCCACGTCTCCCCTGTCATGCGTGAGTTGATCGCCGCTCTCGACCGCCTGGAACGCTCGTCCGCAAGCGGCTCGAACGCCTCCGGTACCGGCCCGTCACCCTCGACGGATTCATAGCGGCACCGGCCTGACACTCAACGACCCGCACCTTGACGAGCCGAAGTCAGTAGTCGCCCTCTCAGGGAGATCCTGCGGTGCGTGGAGAAGAGCATCATGGGGGAATGGTGAAAGGAAGTGAGCTAGGGGTGTTTCTGCGTTCGCGCCGGGAGCGGCTGAGACCCGAACATGTGGGGTTGCCCTCCTCCGGCCGCCGGCGTACACCCGGGCTGCGGCGAGAGGAGCTCGCCACACTCGCCGGCTTGAGCGTGGAGTACCTGGAGCGGCTTGAGCAGGGCCGCGACAGCAATCCCTCGGTCGCGGTGCTCGCCGCGCTGGCCGCGGCGCTGCGGCTGTCGGAGGACGAGAAGCGGCACCTTGCCATGCTGGCCATGAAACGGCACAGCGCCGCGCTCTTTCCCCCTCCTCCCCCGGTCAGCGATGAGCCGCGGCCCACCATTCGTGCGCTGCTGGACCATCTCGACCCCACGCCGGCGTGCCTGCTCGGTCCCATCTACAACGTCGTGGCATGGAACAGCGCGTGGGAAACGGTGAGCAGGCCGCTGGGAGCGCTGGACGCGGGGCCGCCCAACTTCATTCACAACCACTTCCTGAACCCCGTGATCCGCAGCGTGTTCACCAAGGAGGACTGGGCGGCGACGGCGGACGAGGTGGTGGGCTGGCTGCGGTCGGCGCAGCAGGACTGGGGCGCCGATGAGGATTTCCAGGCGCTGGTCGATGACCTGGCCGCGGTTCCCGAGTTCGCCGAGCGATGGTCCACCCATTCGGTCGCGTTCCGGCGGTCAGGCGTCAAGCGTCTCGTTCACCCCACTGCCGGGCCTTTGAACATCACGCTCGAGGTTCTCCTCGTGGGAGAGGCCCACCACTGGCTTCAGTTGTGGCTGCCTCATGACGACGAGACCAAGGCAGCCATCGACTCCTGCCTCTCATCCTCTCAGGTCAGCGCCGGAGCACAGACGACTGAGCTGTGACGTCCTCACTTCAAGGAGTGGGCGAAGCTGCTGATGCCATGGACGTTCGCGGCGTAGACGTCGGGCATCGTCGCGCGGAAGAGGGTCTCGCCGTGGTGACACAGCCCCATGTTCATCCGGCCGACCGTCGGGACGCCCGCCGCGAGCAGCTTGCGGTAGTAGTCGAGCCCCTCGTCACGCAGCGGGTCGAGTTCGTTGACCGAGATCACGTGCGGCGGCAGCCCTTCCAGGTCGGCCTGGGTGGCCCGGGAGGGCCAGCACGTCGCCTCGTCGATGTTCGCCGCACCCGGGTCGTAGAGCTCGGCGAGCACCTGCAGCAGGTCGCCGTGCATGAAGTACCCGTCGTTCTCGGCGAGCGAAGGCAGCGCCTCGTCGTCATGGCCCCACTTGCCGTGGATGTGCGGGCACTGGGCATACACACCGGATATCGCGGAGAGGAAGTCCTCCCGCTTCGCCTTGATCGTCAGTGCGAGTGCGAGGTTGGCGCCGCCCGAGTCACCTGACACCACGATGTGCGAGACGCCCAGTTCGGCGGCATGGTCCGTGGCCCATCGCAGACCGGTCGCACTGTCTTCCAGCCCGGCCGGGTAGGGATGCGGGCCGAGCCTGCCCGCGGCATTGCGGAACTCGACACCGATGACGACCAGGCCGGTCGCGGCGAGTTCCCTCCGCCAGCGGTCGTAGGCGGCGCTCGTGGCACCCATCATGACCATGCCGCCACCGTGCAGGTGATAGATGCCCGGGAGCGGGCCTTCCGCGGCCTCGGGACGGGTCACATGAAGTTCGATCTCGTGACCATCCGCTGCCTGAACGGTGCGCGTCTCGGATACGACACCCTTGACGTCAGGCAGGCCGGCCATCAGCGCATCGAACAGTTGCTCAAATCCGGCCTCGCCGGCTGCGATGAACTCCAGAAGCTCCTCATGCGTGGAACGGACGCTCACCGGCGGCGCAGACGCCAACGCCGCGAGCCCGAACGGCGCCAGCGCGGCTACGACACCTGGATGGACCCGGGGATCCGTCTCGAGCGACCGCCCGGGGTCGCCGAGGCGCCCCGGAGCGGCGCCGTCGACAGGTCTCACAGCAGGCTCGGTCGTCATAGGTCAACTCCTCTTCATGAACATGGGGGTGATCGGCCGCGGCAGCGTCCCCGGTCTCAGCCCTTGAACAGTGCGCCGGCCCCGGGAACCGGGGCGTAGGCACCGAGAGCGGACAGCAGCTGCCAGGACGTGGCGGTCGCGGCGGTGACGACCGGCAGCTCCAGCGCGGCCTCGGTGGCGGGAATCGCTCCGAGGGACGGCATCTGCACGCAGGCGCTCAGCACCACCGCGTCGGCCCCACGGGTGTCGAGCCGGCTCGCGATGTGGGGCAGCTGATTCTCGTCGAGGCGACCGACGGCGATGTTGTCGTCGACCTCCAGGCTGATCGCGTCCTGGACCTCGATGCCTTCCGCCTCGATGTAGTCGACCACGCGCGCGGTGAGAGGCTTCAGGTAGGGGGTCACGAGCGAGACCTTCCGGGCACCGATGTGGTGCAGTCCGGCGACGAGGGCCCCCGCGCTCGACACGACGTCCACGGCTGCACCCGCCTCCGCGGACGTCGCGGTGAGCCGCTTCTCGATGTCACGGTGCGCGCCACGGCCCTGGGACATGATGGCGACCAGGCACGCATAGGCCATCACGTCCACGGCGGCGTCGGCCAGCTCGCCCGCCGCGCGATCGGCGTCCGCGTTCATCGCAGCCAGCTCGCTTTCGCTGACCGTCTTCATCCGCATCCGGTTGGCGTGGAACGTGAACCGGTCACCGGTCGCGTCCGCCACCCGGCGCAGCACCTCGGGGACTTCGGTCTCCATCGTCGTGTTGGAACTCGGCACCAACAGACCCACGCGGTATGAACTCATCTGCACTCGCCTCTCCTTGCGCCTGCGGGTCGGGATCGGCGGTCGACAGCTTCGGGGCACCGGGGCGCCGCTCGCCGGACGGCGTGGCTCGACGCGCCGGACCGTTTCCTCGCGCTCTGCTCGACCGCTCGCCATGACCATGGGCGCCCGGTGCCTGGTAGTGGAACACCGGGCCAGTACTCCGTACTCGCAGGGCGGGGCTCCTTCCCAGCGTCTCCCTGTGAGTACTCGTATCCCTGCGGCGTTCCACCGCCGGTGCCCGGGGGGCATCGTCATGCACCAGTGTTGGGACCCAGTCGAAGGGCACAGTCCAATGGAAATCAGGCCGATGCGTTCGTGGATTCACCACAGCAGGGGCAAGGTGCTTCGCCAGGCGGGCGTGGCACGGCACGAGTTGGGGCTGCATGAGGACATGCTCACCCGGCACGGCTTCGAGGGCCGTGACGCGCATCTGTACCGGCGCCATGAGCCGACCGACTGGAAGCGCGCCGATGGAAGCGGCAGCCACCTCGACATCGACGGGCGGCTGCTGGAGCCCACCGACCTGACGGACGCCGGTGGTAACCCGCTGCGGCTGTTCCACAACTCCGACGTGTCCATCTCGACGAGCCGTCGCAGCGCCAACATGACCTATTCGGCGCGTAACGCCGACGGGGACGAGCTGTACTTCGTGCACCAGGGCACGGGCACCTTCTACACCGAGTTCGGCCCGATCCCCTACGAGCCCGGTGACTGGGTGCTGCTGCCGAAGGGCGTCACGTACCGCATCCGCCCGACCGGCCCGGTGAACTACTTCCTGATCACCGAGACGACCGAGGAACTCGGCTTCGCGGACATCGGCCCGGTCGGTCGCCGCGCTCCGTTCGACCCCGCCCTGCTGTATGTGCCCTCCCCGGCACTGGACGACCTGGGTGACGGCCGTAACGAGGCCGGCGAGTGGCCGGTCCGGGTCAAGTTCCTCGGTGAGTACACGACGGCGTACTACGACTTCGATCCGATCGACGCCGAAGGCTGGAAGGGCGACCTGTTCCCCTTCAAGATCAACATAAGGGACTTCCGCCCCATCACGAGCGACCGCATCCACATCATGCCGAGCGCGCACAGCATTTTCGCCACCCCGAGCGTCGTCGTGGGCAATTTCCTGCCCCGTCCGCTCGAGTCCGCACCGGACGCGGAGCAACTCCCCCCGTACCACCGGAACATGGACTACGACGAGTTCCTGTTCACGCACAACGGAACCGCCCTCGGTCTGCCCATGGCCCCGGCCAGCCTTTCCCTCACTCCGCGGGGACTGCACCACGGCCTCCCGGCCACGGTCGCGGAGGAGATCCGCAAGAACATCAAGCCGGGCGACTTCGCCGACTTCGAGTTCATCTTCGTGGACACCCGGCGAACGCTGACCCCCACACCGGAGGCCCGGGCCCTGAAGCGCGCGGGTGACCAGCTGCGCGAAGGGGTTGCGGCCGAGTGATGTTCCGGTACGACAGCTCGTTCAAGGAGCCGATCCATGGCTGAAGAAAAGAAGAAGATCAGCACCGTGGGTGTCGGCATCATCGATTTCAGCGCCCTGCCGACGGGAACCGAAGCGACGGTCATACCGATCAGCGCCGCCGACGGGGGTGCCTCCCGTGGGACGCTCTACACCCGCGGCGGGGAGCGGACGGTCGTAGTGACGTCGCACCCCCGTGGCGACATGAGCCGCCACTATGCCGCTCCGGCGGTCCTCGAAGCCGGATACGCCTTCTACGGCCACCAGACCCGGGCGCTGCACAACGATGTCGATTGCGAGCACGAGAGGATCCTGCTCGATCTCGCGGCGGCACTGAGCCATCTGAAGAACGAGCGGGGCTTCGAAAAGATCGTCCTGCTCGGCAACAGCGGCGGCGGATCTCTGCTGGCGTTCTACCAGCAGCAGGCCGGCACGGCACCGCCGGGACGGCTGACGGACACGGCCGCCGGGGAGCCGCTGGACCTCAACGCGGTGGAGATGCCCACCGCGGACGGGCTGGCCCTGCTCGCAGCGCATCCCGGCCAGGGAGCGTTCATGCTCACCGCCATCGACCCGTCGGTGGTCGACGAGGATGATCCGCTGGCGGTCGATCCGGAGCTGGACATGTACAGCCCGGCGAACGGCTTCCGTGAGCCGCCGGAGCCGAGCAAGTACTCCGTGGAGTTCCTGGAACGGTACCGGGAGGCACAGCGGGCCCGCGTGGCCCGGCTGGACGCCCGGGCCCGGGGGCTGATCACCGAGCGGCAGCGCTACCGGCGGAAGATGCAGGAGCCGGGCTTCGCGGACCTGCCGCTGGAGGAGCGCATCCGCATCACCCGCCGCGCCATGGTCGGCGACTACATGATCGTGCACCGCACCGAGGCCGATCCGGCATACCTGGACCTGAGCCTGCACGCCTGGAAGTCCACCCGGGAGCCCGCCTCGATCCTCGGGCCCCGGCCGGACCAGGTCAACTACGCGCCCGGCGGGTTCGGCCGGCTGGTCACACCGCGGGCGTGGCTCAGCACCTGGTCGGGACTGTCGACGCGGGCCAATCTGCTCGAATCGGTGAAGTCGGTGCACGAGCCGCTGCTCGTCATCAACTTCACCGGGGACAGCCTCGCCTTCCCCGACACCAACCAGGCACAGTTCGACGCCTGCCCGGCCGAGGACAAGACGGTGCACTTCCTTGAGGGCGAACACTTCGGCTACCCGCTCGAGCAGCGGGAGAAGGCGTTGCAGTTCATCGCCGAGTGGCTCGCTCCACGCTTCCCCGCGGCTGCGAACCGCTGACTGAAGCGCCCGGTCGGTGTGGTGGTGGCAGCACGCCACGCCACCACCACACCGTTGTGCGCGATGGACCGGAGATCCGTTCGCCTCGGCGGACTCCTGAAGTGGAGGATGATCATGAAGCGATTCGTTGTGACGCTCGAATTCGGCGGCACCCCGCCCGACCAGGAGGTGGGTGTGGCGCAGGCCAGGTTCCTGGACAAGCTCCACGCCGACGGCACCCTCCTGCTCGCGGGCCCGTTCAGCGACGGCGGTGGCGGTATGGCCGTCCTGGCCGCCGACTCTCTCGAGCAGGTTCAGAACCTCTACCGGAACAGTCCCCTCATCCGCTCCGGCCACGCGACCGCGGACGTACGCGAATGGAACGTCGTGCGGGGGTCGGTACAGCGCTGAGCGTTCGCCGCCGCTGGTCACCTGACTGACGGCGACGGCCGGGCGTGAGCGGCGGACGGGGTCGGCAGCCAGGCATGCGTCGACACCTGCCAAGGCACAGGTGTGGTGCACCGCGCGTCCCCGTCCCAGCCATGACATGGACCGCGGTCGTGGTCGAGCCGGCGCCAGCGACGGCGTGCCGCGCTCCTTGTGCGTTCCTCCCGCGCCACCGTGCCTGTGCGGCCGCCGAGCCCTGCCACGGGCACCAGAGACAGAGCCCGCGTGCACTGACGCAATGCCCTGCTGCTCCAACGGCGTTGGTAATCTCGGCGCGCGCCGGCCGGCGTGAACTCGGTCGCCGGTTCCGGACGCTCCTTCGAAGGGTTGACGTGATCAAACAGGTGCACCAGGCCGCGGTGGTCGTAGCGGCGGTCCTCGTCCTGAGCGGATGCGGCGTCGCGGAATCGGGGAAGGCGAAGCCGTCCGCGCCACCGGTGTCCACGCCGGCCGGAGGGACTGTGGACGGCACGCCCTCGGCTCAGGACGCCGACGACAAGGTCGATGCGACCCTCACCGGCTCCTGGGCGTCCTTCTCGTCCGGCCCCCCGGTCGTCCTGCGCATCGAAGGCTCCCGGGTGGAGTTGCTGGGTGAAAGCCACTGTCGAGGAACTCTGAGCAAGGAGGACGGGGGGCACGTGATCAGACTCAAGTGTGATGACGGGAACGCCGACCGGACTCTGGGCAAGATCTACAGGTCTACGGCATCCACCATGACGGTGGACTGGCAAGGCTTCGGGGCCGACAGCATGCAGCGGACCGGCAACGAGTCATTCATGGGTTGAAGCGGCCCTGGTACGACCTGTTCCGCTCTGCCTGCGACGACGGTCCGCGGCGTCCGCGCATGTCCGAAGTCGTGCGTCAAACAGGGAGACCACTGACAGGGACCGGCTGCGAACTCTCGGAACAGACCGGCCGCGGCGATCGCGAGCACGGGAGACCCGCACCTGTCGGTCACGGCGCTGGTCATGGTGCGGAGACCGCGTGGCTGCTGAGTTCGCGGTGCCGGTAACGTCGGGTGTCCCGACCCGCCGTGGGCGTCCTACGTGCAGAGAGCGATGCAGATGACCAGCCCGCAAGCAACGACGACCCTGTGGCGTCCCACCGGCCCCAAGGAGCTGGATCTGGTCCGGGAGCTGAACTGGCGTGCCTGGCCGCCCCGGCTGCCCGAGCAGCCGATCTTCTACCCGGTCCTCGACGAGGACTACGCGGTCAGGATCGCGCGGGACTGGAACGTGAAGCACGACGGCGCCGGCTTCGTCACTCGTTTCGAGGTCGAGTCGGACTTCTTGAGCCGGTATCCCGTCCAGCAGGCAGGCGGGCGGACGATCCTCGAGCTGTGGGTTCCTGCCGAGGAACTGGACGACTTCAACGCCCACATCGTCGGCGAGATCCAGGTGATCCACGAGTTCCGCTGAGGCGGAGAGGCCCGCTGAGGAACACGCCGGCCCGGGGCGATGATTTCGGCGTGGCTGGTGTGACCACGGCGTCGGAGGCGGCTTCGAGAGCCCCGTTCACCGGGTTGAGCCCGCGGGCCTTCCTCACCGAGGTTGTCGACCACGTACAGTCGCAGTCGTCGAGGACCTCGTCGGCGTCCCACTCGATCCGGTTCAGCATCCGGTGGATATGGTCCGGGCCCGCATGGCCGGCCTCCTCCGCCAGGGTCCAGCCGTTCTTCCGAAGGCACGTCGGCCCTGTGCGGCCTGGCCTCCTCCGCCCGGGCTCCTTGCGGGAGTGCGCCCCGACCCCATGCGGTCGGGCTCCGCCTGTCCCCCTGCACGACGGTGAGGACCTGGCGGAGGCCGAGCCAGACACAACGAGCTGCACGGTCCGAGCGACGAGCTGAGTCAAATCATTCGGAATCGGCAGGCTTCAGCCGCAGGGCGAGGCTGTTTATGCAGTATCGCTTGTCCGTCGGCGTTGCAAAGCCCTCGCCCTCGAACAACTCTCCAAGATACGACCCGCAACGAGCGCACCGAACGACGGGATAGGGGGATCCGTCCTGCTGCAGTTCGACCGAATCGAGGTCCTTGGGGTCGTAGAACGCAGGCCAGCCACAGCGGGAGTCGAACTTCTCCTCGGAAGTGAATAGATCCGCTCCGCAGGCCCTGCAGGAGTACACGCCTTTTTCTTCGGTATCGGTGTACTCTCCCGTGAACGCCGCTTCGTCCGCAGCTCCGCGGAGCACCCTGTACTCCTCGGGGGTGAGTTCCGCACGCCACTCGGCGTTCGACTTCTCGATATCGTACGTCATGGCTTCATCCTTCAGGACCGGAAACGCTGCTTCAGAATGCGAGCAGCGCTGGACGGATCATGCTTTGGTTGAGAAATTAGCGACAAAAAAGCACCTGAGTCGAGGTTAGCCGCTGACTTTTGTGACTGCCGACGAGTCGGAATCCGTTCGGCCACGAAAATGGCATGTGTCCTGAATTCTGGGTGCTTGGCGCTGTCTAGATCATGGCCCGCACCGCGAGGAGGTCAGTCTGCCGGGGAAGTGACACACGGATCCAGAAAGCGGCCTACTTGCCGGCGGGCTGGCGAACCATGGAGTACGAGTATATGCTCATATAAGTGAGACGGCAAGCCACCGCTGGCCCACTGTCGGCAGGCGGCACCGGACCTCCCTGACTCTCACGGTGCGGAGCGCCGCGATCCGGGCCCCGGTTGGAGCGGTCGTTCCTCCTGCCCTGGCGGCAGCGGGGAGGAGGAACGACCGCGCGCGTCAGCGACGGCCGGTCGTCACGTCGACGCGGGTGATGTGCGCGAGGGGGTGCCGTTCGCCGGTGAGCATCGCGTCGACCCGCTTGTCGCCGGTGAGGTACCGGCGGAAGAAGGCGGTGATGTAGGCGGCGCCGACCTCGCGTTCGCCGGCTTCGGTCACCTGGGTCTCGTAGGAGGACTCGCCCGGCTCGGCGCACTGGCCGGGGTGGGCCTGGTCATGGCCGGCGTCGTCCCAGGCGGCGACCTCCCCGCTGGCCGGTGACCACCGCGTGTTGAAGTAGTTGTGGTTGGCGCCGTGCACCTGAAACGTGTGGAACGCGGCTGAGCCGTCGGCGGTCGCGTCGGCGGCGAAGGAGAGCGCTTCCCGGCCGACCTGCCCGTCACAGGTCCCGCGGATCACGGCCATGGGCGTCTTCGTGATCTCGTACGCCGTCATGTCCTCGGTCATGACGTTGTACGCGGGGGCCAGCGCCATGACCGCCCTGACCTTGACGCCGGCGGGCCACTGGGCCTTGTGGTGCTCGGCTGCCTGCCAGGTCACGCCCGCGCCACCGCGCGAATGGCCCAGGGTGCCGACGTTGTTCAGGTCGACGTGGTGCCTGAAGTCGACGTGCCGCGGCTTGCCCGTGCCGGCGTCGCGGAACGCGCCGACGAGACCGCCTCGGCCCGTGGCGCTGAGCTGCTGCCACAGGGCGAGGTGCCTGTTGATCAGTTCGGCCCGCGCGGAGGCGTTCTCGTCGCCCGACAACGACGAGGCGTTGATGCCGTTGGCACGGATGGACACCACGATGAACCCCTGGCGCGCCAGTTCCTCGCCGAGGTAGTCGTAGCCGCGGTCGTTGGCGATGGGGCGTGTGCCGTGGGCGCAGGGCCAGCTGAACAGCTTCTGGTTGGCGGCCGTGTACGCGTCCCAGTCCTCGGCCTGCCCTGCGGCGTCGCGGGCCGCCGCTGCCGTTCGGTCGGCGCAGGTCTCGTGCCAGCCGTGCAGCGCGACGACGAGTGGCCGCGGGCTGGTACCGAGGTCCCTCGGGTAGTGCACGGTCGCGGCCATCTCGACCGGTTCCCCGGTTTCCGGCAGCGCGTACGCACGGTCACCCAGGCTGTAGGTGACGGCGGCGACGGCCCGCCCTGACTGGGCCGGAGCGTCGGGAGCGGCTGAGGACGCCGTGCTGCCGAGCGCCTGCGGGAGGAGGAGGGCGGCCGTGGACACGACGAGTGTCCAGGTCCGCGGCAGGCGGCGAGGCGCTGAGATGGTGCCGTTGTGTCGCAACGAAGGGCTCCCTGAGCGTTGAGTGGTGGCACCGGCGGTCCGTGCCGGCGCCGGATGATCGCTTCGTCCCGACAGACGTCCGGCGGCGGCCGAGGTTGCGCGGCCCGGCGATCAACCCGCGCTGGCTGCCGCCACCGCTCGCACCCCCGTGCGCCATCTGATGAACGTCGCATTCTCCTCGGTCCCCGCAACGCCGTTCGGCGGTGGACGTCTGCGGGGCAGGAGGAACGTCCGCCTCCGTCGTCACACACACACCACGCTTGAGGTACCGCATGTCCGCCCCCGACGTCACCGCAGTCACAAGACCGGGCCGTCGGGCACCGGTGCGCCTGCCGGGGGAGAGGACGCGGCTGCGGTGACCGCCGCCGTCCGGCCGACTACTCCCCACGTGGTCGCCCCCGCCGTCAACGGCGAGCCGCGCGGCCGATGGACACGACTGCTGCGGAGCCTGTTCGCGGGGTGGCGGAGCAGCACGGACCGCGCCCTCACACCGGACACGGGCGCTCGGTGTCGGCCGGACGCCACGGCAACGTCACGCCCGGCATCAGCGACCTGTACCACCACCGCAGGCTGTACCACGTGCGTCTGGCCCTGCTCCTCGTGGACGGCCTCCCGACGGCGGAGGACATCGTCCAGACGCGTTCACGGCATGTTCCGCCGTCATAGCGGGGCGCTCGTCGGCCCGGGCGACTCCGAGGCGTACGGAGGCGGAGCGTGGTCGACGGCGCGCGCGGTGCTGCGCAGGCGCCGGAGGGCCGGCGCCCCACGTACCGGAGGGCCCGCGCCCACGTACCGGAGCGGCCCGTTCCCGCCCCACCGGCGCAACGGGGACGTACTGCCGAAGGAAGAACACCGCGAGGTGCAGGAGGCGCTGCGGTCGCTCACCCGGCGGCAGCGGGAGGCGCTGGTGCTGCGGTACTGGTCCTACGTGAGCGAAGCGCAGATCACCGAAACGCTCGGTCTGTCACGCGGCACGGTCAAGTCCACGGCCGGCGGGCGCTGGCCGCGCCGGCCAGGAAGCTGGAAGCGAGACGTTGAGCGGCCGGATCCGCTGCCCCGTACCCGGACGGACTGGAAGACCTGCTGCGGGAGGTGCTCGCCGCACGTGCCGGCACCGTCGGTGCCGGGGACCTGCGACCGGTCCTCCCGCCGTCACCGCACGACGTCCCGCGGTGGCAGGGGCTGCGGCGGGCCGTGCCGGGGACGCTGGGCCTGGCGGCCGTGGTGGCCGCGGTGGTGATCCTCGTGCACGGTCCGACCGGGGCCCCACCACCCCTTCGGTCATTCCGGCCGGGCCTTCGCCCTCCCCGACCGGCAGTCCCAGCCCGACGGCGTCACGGAGACCGGGGACCGTCGACCCCGTTCCCGCACCGCCCTCAGGCGGTCCGGCCGAGCGGTCCGGCCCCGCGCTCCCGCAGGCCGCCCCGCGGCAGTCCCTCGGGGTGGCCCTGCCGTGACGCCCCGACCGTTCGGAGGGCGCGGATCTGGCCGTGTCCTCGTACAGCGGCGTCAGTGGCCGTACGAGGACTCGACGAAGCGGATCACCTGGTCGTACAGCGCGGCCCCCTGAGGAGCGCGGCGGATCATGTCGGTCCCGTGGGCTCCGCTCTGGTCGATGACGAGCTTCTTGTCCTTCGACCCGGAGGCGGCGTACAGCTCGCGGACCTGTTTCTCCACGGCTCCGTTCATGTCGTCGGGCGAGACGACGAACAGGGAGGGGGCCTTGATCGTCCGCACCGCGGCCACGCCGTCGCCGCCGCAACGCGCGGGGGAGGACATGATGAGCAGCCCCATCACCGGCAGGCGGCCTTCGACGCCGGCGAGCGCCGCGGTGGTACCGCCGCATGACGCGCCGCCGAGGAAGACGCGCTCGGCGCCCAGACGCTCGAGCTCGGCGAGGGCGGCACGGGTGTCCCGGAGGATGTGCTCGTTGTCGGCCACCATTTGCGAGGCGCCGTGGTTGCGGTACTCCGGGATCATCACGTGGTATCCACGGGAGGCGAGTTCCTTGCCGATGTCGAGGAAGGAGCAGATGTTGTAGCCCTGTTCGTGGTCGAGAAGCACTCCGTCGGGTCCCTCGCCGAGTTCCAGTGCGGACAGGTGCACGCCGTCACTGGTCGTCAGTGTCGTGGCCTTGTCCCGCAGGGACTTGGGCACGCAGGTGTCGACCAGGTAGCCGGCACTGTTGCGTACCGTTCTGCCGGGCCAGCTGGGGGTGTAGGAGGCTGGCGGCCGGCGGCTCGGCGGGGTGGTGGAAGGCACGGCCTGGTCCCGCGCGGAAGTCCGGCCGGGCGACGGACTGCCCGCCTCCACCGTGTGGGCGGATGCCGGCGCACGCGACGCACGTGCCGCCTCGGGACCGGGGGAGCATGCCGCCAGCGCGCCGAAGCACAGCAGAGTGCACACCATTGTCCGGGAAAGTCTTCTCACTTGTCTTCCTTGCCTCTCTCGCCTGGGTCACGACGTGCCCCGTGCGGCCCCGATGCGCCGCGTGCGCCACGCCGTCCCGCTGTGCCGCGTCGCCGTGAGCGGGCACCGGCACGTCGTCTCTCCATGACTGACGCGCGGCCACCCGCCGGGTTGCGTGTGAGGACGGACGGACATCCCGTCGTACCCGATCACCGGCCCTGGCGAGCCGACACCCGTGCGCGCGCGGCGCGACGGGCAGCCCGCACGGACGTCGGAACGGCAGGCGCAGTCACTCAACCGGTACCAGGGAGCCACTGAGCGCCGCGCAGGAGGCGGCGCCTCCGGCCCGGGAGTAGCCGGCGAGTTGAGCCGGACGGTGCCGGCGGGGACGCCGGCGCACGACGCACACGGAGCACGGCCCGGGCTGTGACTGTGAATCGTTCGGTGTAACTGCCGATCATGGAAGACGCACCGATGACCAGTGAGAACGTGACCGAACCCGAGACCGTCGAGCCGTCCGTGCCGCAGAGGCCAAGGGCGGTGGATGACCGGCTGACCGAGGAACTGGTCTTCGGGCCCAGGCCGGTGGCCTGCATCTGACCGGTGAGGGTGGCTGCTGCAGCAGCTGACGAAGCAGCAGTCCGCCCCGGAGGGCGACATCCCGGCACCTCGGCTATGACAAGCACGACCCGGCCGGGAGGAACGGCGGCAACTCACGCAACCGCACCCGCACGAAGAGCGTTCTGACCGATGTGGGACCTGTGGAGATACCCTTGCGGAGGTCTATGGCGCCGAGGTCTCCCGGAAGACCACCTCCACGATCCCGCGACAGCGCGGTCGCCAACCGGCCCGTCTACGTGGCCCTGGCCGTGACCGCCGAGGACCGGCGGGAGGTTGTGGGCCGGCGACGGCGGCGAGGGTGCCAAGCACTGCCTGCATCTTCTCACCGAGATCAAGAACCGCGGCGCAAGTGCCGTACTGATGCTGGTCTGCGACGGGCTCAAGGGTGGTCCACCTGCTGAGGAACTCCCTTCCGCTATGCCGCCCGTCAGCACTGGGACGAGATCGCCAAGCTCCTCAAGCCCGTCTATACCGCTCCGGCCGAGGAGGCCGCTCCGGACCGGTTCGCCGAGTTCGCCGACGCTTGGGCAGGACCGGCGGCGGCCCAGCGGGCCATGGACCCCCAGACCGGGTATCGTCGGTCAGATCCGTGACCAGCTCTCGGGGCGGATACGCCGCGGCATGGGCAAAGGCCCCCGCGCGGTGGCGACCGTGATCGACTCACAGAGGGCCACCCCCGGCTGGCCGAGGAAACCGGCATCGGCCGACATCTCACGGCGCTACTCCCGGCCGCATCCGGCACCTCCGCCGTCCGTGCTGGCACCGCTTCCTGCTGACCCAGCCTGGGCGGTGCGATTCGCGCATGTCACACCACCTCGGAAATCCGCTCGGCAGCACGCAGCAGCACGAGGCACAGTGGCCCCATGGATGAACGAGGGCTGGACCGCGACGGAACGATCGCACGCGAAGGCGCACTGGACCGAGTGCCGGCAGCGTTCGTCCCCGTCGTCGATGCGGCCCGCGCTCATATCACCGCAACGTTCGACAGAACGCGCCTGCACAGCGCCTACCTCTACGGCAGTATCCCCCGTGGCACCGCCACTCCTGGAGTCTCCGACCTCGACCTCCAGCTCGCCCTCCACGACGAGCCCACCGAAGCCGACCGCGCTGACGCCAAAGCGATCGAGGCCGCACTCGACCGTGCATTCCCGCAGGTCGATGGCGTCGGGATCCTGCTGACCAGCACGCGGGTTCTGCTCAGCGACGTTGAACGTCACGATGGCGGATTCTTCATCGCCTGCCTCTGCACCCCGTTGCTGGGCCCTGACCTCGCAGAAGAGCTGCCCCGTTTCCGCCCCACTGCCCTACTCGCGCGGGAGACCAACGGTGACCTCGCCCGCGTGCTTCCACGCTGGCGTGCCAAAGCAGCCGAAGCCACCACGGACGCCCATCGCCGGACCCTCAGCCGTCTCGTCGGCCGGCGCATCGTCCGCACGGGATTCACTCTGATCATGCCCCGATGGGGCGGCTGGACCAGTGACCTCGACCAGTCCGCCGAGCTCTTCGGCCGCTACTACCCCGAGCGCGTCGAGCAGATGCGTGTCGCCGCGTCAATTGGTCGTGCACCCTCGCCCGACCCGGCGGTGCTCGGGATGCTCATCAACGACCTCGGCCCTTGGCTCGCAGCCGAATACACAGCCGTGCACGGTGAGAAAGCCCCGCGTCCCTGACAGGCAGGGCCGGGCCGTTCTCACCTACGCAGCCATCCACCGGAGCGCGGCCCGGCGCCACGCTCGCCGAACTGCACCTGCCTACTGATCAGAAGCACGCACTGAGGGCCCAACCAGCACGGAGGGCCGTGTCCGCCGGGACGATCGATACCGCATGGTCCGGGTAACGTCGGCTGAGAATCCGCTCAGCGAGGGCCAGCGCGAATCCGACACCGAGCTCCCCCGACTGGAGCGCCTTGTAGTAGTCGGCCGTGTCCCGTCCCTCGGCAGAGAGTCCCATGTATGAAGGTGGGCTGGCGTTGAGTGCCAAGCTGTACTTCACACTGCCCCAGTGCTCGGCCAGGCCGCGGGCTGCTCCTCGGCGTGCCAAGGAGATGGCTCGCGCGAAGGTGTGCAGAACGTCCCACGGCGTCAGGCGGACCGAGCCGCCAAGATCTGCGGCAGGTAACGGACGCAGGCCCGGTTTGCGCCGGAGGGCTTCGAACTCCTTCTCTTTGCGTTCCTCGTCGTCCTCTGCGGCTGCGGCACCAACGTCACCAGCCAGCGCCGAGGTGGAATGGACAGCGACGTTCGCATGCCGTGCGAGATCCGCGAGTGCCTCTTCAGTCGACTTTGACACGTGTTCCCCCTGTTCCTCGGCGGTTCGCAGCGAGTTCTGAGGCCAACGCCGCAAGGTACGAGTCGAACGATGGGCACACGCAAGTGCACATGGGGCGCGCAGCGTTGGTGTCAGAGCGAGCTTGAGGCATGGGACGGCTATGGGGTGGTGCGGGCCAAGTTCCGACAACGCATGGATCAGCAATCCCAGGATGCGGTCTCGTGGTTTCACATTCGAAGCGTGGCTGAGTCCGGACTCCAAGCGGGAGCGGCTGCCCGAGTATTTGATTTTCACCACCAACGTGATCCCGACTCCCGTGCCCGGCAGCGGAGGCATTGCCCAGATCAAGCAGTTCGTCTCCACGTATACGGCATCGCCTCGGGCTCAAGGGCGGCGGCGTGCAGGAGAGGGCGGGCCCAGGTGGGCAGGGGGTGGAGGCGGCAGCGGCGGTGGGCTGGGCTGTCGTGGGTCTTGAAGCGGGTGGCTGTCGTGTCGATGTCGATGCCGCGGATTAGCGCGAGTTGCCGCAGGCTGATGCCGGTGATGCCGGTGATGCCGGTGATGCCGGTGATGCCGGTGATGGCGGTGATGGCCGGTGCCGCCGCGTACAGCGGGTGGGTGAGGGTGTGGGGGCGGTTCGCAAGCTGGCCGGTTGCCGGACCGCAAGTGACGCGTTCCCTGGCATGAGTGACCGGCCGCCGCCCTCACCGGGCGGCGGCCGGTTCCTTTCGAGTCGGGGGCGTCAGAAGGTGAGCGTCCAGCTGTCGATGGTGCCTGTGGAGCCCGCGTAGACGTCCGAGACGTGGAGCTTCCATGTGCCGGACGCCGGGGACGTACTGGCGTCGACGGTGTAGTTCTTCCTGATGGTCTGGCCGGTGTCCGTCGTCGAAGACGCCTTCACCAGATACGCCTTGCCGTTCGGGTCCAGGAGCTCGATCTTCAGATCGCCGCGCCGCTCATGCTTGGCCTCCACGTGGACCTTGAGTTCCTTGGACGCGTTGCCGGTGAAGCCGCTGATGGTGATCGGCACGTCGACGGAGCCGGAGTCAGGGATGGCGCGGCTGGTCTGGTTCTCGTTCGACGGGAAGGCCAGCGACCAGGCGGTGAGGAATCCTCTGGAACCCCCGTCACTGTCCTGGACGAGGAGCTTCCAAGTCCCGTTGGCCGGGGAGGCACTGGCGTCGACCGTGTAGGTGGTGTTGATGGTGCCGCCGGCCTCCGTCGGGGACGTCGCCTTGATGGGGTATGTCTGGCCGTCGGGGGCCACCAGGTCGATCTTCAGGTCGCCGAGCCATTCGTGCGTGGCACCGACGTACACGCGCAGGGCACCCGCGGCCTTGCCGGTGAACCCGTCGACGGCGATCTGCGAGGTGAGGGTGCCCGGGTCGGGGATGAGGTAGGACCCGGTCTTCTCGAAGGAGTTGGCGAAGAGGAGGGACCAGGAGGTGAGGGTGCCGGTGGTGCCTGCCGAGGTGTCCTCGACGTGCAGCTTCCAGGTGCCGCTCGCGGGGGCGGTGCTCGCGTCGACGAAGTAGCTGTCGTTGAGGGTGCCGCTGCCCCCCGTGGACAGCGGTTTGAGGGGGTACGTCTGGCCGTCCGGGGCGACCAGATCGATCCTGAGTTGGCTCTGCGACCCGTGGGTGAGGTTCACGGCCACCTTCATCGACCTGGAGGCGTTGCCGGGGACGCCGGACACCGTGATCGGCGCCTCGAGGGTTCCCGGGTCGGGGATGGCGTACGCCTTTTCGCTGATGACCTTGGTGGGACGGGGCTTGGGGTCCGGGGTGGGTTCCGGCGCCGAACCGCCGAGCGCCCGGCCGACGTCGATACGGGGGGTGGTGCCGCCGGTGTAGGTGATGGGCTTCCCGGTGTTGGTCAGCCGCGACTCAAGGTCCGTCATCCTCTCGTCGGGGAAAGCCTGTCGGAGGATGGCCAGGGAGCCGGACACGTGGGGGGTGGCCATGGAGGTGCCGTTCATGGAGGCGTAGCCACCGCCGGGAACGGAGGAGACGATGCTGGAGCCGGGGGCGAAGTAGTCCAGCAGCGGGCCGCGGTTGGTGAAGACGGCCAGCTGGTCGTCGTCGGTGGTGGCGCCGACCGTGACGGCGGAGGACACACATCCGGGGGCGCTGACCGCGTTGGTGTAGCCGTTGTTGCCGGCCGCGACGACGGTGGCGACACCTTGCGTGAGCAGGTTGTCGATGATCAGTTTGCGCGGGTCGGACGTGCATTCGGAAGTCCAGTTCCCCGCGCCGAGGGACAGGTTCGCGGCGACGACGTTGGTTCCGGCCTGCTTCAGTGCGGAGACCTCCTCAAGTCCCTTGATCTGGGAGCTGGTGAAGCTGAGCACGCACGGGCTGGCCCCGTCTCCGCAGTAGTCGTCGGAGTCGAACCTGGAGAACACCTGGATGGCGATGAGGTTCGCGCCGGGGGCGACACCGTGTGCGGGTGCGCCGGTGACGCCGGTTCCGTCACCGGCGGCGATCCCGGCGACGTGGGTGCCGTGGAAGCAGGCGTCGCCCATCGTGGCGCAGGGCCCCGCTTCGGAGTTCGCGCTGCCGGCGCCCTGCTGCTCGGTGGTGCCGTCGGGGCAGAGGCTGGTGGCGCCGTAGCTGTCGTCGTTGACGGAGTAACACGCCTCGGTCTTGACCCGGTTACCGAAGAACGGGTGCTTGGTGGCGACACCGGTGTCGAGGACGGCTATCGCGGTGCCCGCGCCGGTCTTGCCCGCCGCGTAGGCCTTGTCGCCGCCGATCAGGGGGATGCTCTGATCCAGGGCCGGCGGCACCGGTACGTCCTCGGCGACGCTGACCACGCGCGGGTTGGCGGACAGCTTGTCCAGGCCGCCCTTGTCGACCTTGAGCGTGACCAGCGGCAGCTCGTCGAAGGACTGCACCTTCTTGCCGGCGGTCGCGGCGCCGGGCAGGTCCCCACGGCTCTTGGTGACGACATTGACGCGGACAGTTCCGTCGCCTCGTGTCTTCGCGCGCAGCGGCGCGTCGACCGGGTCGGTCATCGCAGCACGGGTCTGGCTGGCAACCGGTAGGGGTGTGGCGTTCGCCGAGGGTATGGCGGTGAACACCAGGGCAGTCGCCGCGGCGGCGACCATGCCCCTTATGCGTCTGATCACGTGGTACTCCATGCAGGGGAGGGTGGTGCGGGTGCGCGGGCCGCGAAAGGGGCCGGGCGGCGAGGGGTTCTCGCGCGCCCGGCCCCGCGGGCTCTCTTTCAAAAGGCCCTGGCGCTCAGCAGGCCGAGTCAGCTGATCGAACAGCGGGTTAGCCGAGCTCCTGGTTCATCAGGGTCCGTAAGTGGTGGTCCGGTCTGCGCCGTTCTTCGGGTTGCCCAACCTGACGCCCTGGCGGTAGATATAGGCAATGAATCCGCACCAACTTTGGTCCCAGTAACCTGGGCACGTTTGGTACTTGAGCAGCGAGTAGAACTCGCTGTCCGCGCTAACCTTTTTGTCCGGAGTCATGCGGCGGGCGTAGTCCTTGTACCAGTTGCCGATGGTTCCGTAGGCGTAGTCGTGCGCGTCGCACGCCGGGCGGAAGTCATAGCCGAACGGCTTGTCCAGGGAGTGGGTGCAGTGGTCGTGCCAAATGCCCATGATCCAACGGCCGGTGGGAGTCTGCCTCCACGACGGATTGTGCCAGCCGTAGTGAGCGACACTCGCGACGCAGTCGGGGCCCTGCCACCAGATCCACCGTATGGCCCAGTCGCAGTACCAGGGGTTGGTTCCGCCCGCGGTAGGAGGTTCAGGATTGGCGGGCGGGTTGACGGGATCGTTCGGGTCTTGTGTCGTGCCGGCGGTCTGCACCGCATCCGGAGCGGCGGCGTCACCGACGTAGTTCAAATCCCATTGGAATGCGGCGGCGTTGGTTACGGTGTCCAGCCGGTCGTAGGTGTCGTAGGTGTAGGCGGCCAGGTCCCTGCTCTCGGCCGGGTTGGTGACCTTCCGCAGCAGCCCGGAGCCGTCGTAGGAGTAGCGGGCCACGGTTTGCACGGTCTGACCGGAGGTGAGGGTGATGTCCTTCACCTGACCCTTCACGTCACCAAGGGTTTCACCGGAAGCGGTGGTCGTGGTGGCGTAGGTGACCTTGACCGACTGCGCCGGTGTCTCGCCCGCCGCGGGGTCGTTGACGGTGGACACGCGGCCGACGCTGTCGTAGGAGACCGTGGACTGCCCATACGCCTTGTTGCCCGCGGCCGTCACACGCCAGTTGTCGCCGCCGCCGCCGACCTGCTTCCATGTGTAGGAGGGCTTGAGGTCAGCCGCGGTGACCGGGTTGCCCAGCGAGTCGACGGGGACGTCGTCGTCCTGGACGGGCGTGGCCAGGTCGACGTTCAGCGTCTCCACGACGGTCGTCTTCAGCGCGCCGGCGAGGTCGTCCCACTTGATGGTCTCGACCAGTTTGGAGCCGTTGGCGGCCGTGTAGGTGTTGACGCTGCCGCCGTTGGCGCCGGCGACGGAGTCGGTCAAGTCGTAGCGGACGGACTCGTTGGCGGTCAGGTCCGTCGTCGTGATCGAGTTCGTGCCCGTGGTCAGCTTGCGGTTGAGCTGGCCGCCGAGGAATTCGGCTTCCCAGCTCGGCCCGAACACACCGAGGTCGGATCGGTTGGTGGGGGCGTCCTGCGCCTGCGAGACGCCCTGGAGCTGACCGACGACCGAGTGGGTGCGGCCCATCAGGCCTGCCGGTACGTCGGTCTCGGGGATCGTGAAGCTGTCGCTCGAGGACAGGTATGTGCCGGGGCCTATCGGCTGGACCGTGCCTTCGGAAAAAGGCTGGTCGGGCACCTCGGCGGTTGAGGCGGTGGCTGAAGTGGGCAGCAGTGGCGACAGTAGCGCCAGCCCCAATGCCGCGATAGGAAGTGCGATTCTGCGCACTGTTTCCCTCTCGGTTCAAGTCGACCTGGATGTCGACGGTTACAGATCTTGGGCAGGTGATCTTGGAGGACAGTAAAATGGCCTGATACTTGCCGTGTCAACTATCAGGGATCTGTCGATTAAAGACGTCGTTTCACTTGGTGAGTCGTCGGTAGTTGATGAGGCAAGCCAAGACATGGCCCGCTCGACCACCCAGCGGTGTCGGCCCAGTCGCTGTGAGGTGTCGGTGCCGCAGCGGGCGATGCGGGGTGTGATGCCTCGCTCACGGAGCCATCGCCGCAGGTGAGAGTAGTCGTAGCCCTTGTCTGCGTGGAGTTTCGCAGGCCGTCGTCGCCGGGGACCGCGTCGGCTGCGCACGGGTGGGATCGAGGCGATCACCGGCTGCAGCGCGAGGCTGTCGTGTGTGTTGGCAGCGGAGATGGCGACGGCGACGGGAAGACCGCTGCGGTCCACGGCCAGGTGGATTTTCGATCCGCTCTTGCCTCGGTCGGTCGGATTCGGTCCCGTCAGCCGCCCCCTTTGAGTGCCCGGACGCTGACGGAGTCGATCGCGCACCGCGACCAGTCAAGCTCGCCCCGGGCGCCGAGTTCGTCCAGGACCAGGCGGTGGAGCTTGGCCCAGACCCTGGCCTCGGTCCACTCGGTGAACCGCCGGAAGGCGGTCACCCCGGACAGACCGAAGCCCGGCGGGAGTTGATTCCAGGTGCAGCCCGACGTGGCCACGAAAACGATCGCGGCCAGCACCTCGCGGTCCCCTCGCCGGCGATGCCCTCCACCCTGCGGGCGAACCGGTGCCGGCGGCATCACCCGCTGGAACAACGTCCACAACTCTTCCGGCGCCATCCGCTCGACAAGCGCAGCAGTCATCACCCCAGACTGCCGCAAGATCAGGCCAACTGAAATGGCGTCTTATGGCTCTGGGGTTGCCGGGTGGCCTGGGGAAAGCCCAACTCGTCCAGCAGCGCGCTGAAGAGGTCTTCTGCGAAGGTCTCCCGCGAGCGCAGCAGTTCCTCGATTCGGGTCTGCTGCGGACTTGCAGCGCACGCACAGCGTCGACCTGCATTGCGATGTCAAGGTCACCCGGCACCAGGCGACGAGCAGGGGCAGTTCCGCTGTGCTCACTCGCAGCACGCTCGACGCCGAGGTTGCCGCCGTGGCACTCGGAGGCGTCCGCAACACCGAGTGGCTTCGGGAGTCGGGATGGCTTTCCATCACTGCGCTTCTTGATTCGCCAAACGCCCCGGTACGGGTCATTCTGATCATTTCAGACATTGCACCGGCCGCATCCACCGTATTGCGGCTTCGAAGGGTGGCGCGAGGTCCCACCTTGTCTCTGCGCCCCAAGATGGGCGCATATACTCTCAGTTCTGGGAAGCGTGTCGGATCCTGATGGCGAGCGGCCGGGTCGGGAGGGTCCGTCCTGGATGTCGACTCTTGCCGTCATCCAGTCGCAGCAGTGCTGCTGACTGATGGTGGCCGACGGTGCATTGTCACCGCGCTTCCTCAGTGCCGGCCGGCCCCCAATGACACATAGCTGTGCGAACGACTCGACTCAAGAAGGAGATAGGTCATGACGACCCCGCTTGCCCGTTATTTCGAGATCGTGGAATCGGCCAACATTGACCCCGCCGGTCTCGACGCCCTTCGCGATATCTTGGCGGACAACGTGTTGTTGCTGCACTGCGGCGAATTCGTGCAGGGCCGGGAGCGGGCCCTCGCTTTCCACCACAGGAAGGCAGCCAAGCGTAGGGCAATCAAACATACCTGGACCGGGTCGGTGGAAGCCGACGGCTCCATCACCGCTGACTGGAGTGAAGCCGTGCAGGATCTCCAAGGCAAGGAGTTCTTGGCGAGCGGTCATGCCGCGGTCACCCTGGACGTGGACGGGCGAATCGCCCACCTCAACCTGAGCCTGGCCAGCGCCTCGGACCGCGCCAGGCTGCTGACGGCCAAGCACATGCAGGTCTGGACGATCCCGGACCCGGGTGAGCGCGCGAAGGCGATGGAAGACATCTACGCCGAAAACTTCACCTTCATGGAGCCTGAACCCGATAACGTCTTCGTGGGTCGCGATGCTCTCAATGATTACATCAGCGTCGTGCAGCAGAAAGCTCCGCCCGTGAGTATCGAGGTCGAAAGCTACTATCAGAACCGGGAATTTGTCTTCTTCCGTTGCGATGCACTTTTCCCAGGTGGCAAGACTTCGGTGGGATGGGAGGTCCTCCACACGAAGGGAGACCTGCTTGAGAGAATCGTCATCTTCAGCCCCAACCACGAGGTTGTCACGGAGAATCTTCAGTAGTCCTCTGGAGAAGCGTGCCACTGGCGAGTTGCCTCACCCTCGATCCGCGGACAGCCCACGCCGGGGTAGTACACCACCTCGCAACGTTCACCGCGCCGCTGGATGGCCTCGCCCCTCTCACGCAACCGCCGGATCGCGGTACGCGGGCCGGGGCCCGAAGGCGTAGGGAACACGTGTCGTATGCGACAGGACGAACGTCCCCCTGAGCGCGACTTTTGCGGCGGTCATACATGCCTGCGATGTCGCCCTCTAGCGGCCACAGTTGACCAACCGCTCATCCGGCAGATCTTCCCGCCAAGTATGCGGACGACCGGGTCGCCGGCGACGACACGTACGTCGTCGACGGCGAAACGTCGTTGTCCTGGCCCCTCTACACGGCTGTCACTAGGCGACGGGCAAGCGGATCGACGTCCGGGTCGCGCACCACTTCGTCGTGGGGCGGCGGACTGATCGTCCGCTTCGAGCAATTCGTGGCACCGCCAAGGTCCGCGTCTGTTGCCTCTGCATGGACGGGCTGCAACGCCGGGGGCATCGCAGCCGAAGGTGTGCCCCTCGTCCCGACCGGCCCGCTCGGCTCGCGGCTGCGGTGGCGGGCACGCAGGGCGGGTCAGTGCGTCACATGGCCCCGCCCTCCAATCGATCCGCGATCATCAGCCGGGCCAAGAATTCGTCGAGACGCAGTATGGGGCTCTCGGCGCCAGCCGCCACGTGCTCGAAAGTGGGGTTGAGGAACTTGCGCAGAGCCGTGGCCGGTGCCGACAAGATCGTGGTTCCTCCGGGTGAGCTGATCCGGATGTGCAGGGCACCCTTCCCGGCCTCCAGGCGATGTGGCCTGCGGGGCACAGGCCACGTCTGCACGTCCGCGAGACCGGCCGGCCTCACCAGGCCTTCGGCCAGGAGGTCACGCGCAAAGACCCACTCCACCAGTGGTGAAGCACCTGAGTTGACCACCATCCGCACGGCGTAGGGATCGTCGGCGGCATAGTGAAGGCCAGCGTAACCGGCACAGTGACCGTCCCGTTCAGGAGGACCGCACTTTGCACCGGCAGCTCACGGTGGGATCCGGAGGGAGGGTTGCTTCGGAACGGACAGGGAGTTGGTGGCTCATATCGCGCTCATTCGCTTCGGTGCAGCGCCGGAGGTGGGCGCGCCTACTGGTCCGCAGCCCGCTCACCGCGCCCAGCGCGCTGCTGGTGAATGCCACCCACCTTCAACAGGTGACCAGTCGTCTTCGTTCCGCAGCGCAGGAGGTGACAGAGGCCACGCGCACCAAGGGCGCCCGGCCGGTTGTCCGGCGCGCCGCCACGACCACTCCGGGAACCCGGCCGGCGGCGCACCCGTGCACCCGCTCCTTCCTCGCGGCCGGCCCCATCCGAAGGCGGGGCCCCGAGGGTCACCGCCTTCCGGGACACGGTTAGGATCCCGCCCATGTCGGACTCGCCTTTCTCCCTGTCGCGCCATGTTCGTCCCGTAAGACTGACCACCCGGCGCGGCGACTTCGCCGCCCTGGAAGCCGCGCCGGCGAATGGGTCACCCCGCGCCACCGTTGTGATGCTGCCCGGATACACAGGCGGCAAGGAGGAGTTCGTCCCCCTTTTCCCGCACCTACTCGCCGCCGGGTACCGAGCCGTCGCGGTCGACGCCCGCGGCCAGAACGAGACGGACGGCCCGGACGACGAGGTGGCTTACAGCCAGGACGCGCTGGCCATGGACGTGCTGGCCCAGGCGGAGACCGTCGGTGGACCAGTACACCTGCTGGGTCATTCGATGGGCGGTCACCTGGCCAGAGCAGCGGTGCTGGCGGATCCCCGGCCTTTCGCGTCCCTCACTCTGCTCTCCTCGGGACCCGCCCAGGTGGGTGAGGAAAGGCAACTGCAACTGAAACTGCTGCTCCGGGCACTCGAGACGCTGACGATGGCACAGGTGTGGGAGATGATGCAGGAGAGTCGGCCCGCTCCCGCGTCGCCTAAGGAGGCCGAGCAGCTGCGTGCCCGCTGGCTGCGCACACATGTCTCACACCTGCGTGTGCTGGGACGGCAGCTCTTGACCGAACCAGACCGGACAGCGCAACTGGCAGCCCTTACAAGGCTGCCCAAGCACGTCGCGTACGGCGATGCGGACGACACCTGGACGACGTGGCAGCTGGAGGACATGGCCACCCGGTTGAAGGCCCACCGGACAGTCCTCACGGAAGCCGGACATTCGCCCAACCTGCAGCACCCCGCCGAGACGGCGACCAGCTTGATCGAATTCTGGTCTGGGATCTCCCGGCGCTGATCGCGGGCAATGCGCACCACCGCCACACCGGCTGTCCGTCGGCGATAACCGGCACTGCTGAAGCCCGGCATTCCCGTCATCCCGCCCGTCCGAGCGCAGCGATCCCAAGCACGCGCGGGAGCTACAAGGCAACCGCTGTAGAAGTCAGGTCTCGGATGTGGCCCCCGAAGGACGCCGGAAAAGTCGCCAGCGCTCGCCGTGCTTCCACACGGCTCGACGGGACGTACCGGCGCGACGGCGCGCCGACCCGCCACGCGGGGTTACCGGTGCTGTGGTGCGAGCGCACGCAGCGGCTCGGTTCAGGCGGCTGGTCCGCCGCGCTTGCCAGCAGGCCGTACGGGATATCCGGCATCGATCCGAGGGCCACGAAGGCGTGGAGCGTGCCCTACTCCGCCCAGGGCTCGAAGCCAGTGCGCAGGACGGCGCCGAGTGATGTGCGCAGTCGGGTTGCCTCATCGGCCCCGAAACCCTCCTCGAACTGAGCCTGCACCGCACGCCAGAGAGGCAGCGCTGCCTCCATCCGGTCACGGCCGTCCGATGTTATGGCGGCGACCCGCGCTCGACGATCGACCGCCGACGTCTCGACGCTTACCAGACCCTCGCGAGCCAGTGGCTTGAGGTTGGAGGCCATCGTCGTGCGGTCCATGGCGCTTACCTCGGCCAGACTGGTGATCGTCATCTCGCCCTGGGTGCTGAGCTTCTGCAGGATGCTGAACTGCGTCGCGCGAAGACCGACGGGTGCCAGGGGCTGTCGTAGGTCGCGCCCAGATAGCGGGCGGCCCTGCGCAGGGCCAGGTTGTTGCACGAGTCGCCGGAGTCTTTTTGCGCGGGTGTCATGGTCGCCACCAAGGTTGCCCCGCCATGATACGTACCTGTGCATAAGCGCCACTGCTTCGCTGCGGCGTACTCATAGTGAGCTAGTACTGCAACGGTATTTGCCGTGACTGGCGGCTAGTGCTTTGACCGCATAGGTTCGCCGGGTTGGCGGTTGGATGGGCGGTGACGTCCGTTCCGACCGCTGGAGGTGTGGTGGCCGAGCCTGTGCGGGTGCGCAGACTGACCGATCAGGAAGGGCAGAAGCTGCAGCAGATCGTGCGCCGGGGCAGTACCAGTTCGGTGCGCTATCGCCGGGCGATGATGCTGCTCGCGTCCGCCGGCGGGAACCGGGTCCCGGTGATCGCACAGCTGGTCCAGGCCGACGAGGACACGGTGCGGGAGGTGATCCATCGGTTCAACGAGATCGGTCTGGCTTGCCTGGACCCTCAATGGGCGGGAGGCCGTCCCCGCCTGCTCAAGCCTGACGACGAGGACTTCGTCATCCAGACGGCCACCACCCGCCCCACCAAGCTCGGCCAGCCCTTCACCCGCTGGTCGATCCGCAAACTCGCTGCCTATCTGCGCCGCGTGCACGGACGCATCATCCACATAGGTCGGGAAGCCTTACGGTGCCTGCTCCTGTGCCGCGGCATCACCTTCCAGCGCACCAAGACCTGGAAGGAGTCCCCGGATCCCGAACGGGACGCCAAGCTCGACCGCATCGAGCACGTGCTGGATCGCTTCCCGGACCGGGTCTTCGCATTCGACGAGTTCGGCCCCCTCGGGATCCGCCCGACCGCGGGCTCCTGCTGGGCGAAGCAGGGCAAGCCCGACCGCCTGCCGGCGACCTACCGCCGCACCCACGGTGTCACCTACTTCCACGGCTGCTACTCCGTGGGCGACGACCGTCTGTGGGGCGTCAACCGGCGCCGCAAGGGCACCGCCAACACCCTGGCCGCGCTGAAGTCGATCCGTGCCGCCCGGCCCGACGGCGCCCCGATCTACATCATCCTGGACAACCTCTCCGCCCATACCGGAGCGGACATCCGCCGCTGGGCGAAGAAGAACAAGGTCGAGCTGTGCTTCACCCCGACCTATGCCTCCTGGGCCAACCCGATCGAGGCGCACTTCGGTCCGCTGCGGCAGTTCACCCTGGCCAACTCCAACCACCGCAGTCATCCCGCACAGACCCGAGCCTTGCACCGCTACCTGCGCTGGCGCAACGCCAACGCCCGCCACCCCGACGTACTCGCCGCCCAGCGCAAGGAACGTGCCCGCATCCGCAGCGAAAAGGGCATCCGCTGGGGCGGACGCCCCCTCGTAATCGCAGCTTGAGCAGCCTGCCCCGATGTTCTGCGTGGTCACACACTCATGCCGTAGCCAAGCTCCTCGCACCTGGGAGCGGGTGTTCACTGCCCTGGTTGCCCAGGCCGACGCGGACGAGGATCTGAACTGGGCCGTGTCGGTGGACTCCACGATCGTGCGGGTTCACCAGCACGCGGCCGGGGCCCGCGAAAAGGGGCCCCGGCCGACGAGCCGGACGACCACGCCATCGGCCGCTCCCGCGGCGGACTGACCACGAAGATCCACCTTGATGCCGATGCCCGCTGTCGGCCGCTCGCGTTCGTCCTCACCGCCGGACAGGCCGGCGACGCGCCTGCCTTCACTGACGTCATGGCCCGCCTGCGTGTTCCTCGACGGCGCGGTCGTCCGCGCACCAGGCCGGACGTGGTCCTGGCCGACAAGGCCTACTCATCTCGCGCGATCCGCGCCCACCTGCGCAAACGCGGTATCCGGGCGGTGATCCCCATCCCGGCGGACCAGCGGAACCACCGGCTACGACGCGGCAGCCAAGGCGGCAGGCCACCGGCCTTTGACCGTGATGCCTACAAGCAGCGCAACACCGTCGAGCGGTGCATCAACCGCCTCAAGCAGTGGCGCGGCATTGCGACCCGCTACGAAAAAACTGCGACCATCTTCCTGGCCGGACTCCACATCGCCGGCATCTTCCTCTGGTCTGCCCGCTGAGAGACAGCTAGCTCACGGCCGGAGGCGTTCCGCCTGCGGATCGAAGCAGACGAGTCCATGCTCGCGAGCCAGCGCAGAGGCGTACTCGGACACCTCCTCAGCCCTGCCATAGGACATGAGCAGGTACGCCATCGGCCCCGATGCCTCCTCGATGACCGGCGGTGACGCCCATACGCCACTGCCCTCGTCGTCCGGGTATCGCGCGACGAGGGCTTCCACGTAGGCCACGATGCGCGGCACCGGAGGTACGACAACATCGTCCGACTCTAGGTAGCGCTCGAAGAGCTCGTCGTAGGTCGAGCCCGCTTGGCCGTCGTCGAGTGGACGGTCGCCGTCCCACACCGCAAGGTCATAGCTCACCAGCACATCGTCGCAGGCAGCAGCTCCTTCGGACTCAGCAGACCCTGAAATCGAACCGCCACCAAGTGATCCGAAAGAGAGCTCCTAGGTCGGTCGTTGGTGTGGTTGTGGGTCGGGTGGGCTGGATGCGGATGCGGGCCCGGACCGTATCCAGCGGATGCTGAACCGGATCGAGTGGGACGCCGATGTGGTCCTCGACGATTGCGCCAGTACGTGGTCGACAGCCTCGGTGATCCCGACGCTGTGCTGATCATGGCCACACATTCTGCATGACAATCACAACGGACCGCCACGGCGCAGGTTACGAACTTCCGGCACCCGACGCCACGACAGCCGAATAGACTCGAGAAGATGCCTCTGGCCAGCAGGGATAGCGAACTGCAACTGGAGTACTAGCAGAGTGGACTGCGCTTGCCTACCGCTACCAGGCGGCGACCCAGCTGGTCAGGTCCGCGGCCACCTGCGAGGCGGAGGGCATAGCAGCAATCTCGTCACGGAGGCCCTGTGCCGCCTGTGTGAACGCGGGCTCGGACAGCAGCCGGGCGACCGCGGCGGTGACCGCTTCTGGTGCCTGCTCGCCTATCGGCAGCGCCAGTCCGGCTCCTGTCTTCTGCACGCGCAACGCCTGGCGCTGCTGGCCGGCCGTACCCGGAACGACGACGGCCGGCAGCCCGCGGCACCCGGTCCCGAAGGTGGTGCCGGAGCCGCCGTGGTGCACCACAACCGCCACGCCGTCGAACAGCTCGGCCGCGGGGACGAACGAGACTAGTTCGACACGGCCGGGCGGCACGTCGAGACCGTCGGTCGGGGCGCCGCCCGTGGTGGCCACCAGATCGACGTCCAGTTCGCTCAGCGACCGCAGCACCGGTCCGAGAGTCGACTCCTTCGAAGCGGTGCTGAAGCTCACCAGGACCCGGGGGCGCCCAGTGCCTGACACACGGGTGGCGCGCTCCGTGCCGTCGGCCCGTCGGTGAGGTTCCGGCCGCAGGGCGACGGTCTCGAGCGGCGGCAGCGCGCCTCCCCGCTGGAGGCTAGGCGGACACAGGTCGACCAGCAGGTCGCCGGAAAACGCGTGGCCCGGGGCTTCCAGGCCACGCTTGAGGTACCGGGAGCGCGCCGCCTCGGCCATCGCGTCCAGCATGTCCGGTTCCAGCGCGGGGTCGATGGCCACGACGACGGACGGCACCTTCAGAACGGCCGCGACGAGCGGTCCCACGAAGTCACAATGCTCGGACACCACCAGGTCGGGACTCCAGGCGGTGGCCGCGGCCAAGGCCTCTTCGGTGCCGAGGTCGACTCGCTCAGCGGCGAACAACTCGGCGGCGAACACGGCGGGGTTCGCCTTCATGAGGTCGGACCCGACGCGCCGGATCACTTCGGCCATCACCTCGTCCATACCGGGGCCCGCGCGAAAGAGGTCGAAACCCTCCCGCTCGATCAGGCCGGCCATCTCGGCGGCACTGACGAAGGCGACGGTGTGGCCCTGCTGCCGGAACGCCCGCGCGAGGGGCACCAGCGGCAGCAGGTGACCGGTCAGTGAATTGCCGAACATCAGAACGCGCATGGGATTACCCCGTGTTTCCTATTAGTCGGTGAGGTTCCAACCGTCGGAGCGCGCGCTGCGCTGGACGGCCGCTCTTGCCCCGCAACCGGGGCTCTGCCGCCTCAACTATAATTGCAGAGTCAACCACTTACGCCGTCGGGTAACCCCGCCTCCATGCTGGTCAATGTCGTTGTCCGAGTATGGAGGACTTGGACGAAGTCGATTGCTGGGCAGCCCGGTTGGCGCAACGACCGTGACCGGTTCGTCGACGAGGTCTCCTGGGGCTACGACCGCGACCACCGCGGCGACGACCGGCACCGCGGCGGCGACCACCGCGGTGACGACCGGCGTCACGGCGGTGACCACCGCGACGGACACCGCGACTGACCTCGTGCGGCGGTAGATGACGCCGGTCCATGAGCCGGATGTGTCCAGGGTGGGTCGCCTCGGGCGGAGGTGGCCCACCTTCCGTTGCGCATGGCGGCGAGCTGAGCGACGGACAGTCGCCCCACTGTGCGGATGCTCAACAGGCGTATCGGCGCGGGCGCCCCGGGTGTGGGTGCCGCGACCTGACTCGGGGACCGGCCGCGACACCCCTGCCCGGAGGACATGCACAACGCACACAGCGGAGTCCCCCCTCGCCGGCACACGCACACGGAGCCGAACGGGCGGCGTGATCCGGTCCCATCTACGCAGCCTGCGCGGGATGCGGGGCGCGATGGTGATGAGCAGGACGGTGTCCAGGCCCAGGATGCTCAGCCGCCACGGCAGGTGCTCATCCGGCACGGCGACGATGCGGCGACCACCAGGTCCTCGCTGCGGTCGATCAGATGCAGCACAGCCTTCCCCCTTCTTCCATCTCGCACCATGACTGTCTCGGACCACGCAGCTACCCACCAGGCTAGCCAGCGCAGTGCCTTTGGCCGGGCCGCCGTCGGTCCAGCCCCCAGAGACCATCGCACCGTCCCGGCCATACCTGGTCCAGCGTCTGCTCGATGTCGAGGGCGGGGTGTCGATCAGTTGGTGAGGGCTTGGCGGAGGGTTTCGCGGCAGTCGATGACGGCGTCGACGCCGAGGATGGTGATGGTGCAGCACGGATTCGCCGATGGCGGCCAGGCGCAGCCAGCCGCCGGCCTCGCTGAGGGCGTGGTGGGCGCCCATGAAGATGTTGATGCCGCTGGAGTCCATGACGGTGACCTGGCGCATGTCGACCACGACGCGGGGGCGGGGCGTGTGGGAGGTGTCGAGGACTTGGCGGAGGGTGTCGCCGGTGTGATAGTCGATCTCTCCGGCCAAGGGCAGCACGCGGATGCCGCCGGTGGCGGTGGTCACGACCGACAGCTGAGCGGTCTGTCCAGCGTGTTCCCCGCGCTCGTCGGAGACGGCCAGGACATCGCCCACGCCCGCCATCTGGCCGCCGACTTCCTCACCCGGGTCCAGGCCGAGCACGGCCTGCCCGTCTCCCAGCGCGCCATGGACTTCACCCAGCTGGTGGTCAGCGAACTGGTCACCAACGCCCACAAGTACGCCCCCGGCCCGGTGCTGCTCGACCTGCGCATCACCGGTGACACGGTCGAAGTCGTCGTGTGGGACTCCGACCCCGCGCTGCCGATCGCCCGGGCCGCGGACGCCGGCCGGGTCGGTCAGCACGGCCTGGAGATCGTCATGGCACGCTCAGGGCTTCGAGGCACAGCGCGAACCGGTCGGCAAACGCATCACCGCCCGCATCGCCCTGGCCGACGACCCGGGCGGCGCCATCGCCGGACGCCGGCCCCTGCAAGGGGGACGGACTTGACCGGCCCGGCACCGTGCTGGCTGCCGATCACGTAGCCGGGCTCGGAGTGTCCCCACAGCCCTCAGTCAGGGCCAGGCATGATGAGGCATGACACACGACCGTCAGCAGTGGTGTGAGACTGCGATCCCCGGCCTGCACGTACGGACCGGCTCCGCAACCGCCGGGACGCGGTTGCTGGGCTGGCCCGGAGTCCTGCCGGTCTCTGTGATCCAGTCCGTCGGGCTGGCGACCGGCAAGGAGGAGCCGTCCCACCGGGCAGGCGTGTCGGCCACCGGCCAGAAGAAGGCGTGAGGCGAGAATGGCGCCGCCGGCACCGGTACGACACAGCGGGAGCAAGCGTGGCGCAGGGCACAGTCAAATGGTTCAACGCTGACAAAGGCTTCGGCTTCCTCGAGCAGGACAGTGGTCCCGATCTCTTCGTCCACTACTCCGAGATTCAGGCCGCTGGCTACCGCAGCCTGGAGGAGGGGCAGCGGGTCGAGTACGAGGTCACCCAGGGACCGAAGGGACCTCAGGCCACCGCCGTCAGCGTCATCTGACCCAGGTTGCGACCTCGTCCTGGTCGTTTAGTCGGAGTTGTCGACCTGCTCCCAGTGCGGCCGCTTTCGCCCATGTCCCTGGCTGGAGTGAGAGAGGAAGGGGCGGACGGGATGGGTGGCGCGGTTGAGCCGGGACCGGGGCGCGCTCAGCCGGTTGCATGTCGTCCGGGGCCGCCGAGCCCGTGCCGCGACATCAGGGCATCACTGACCCGGCGAAGGTGCTGCTCACGAGGTCGCTCACCACCGGCTGTACCACCTCCAGCACACGTTGGGAGAGCGTCGGCCCATGCCAGTCGGGTTTGCGGAGGTATGGAAGCCGGCCACCAGGTGACAGGCCTGGCTGGATCCGCCATCCGTGACCGCACGCGCCGTGGAGGTCAGTGGCCGGTCGGGGTGACGCCGAACATCAATGATGTCCTCCCTGGAATAGGTATGGGTGCAGCACGCCGGTCAGGGCAATGGTGGCGGTCGTCGGCGCCGTGCTGTGGATCCTGGGCTCGCTTGGCCACGCAGTAGCTGTAGCCGCCTGGGCCGGTGGCATAAGCACTCACTGTGGCTGGCTCTGGTCGGTGATGTGCTGAGCGGAGTCGCGGGCCTGGTCGGCGACCGTGCCGGCCTGATCGCGGGCTTCGTTCTGGGTGGCGCGGGCGGCCTGGCCCGCGGTGTCCTTCACTTCCTCGGCCGCGCTCCGTGCTGCCTCTTGGGCGCCTTCCTTCAAGTTCTGCGCGGACTGGAGTGCGGCCTGTTTTACGGGTTCGAGGGCTTCTTGCCCCTGTTCCATCAGGCCGGAGGCGGCCTGCTGTTCGCTCTTCGAGGTCGGCAACAGGGATGAGGCCAGCACCCCGGTGCCGAAGGCGATCAGACCGGCCGCCAGCGGATGCCCTTGTGTCTGTCGGATGGCCTGTTCGGGCGCCTGCCTGACCGCTTCACCGGCCTGCTGGGCCGCGTCGCGGGCGGTGCCGGTGGCCTGTCCGGCGCTTTCCTGCAGGGAACCGGCCGCTGACCGCGCGTTGCCGGCGAGGCTTTGTGCAGTGTCTGAGGCGGAGCCCATGACCCGCTCCCGCAGACCGGTGACCTTTCCGCGCACCCGGTCTCTGCGGCGGCGGACCATCTGGCGGGGGCTGGCCCGGTCGGCGAGCCGGTTGACATCGGCGGACAGGCGGTCGCGGGTGGCGTCGATGTCCGCTCTCATCTGGTCGGGTGACGTGCCCATTGGGCGTTCTCCTTCATCGTTTCGACGGTCTTTTCCGGTGTGGGGGAGACGGTGCGCATCCGGGCGCGGCCACGCGCATAGAGCACGGCTGCCACCACGGCCCATACGGCGGCGACGATCAGTGCTGCCCAGCCGCCGTCTATCACGTTGGCCAGGCCGAGGACGGCGCCCAGGGACAGAAACAGCAGGGTCATGTAGCCGGCGAACCCGGCGCCGCCGTACATGCCTGCCGCCTTGCCGGCCTTGGTCGCTTCCTGCCTGACCTCGGTCTTGGCCAGCTCGACCTCTTGACGGAAGAGGGTCTGGACGTCCGAGGTCACCTGAGACAGCAGCTCACCCACGGAATCGTTCCCACCGTAGGGGCCGCCCTGGTTCGGTTGGACCGAGGACATCTCACACCCCCGGATGCGGAGGCGCAGGCATGTCACCGGCAGCCGGACCTGTGGGCGGCATGGGCGGCGGTGTGTACGGTGCGGCCGGTGGCGACACCGGCTGCGGGGGTGTCCACTGACCTTCGCCTGGCGGTGGCGTCGGCATGACGGGCTCAACCGAGTAGTGCGGCTGCACCGACCCCGCAGACTGCTGTTGCCCGCCGTCGCCGGACTGCGCGGCCTTGCCCGCCACCTTTCCCAGTCGCCCCACAGCCAGCCCAGCCAGCAACGCCCCGCCCAGAAACAGCCCAGGACGCCGACGGGCGAAGCTTTGAACGTCGCCGACGATGCCTTCGACTCCCTGCTTGTCCACGTAGTCGGCCGCCCGATGACCGTGGTCCGCCACCTGGGTCACGACGCTGCGGGCAGGCGAGTCGCCCGGAGCCTTCTCCGCGAGCTCGGTCAGGTCGTGGGCCCACTGCCGCAAAACTCCCGCGGCCCGCCGGGTCTGTCCTTCGGCTTCGTCCAGGACACGGCTGCGCAGATCCTGGACGACTGAGCCGGCCTGCTGCCGCGCCTCGTCCGCGACCTCCTTCGCCTGCTGGACGGCCGTAGATGCCACCTGGCCCGCGGCCTGTCTGGCCTGATCGGCCGTCGCCGACGTCTCGGCCCTGGCTGTCTGCCCGGCCTGCTGCAGATTGCCGCCCCCGTCATGTACGGACTCACTCATCAGCAACTCTCCTCAGCGAGCCAGCCCCATGGCTCTCATGGGGTGCTTCATCCGAGTGACTCCTTAGAGAGCATTCACACCGATTTGCCAGAAATGTGTGAATCGGGAGGAGGGAGTCGAGCAGGCCGCGCAGAAGGCTGCGGCTGGTTGTCCCGCCTCCGCACCTGACAAACCGCAGCGACCGACTGCGCAGGCAAGCCCAGGGAGGTGCTGGGCAAGCCCGCATTGTCGGTGCGGGCGTAAGGCTGATCGTCATGAACGGCGATGAGCAGCTGAATGGACGCGTCTACGGCCACGGTCACGATGGCTTTGAGGTCGCCGCCGTACGGGATCTCCAGCGTGCTCTCGCAAGTGGCTCCGGGGTAGGGCAGCGCAGAGGCTCCTCCTCCGACACATGTAGCTCTTCCAGCACCGGCACCGTTCGCTCATACCGTTCACCCGACCGGGGCGGGGGCCTGCCGGATTGCGAAACGGGTGCACTGTCCGCTCCGGCGCACACCCCTTGCGGGCGCGCGCCCGTCGGCGAACCGCCGCCGGACACGCCTGCCCTTGCAGCGGCAATCACCGCTCGCTACCGCAGGCGGGATGCAGCGGACGCCACAACCGGGACCAGCACCGCCATCGTCCAGCCGCCGCCATGCCCCCGGTCCGCCCTGTGGAGCCTCACCCATCTCCGAGCGTCTCGGCCCGGCAACCGCTGGGAAGAGCGCGACCCGTCGGTGCTCTGAGCAGACCCCGTCATACGCGTCGTTCAGGGTTGTTGGCGCGTGTCGAGGTAGCAGAGCAGCCGACCCCGGGCTGGCCGGGCAACCGGCTGGTGCGTTCTACCGCGGTGGTCGCCCACATCAAGGCCAGCGCCGAGTGAAAGGCGACAGCGGTCTGGTTTCGATCTTTCGTCGATGTCGCCGGACAAGATGGCTGCCGAAGAGCGATGACACTGACTCGTCGGCCGGAGCCGCTTTCCGTCTGACGGGCCCCTGAGAAAAAAGTTCGGCCGCTGCGCTGGCCTCCGAGCCGCGCACCGTCACCGCCGGGCGCCGGCGCAGCGACCAGATCGCCGCTTGCCGGGCAGAGCTGGAGCACGAGTACGTCACCGCCGTCGACGATGACGCCCCCACGACGTCTCGCCCGGCAACAAGCCCAGACTCCCGCGTCCACGCACCTTGGGGAATATTTGAAACGACAAGGAAATGTGCGTTTCGATGCTGGGCACCGGCCGCCGTGACTGCCTCCCCCCCCGGTCCGGCGCGGAGGTGGCCGGCGTCGCACTGACCATCGGAGCAACCCATGAGCTTCGTGCTGAACGAAGTGGCACCCGGAGGTGCAGGCCCTGTTGTCAGCCTCCCGTTCGCCGCGTGACGCCAGGCGCGCCGTCGCCCGCACCGAGCCCGACCACCTGAGTTCGTCCCGTACGGGCGAACGACGGGAGTCCGATGACAGGCTCGACGAATGGGCCTACCTACGTCCCCACAGCAACACGAACGCACCGACGCCCTGGCAGACTTCCTCACACCTACAACCACCACCGCTGCCACGCCGCACTCGCAGGCCAACCACCGATCAGCCGTGTGAACAACGCTGCAGGTCAATACACTTAGCGCAGGATGACGCCGAAGACCAGGCGGAAGAACGCCTCGACCGGGGCGGCGGACTTGTCGGCCCGAGCCGCGATGAGCGCGCCTTCCCATGCGCTCAGGATGAAGAGGGCGGTGTCCGCCACGTCGAGGTCGCCGGCGATGTCGCCGGCTTCTTGGGCCTCGGTGAGCACGCCCTGGAGGTGCTCGGCCCAGCGGCCGAATCCGCGCTGGACGGCCGAGCGGATCTCCTCGTTGTGGTCCGCCATCTCCGCGCCGAAGTTGCCGGCCAGGCAGCCGCGGACGAAGCCGTTTTCAAGAGTGTCCCTGCCGAGGTACTCGAAGTGCGCCCGCAGCCGCTCTAGCGGAGGCTGTCCCGGCGTGGTGAGCATGTCGAGCCGCAAGCCGGCGGCGTACCGGTTGAGCGCCTCCAGGGCGCTCTCCTCCTTGCTGGAGAAGTGGTTGTAGAACGACCCCTTGGGCGCTCCGGCCGCGGTGGTGATGTCGTTGATGCCCGTGGCGTTGAAGCCCCTCGCCTGGAACTGCCGCAGGGCGGCCTGCGCGATCTCCTCGCGCTTGGACGCACGTCCCATCTCGATCACCTCACGTTCAATATGGGCGGTCGCCTCACCGGAGTCAAACTGCGGGGCGGACCGGTCCCCAGGTGCGCAGCACGCAGGACCCCTAGCCAAACCTCGGCTAGACTCAGTTTTAAGTAGACCGGTCATTTTTTTTGAGCGGTGCCTTGTTCTGGCCGCCTTGGCCGACACCACACACTCAGGAGCAGCATGTCCACGTACCGCGCCTTCGAGGCGACCGGTGTCCACAACCTCCGGCTGGTCGAGCGTGAACTGGTCGACCCCCAGCCCGGACACGTCCGACTGCGGGTTGAGGCCTGCGGTATCTGCCACACCGACGTACTGGCCATCGAGGGCCTGCGCGCGGACCCCTCGCAGCCCGTCGTCCCGGGGCACGAGGTCGTCGGTGTCATCGACGCCGTCGGCGCCGGTGTCACCGCCTGGCAGCGCGGCGACCGCGTCGGTGTCGGCTTCCTGAACGGGCACTGTGGGGAGTGCGAGCCCTGCCGTCGCGGTGACTTCGTCAACTGCCTGAACCAGCCGCAGACCGGAACGACCACCGACGGCGGTTACGCGGAGGTGGTCTACGCCCGGGCCAGCGGACTCGTGCGCGTTCCCGACGGTCTCTCCGCCGTCGACGCGGCGCCGCTGCTGTGCGCCGGCCTGACCACCTTCACCGCGCTGCAGCAGGGGCGCGCCCGGGCCGGTTCCCTGGTGGCCGTGCAGGGCATCGGAGGGCTCGGCCACCTGGCCCTGCAGTACGCGCGCAGTCTCGGCCACCGGGTCGCGGCGGTGGCGCGGGGTGAGGAGAAGGAGGCGCTCGCCCGGAAGCTGGGCGCCGACGAGTACATCGACAGCACCGCCGTCGACCCGGGCGAGGCCTTGCGCGACCTCGGCGGCGCCTCGATCATCGTCGCGACCGCAACCAGCGGTGCGTCCATGAACCCGCTGGTGCGTGGCCTGGCCCCGAACGGCACGCTGGTCGTCGTCGGCGCGGCACCCGACCCGCTGACGGTCTCGACCCCCGACCTGATCTTCGGCACCCGCGCCATCGTCGGCAGCCTGACCGGTTCCTCCATCGAGAACGAGGACAACCTCGCCTTCAGCCTGGCCCACGGCATCCGGCCCAGCGTCGAGGTCGTGCCCTTCGACCGGGCCATGGAGGGATACGAGCGGATGCTCTCGGGCAAGGCCCGGTTCCGCGTCGTACTGGACACCGCGGCCTGAGCCGGCCCACCGCCCGCGAAGGGTGCACACACACCCGCGTACCCCGGCGACCGTCACGCGTCCGCGCCGGGCACCCTCAGCTCGCGGCACGACCCCTGGCTGCGGCTACAGGCGGACCGGGTCGAGGAGCTGGGGGCCGTTGTTGCGGACGTTGTTGACGGCCGTGGAGACAGGGCGAGCGTCGAGTTGCCCGTCGGCGGGCTGGCCGAGCAGAGCCCGCAGCTCGTCCGGGTCCTGATGCGTGGGGTCGAGCCAGGCCTCGTAGTGGTCCTCGGTGAGGGCGAGGGGCATGCGCGGGTGCACGCGGCCGGCTGCGTCGGTGGCCTCGGTGGTGATGATGGTGCACGTCGTCAGCCAGGCGGCCGGGTCATCGTCTTCGGCGACGGCCGGATCGCGCCAGTACTCGTACAGCCCGGCCAGCGCCATCACCTGGCCGTCCGTGGGGTGGATGAAGTACGGCTGCTTGCGCACCTTGCCGGTGGCCGGGTCCTTACCCGGCTGCCACTCGTAGAAGCCGTCCGCCGGGAGCAGGCAGCGCCGCTTCAGGAATGCGCGGCGGAAGGCCGGTTTCTCGTGCACGGTCTCCACCCGGGCGTTGATCATCCGTGCGCCGGTCTTCGCCGTCGCCCAGGACGGCACCAGGCCCCAGCGCAGCGCCCGCAGCTCCCTCACCGGCGCCGCGGCACCGCCCTCGTCGCGCGTGGCGCGTTCCAGCACGGCCCACACCTCGTCGGTCGGCGTGATGTTCCAGCTCGGCGTGAGCGCCTCCGTCGTGGGCCACTGGGCGGCATGGAACAGCTGCGCCAGGTCCTGCGGGCTCCGGGTGGCAACGTATCGACCGCACATGCGACCACTCTCTCACCGCCGCGCCGGCCGCTCGGCGAGGCGCCCGGGCGGTCGAGCTCCCGTTGGGTCCGACAGGCCCATGGGCTCGTAAGCCTGCTGGTGTCATCGACTCCAGGGACCAGTGCGCTCCTCGTTGACCGGCACTCGGGCGGCGTTTTCGCCGCCCGGCGGATACAGTCGCTCCTGCCTCGGGTGTGTCAGGACCGCGGGGTTGAGGGCGGCCCCTTCCGTGCGCCCTGGTACGGGGCCGCCCCGCCGGATGGTGCGCGCGGACGGGTTACTGGCCGGGGTGGACGGCCTGGACGCCGGTGCCCGCGTACGTCTTCGGCGTCAACGTGAGAAGATACCGGCCGCTCGGATGGGTGGGGGAGGGGCGGGCGGCGTGGATGGCGTGGACGGTGGCCCAGGAGTGGCCGAAGCGGAGCAGTTCGGTGGCGGTGACCGCGGCGTCGGTGTCGAACGCCTCGATCCGGATGAACCGCAAGCCCTTGATGTAGCTGAGCAGGCCCGGACGCTCGCTGTCGCCGGCCGTGAGCGACAGGACCGGCGCGTACAGGTCGCCGAGGCCGCCGGAGGCCTGGACGTAGAACGCGGCGACCGCCTCGTTGAACGGGTCCTTCGGGTCGTACAGCGCTCCGGCGGTCGTGTGGTCCAAAACGACCGCGATCGCCCCCACTACGCGGCTGCCTGCGGATTGTGCTGCGTGGCGCCCAGGCGCTCCAGCAGGGTGCGGGCCTTCGCCTCGGCCTCCTCGCTCGGCGCGCTGCCGAGCGCGGAGGCGAGCTCGGCGCGGGCCAGCTCGGCCCGCTCGGCGTACTCGGCCTTCGTCGGGGTGCCCTGCGCGAGGTCCTCTACCAGGGCCCGAATGGTCGTACCGTGCTCGGCCGCCAGCTGGGCCAGCCGGTCCCGCGCCGCCGCGCTCACCTTGATGCTCGTCTCGTCCGCTGCCATACCCCCCACTCTACTGCTGCTCCTCTACCGCGGGTAGAGGAAACGTGTCCGGTCAGCAGCGGTTGGTACGCGACACGTGCTCGGTTGGTACGCGCGATGTGCTGAGGAGTGACCCGCGCGGCGGTCCGGCATCCTCCGGTGCGCCGCGTCCGGACCCGGGTGACTCCGCATCAGCAGCGGACCCTCCCTCGATCACCTGCGCGGCGGCGTCGTGCTCGCTGCGGCCCAAGCCGGCGTTCGGTGCCAGTGGTGCGGGGCAAGCGTTTGCAGCGTCTGGGTGCGGATCATCCGCAGTCGGCGCACCGGATCCGGTCGGTGCGGTACCCGTCGCCGGGAGCGTGCGGCGGGTCAGCCGGGGCGCCCACCGGTCCAGGTCGTCGAACAGTCGCTCGGGAGGAAGGTAGGCGAAGTAGTGTGGGGCCCGGCCTCAACTCCCCGGGCCCCGCGGGGCCAGGCGTGGCGCCTGGCGCATCGGCATGGCCACCTTACGGCCCCCTTGCCGGGACCGTTGATGGTGGTCCCGTGCGGCGCCCTGTGCTGTGCATGATGTCGACCAGCCCCTTGGCGCGCAGTACGCGCAGCGCCCCTTGAGCGGTGTCCCGGCGATGGCGTGATGCTTCTTGAGGCTGTGCACGACGGCGTCGTGGGCGGTGTCCCCGGTGAGGTGGTCGGCATCGCCGAGCCGACAGCTGTCGACGCTCCGCGGACCAGGCCGTGAGTCGCCGTGCTCATGAGCTGCTGCCCCCGGCTCCCACTTGTTTCCTGAGTTTGGACGGTTGCCGTCAGCAGTCATACCGTCAATGGCAGTGCGGATGACTCATGGGACTTCGACACTCGCATGATCACCGAGACCGTGCCTGCACTGCGCTTGTCCCCTTCCCGAACCGGGACGTCCATCCCGAGGCCGGACCAGCACGATGTTCCGGACGAATCGCGATCATGCAACGGTCCCTGGGCGCGGGACCGGCAGCTCGCCGGGCTACACGTCGACTCTCTCGATGTCGGTGGCTCCGGCCTTCTCCAGTTCGTCCCGCCGCCGGCCGGCGCAGACCTCGTCGTAGGCGACGGCGGAGGCGCGCGGGGTGCCGTCAGCATCGGTCCAGGTGAAGCTGTAGCTGCGCATGGTGATCGTCATACCGGCATCATCGCTGGTGGCACTGACAGCAGCCCTCGGCGTGTGTGTGGGACGCCAGCTCACGACCTGGCAGGCCCTCGCGCCCGGCCAGCAACAGCTGATGACCGCCCTCGGCCTCACCCCCGACACCAATCCCCTCGGCCCCGCCCGCCGCCCCCGTCGCACCTTCGACCGTCCAGCTCCTCGAACTCTTCCTCCACCGCGAAGGCAGCGCCCCCACCGCCCGCGAGACCATCCGCGTTGACGGCGACATCGTCAACCTCGGCGCCGGGCTCGCCAAAGCCCGCACCAAACACCGCATCGGCCAGCTCCCTGGCGACCACGCCCGCTTGGTCGCCGCGCTTTTCGACGGCGACTGGACCACCGAGAACACCGCCCCCGTCGTCCTGGCCTGAACGCCCCGCCTCAAGCTGGGGGTTTCCGGGCCGTTATGCTGCGCCAGTCCGGCGCACCGGCCGCTGAAGGGAAACCGTCCCACCGTGTTTTCGCAAACTCCCGTCTACGACCGCCTCGTCGCCGAACGCGGCGACATCCCTGTCCAGGTCCGCGGCGAAGCCGACCGGATACACCGCGATCTGGCACAGGTACTGCGCCAGACGTCCACCCCACAGCTGAACGCCCCGCAGAGCGTCTTCGAGCCGAAGCAGCCTCCCAGCGCCCTGTAAGAACTCAGGGTACCGGCGGCGTCGGAACGTATCCCGGACGCTGAGTCGGCGGCCTGGGGGCGGCTGGCGAGCCTCAGGGCAGCAGACGGAAGATGGTGCTGCGCGAGACGTGCGTCGTGTCGTTGACCTCGGTCTGATTCAGGCCGGCGCCGTTGACTGCCCAGGTGATCAGGGGGTCGCGCAGGTCGCGGAGCTGCGCCCATGCTGTCAGCAGGTCGCGGGCTACGGTCTGGGCCATGTGGCATCACGCATCCCGGCCCGGGAAGGGACCGGCCGGATCTCTTTCGCTCATCCGGGGCCGGTCCGCGTGAACCCGGCCCGGCCCGCTCTCTGCGCTGGTGTACTGGCCTTCAACCAGCAACACGCCGGCGGAGGGGCGGGGCAGTGGCGCAGGGCGTGAAGCGTGCGGAGGTAGGGGAGGACTTCGACTGGGTGGTCTGGCGGCTGGAGGTCCAAGACCCGCAGAGGCTCGCAGGCGAGGACGCGGACCTGGATGAGCGCACCCAGGAGACGATGACGCAGCTCGCCGCCTCGCTCGGCTGTGTTTACGAGCACTGCGTCGACTACGACTCCTACGACAGCGGAACGCCCTGCTACGCGTGGTGGGTCCGCCTGCCCGCAGCCGAGCACGCCCGATGTGGCACAGACGGTCTGCCGTTGGTCCTCGGTCCGATCCGTGAGTACCTGGACGGCCAGCTGCCGCAGGGCCTCACCTGGGAGGTCACACCGGATAGGGAGCTGACGGTCGACCACGCCGCCAGCGCGGCCCTGCGCGAGGCGTACGCCGACGTGATCATGCCGTTCGAGCAGGCGCTGATGCCGCTGCGCGCAGACGGCGCCGCCGGCCTCGATCCGCGGGCCGAGGTCTGGAAGTGGGAGGAGCAGCTGCTGGTCGGGACGTTCGACCTGTGGCTGTGCAACGACCCGGACCGCCCCCATGCCTGGCTGGTCGTCAGTGTCGGACTGTGGACCGAGCCGCAGCTGTTCGAGGAAGAGCCCGCCGCCCAGCTCGGTCACTTCGACTTCACCCGCACCAGCCACTGCTGTTCCTGCCGCGCCCGCCGGGGCCTGCAACCTTCACGGCCCGGGTGACCGGCGGCGCCTTCCCCGGCAAGAGATCCTCGCGCGCCAAGGCAGCCGACGCGGTCGGCGTGGCCCACCAGTGGACCGCGAACGACCCGGCCGTCCTGGCCGCACGCGTCCGTCGTGATCTCACTACGCTGCTGCCTCACCTGCCTACTGCGCGCTGAAGGAGCACCTGGTGCCGTCGTACGCGAAGGACCCGCGCTGCACCGCCATGGCCGAGGCCCTCATTCCCCTGCTGCGCCGGGCCTGCCCGGAGGGCGCCGGCGGGTACGGCGGCTATTACCAGGTGAACCTCGGTGATGAGGAGGCTGTGGGACTGGGCGGGTGGAGCTGATCCGGGCCGCGATGCGCAAGGCGGCCAAACAGCTCGGCTGGAAGGTCACCACCCTCGGGTGGACCGGCACCCGCCACGGCACCATGGTCGCCGTCCAGGACACGCGTGAGGTGCCTGGCGAGTTCCGGGCTGTGGTCGATGTGGCGATGAACGACACGTTGCGCGCGGCGCTGCACAAGGTGTGGGGCGAACCGGGCCCGGCACCCGTGCAGCGCGGCTCGGTGCCGCTGATGACGCAGGAGTTCCGCGCGGCCGTCGCCCAGGACGGCACCTGACCCGCCCGGCCCAGCAAGGCCGGCCGGACGCGAGGGGTACATGGGTACCGCATGGCGGGTGAGCGGGTGCACTGGCCGGCCGTGGTGGAGCGGGGCCGGCAGATCGTGGAGAGCTACGAGATCGGCGTCGACCCGGGCCGGTGCCGCGCCCGATACCCCGAACCAGCCGGGCGCTGACGGCACGGGCTGCTCGCGAACCCAGCATGCGCGGCCGCCGGAGACCTCGCCCGTTCGAGGGAACCGGCGGCTCGTGGCTTCGGCCGGTGTAACTACGCCGGTTAGCATCCTGCCCGGCTAGCGCGTACTGCCGATCACCGCGCGCTTCCGGAGCCACGCCGCTGGACGCGGAGGTCAAGGTCCTGCGGGGCCCGCTCCCTACCGTTCTGCGTTCCGTCGTGTCCACGGCAGTCGTACGAGCCGGTCGACCTCGGCGAGCACCTTCAGCCGCTCCTGCGCCAGATGGCGGTCGGTGACATCGATCGTGGCGTCGGCGATACCGAGGATTCGGCCCTCGTCGTCCTGCAGGCGGAACACGTTGGCCGAGTAGACATGATCGTGGTCGGGATCTCCCGGGGGGCGCATGTACTTCTCTACGCCGATCACCGGTTCCCCCGTGGTGAGCACCTGCTCCATGACGCGCTCCACCGTCTCCGCGGGGAAACCCGGCCACGCCTCTGTCGGGCGTTTGCCGACGGCTTCGTCGACCGAGGAGCCCTGCATGCCTTCGCCCGCAGGGTTGAACCGGATGAGCCGCAGGCGAGGATCGAGGAGGAACAGACCCACGGGAGAGACGGTGAAGAGGTTTCGAGGAGGGCTTGGTCGAGTGCGGCCGCCGCGCCTCCCTGTTCCTCGGGGATGAGCGTCACCGTCCACGCCGCCTCCACCTCAGTCCGATGCTCGGGACGGATGGTCAGCTGGCACGGCAGGAGCGTACCGTCCTGGCATCGCAGTGAGATCGCCACGTTGTCGATGGCAGTCGGCGAGGGCCCGGTGGGTCCGGCACCGGTGAATAGGTCGAGTACCGGGCGCCCCAGCACGGCATGCGCCGGGTGGCCCAGCAGCTCTTCGGCTGCCGGGCTCCATCCGACGACTGTGCCCAGCTGGTCGATGACGATGTGAGCCGGGTGCTCCGCCGATAGGCCGAAGTGGGGCCCAGTTCGATTGGTGACGCGAGGTGCACCCATGGTCATCAGCTCTTGCTCGCCTCGTACTTGCTACGCACTCAGTATCCTCCTGGACCCTCCCCTCCACATTCCGGTGTCGCGCCGCCGTCGTAGTCCCGGGAAAGTGGCGGCGTGACGGGCGAACGCTTTAACGGCCAGGTGAGAGTCAGTTGGCCGGGGGTGTGCCCTGTGCGCCGGGCTGTTCCTTGGAATCTCCCGCTGGAGGAGCCGTTCCGGGACGCCGGGACGATCCTGTCGCCTCTGCAGCAGGTGTGGGCGTCTCGGTGGCGGCCCAGCCCGCCAGGAAGGTCAGGGCCTGCTCGCTCGCAGAGTTCGGCTCCGCGGTGTAGACCAGCAGGCTCTGGTCCGTGGCACTCCGCAGATCCAGCACCTGGAAGTCCAGGCTCAGCTCCCCGGCGACGGCGTGGACGAACTCCTTGCGGCCAGGGCGCTGGGCCCGAACCCTATGGTCCGACCACCACCGGCGAAAATCGGGGTCCTTCATGGAGAGTTCCCCGACGAGGCGGGCGAGTTCGGGATCGTTCGGGTAGCGGCCGGCATCCATGCGGAGGTAGGCGACACACTCCTGGGCGACTTTCTCCCAGTTCTCATACAGCCCACGCACCTCGGGGGCGAGGAAGGTGAGCCATATGTGGTTGCGCTGCTTGGCTGGCAGTTGGGAGTAGTCGGTGAAGAGGGCGGCGCTCAGACTGTTCCAGGCCAGGATGTCCATGCGGCGGCCGAGCACGAGCGCGGGCACGTTCACCATGCTGTCCAGGAGGACCCGGGTCGCTTGCGGGACCTGCTGCTTTCTGGTGGCGGCGGACTTCGTCCCGCCGGAGATCCCGGCTTCCGCCGCACACCGCAGCAGGTACTCCTCCTCGTCGGGACGCAGCCCGAGGGCCCTGGCCAGGGCCGTGAGGATGGCGGGCGATGCCGACTTCACACGTCCCTGCTCCAGCCTCACGACGTAGTCCACGCTGACGCCCGCCAGCGACGCCAGTTCCTCACGCCGCAGTCCCGGTACCCGGCGATGCCCGCTCGTGGGCAGTCCCACCTGCTCCGCGCTGACGCGGGCGCGGCACGCGCGCAGAAACTCACCGAGATCTGTCACGGCAGTCTCCTTCTTGTTCGGCCTTGGGCGAGGCCGGTCAGACGCCGGCCAGCGCGTCGTCGTGGTCGGTGGACAGGGCCAGCTCCCGCCAGGTGTCCGTCTCCTCGCGAAGCTGAGCGATCTTACGATCCATGGCCGCCGCGCAGTCGCTGCCGAGCTGGGCTCGCAGCGGCGGGTTGGCGGCGTCGGCGAGAGTCAGGATGGCCGCGGCCCCCTTGACAGGGTCACCGGGCTGGGCGCGGTTGAGCCCGGGGACGGCCTCACGCACAGCACCGGCGGTTCCGGCATAGTCGGAGATGACCTGGCCCTCCGTGTGCAGGCTGGTGGCGTCGAGGAAGTCGGTGCGGAAGTATCCCGGCTCCACGATCGTGACCTCGATCCCCAGCGGGGCCAGTTCGGCGCGCATGGCCTCGGAGAGGCCCTCGACGGCGAACTTGGTGGAGCAGTAGACGCCGAAGCCCGCTGCGCTCTCGAAGCCTCCAATCGAGCTCAGGTTGAGAATGCGGCCCGACCTCTGCCAACGCATGACCGGCAGTACGGCGCGGGTGACATTCGCCAGACCGAAGACGTTGGTGTCGTAGACCGAGCGGAACGCGGCGTCGGACGTCTCCTCCACCGAGCCAAGCACGCCCCGCCCGGCGTTGTTCACCAGGATGTCGATCGTCGCGAACCTCTCCACGGCTGCCTCCACGGCCTTGTGGGCCTGCGCCTCGTCTGTGACGTCCAGAGCGACAGCGAGCAGGTTGTCCCCATACTGGGCGAGCGCGTCCCGTACCTGTTCGGGCTTGCGCGCGGTCGCTACGACCTTGTCGCCCCGTTCCAGTGCCTGACGAGCGATCTCCAGGCCGAAGCCGCGAGACGCACCAGTGATGAACCAAGTGGCCATGCCACTACCTCTCATTCGTGTGATGTCGAAAAATCAGTTGGATGTAGCGAATTCAGTAGGCACTGCGGTCAAGCGGCACTTGCCGCGCTTGACGGTCGGCAGTGCCCCTTCCCCGCCCGGGACGAGCATCCGCCCCGGCGGACAGCGATGAGACCCGCGATCACGGCGAGCAGTCCCGCCAGCAGGCTGAACCACGAGAAGGCGGCAGCGAGACCGAAGCGGGGGACAGCGGCGCCCAGGGCGACCACCGGCACACTCACCGCCAGATAGGCCAAGGCGAAAAACCCCGGCAGGAGCTGGGAGTGGCCCCCGGTGATCACCGCCGCCGTCACGGTGCTCGAGGAGCCCATGAAGGAAAGGCCGAAGCCCGCGCCGGTGACCGCGGCACCGCAGAAGAACAGGACAGCGTGAGCGGTGTCGAAGCACCCCGAGCCCTGCTGTCAGCAGCGCGCACCCCGTCACCGAGGCCGCCCGGTCGTCAAGCCTTCGCAGCAGCATCGGAGCGATGCCGCCGCAACCCTGTACCACAAGGATAACCAGCGACGACAGCGCCCTGTTGCTGGTGTGCAGCAGGCTCGCGACCAGGTCGACCCCCAGTGCCAGATACATGCCCACGACCGCCCAGCCGGCTGTCACCAGAGGGCCCACCAGGAGCAGAACCCTCCGTGACTCCGCACCCATCCGCAGCACCCGGGGGCGCCAGGGCCTCAGCCGTGCTGGCACGATCTGCCAGGCGGGAATGGCCCGCACCAGGACGAGCCCACCGACGGACAGGACGGCCAGCACGACGAACGGGGTGACCAGCGGCGCGGGAGCGAACTGAACGGCGAGGCCAGAGAGCACCGCGCCCAGTGCTATGCCCGTCGAGGTCGCCGCGCTGTTGGCCGCCGCCGCGACCTGGTGGCTGCGGTCCCGGTGAAGGTCCCCCAGCGCCGAGCCCGCGCTGCTGGTGAGCAGACCGACCGCGATGCCCTGGACCAGACGGGCCAGGCACAGTGCCCAGGCCCCTGTGGCCAGCAGGAACACAAGGATGCTGACGACGAGGGTGGCCAGAGCCACCACCATTGTCCGTTGTCCCCAGGTGGTCGGCCATGCCGCCGGCGAGAAGGAGGGCCAGGATCGCGCCGACGGCATAGCAGGCGTAGACCACCGTCGAGGTCGTCGTGCCGAAGTGCCACTGCTGCTGGTAGAGCCCGTACAGCGGAGACGGCGCGCTGCTGGCGGCCATGACCACGAAGACGACCGCGACCACGGTTCGGAAGTGCCAGGGACGGTGCCGCCTGCCATGGCGGGCGGTGGGGTGCTGGCGTCCCCGGGTCTTGAGGGTGGTCGACCTGTCGGCGTTCATGATCCTGCCATCTCCGAGGGAAGCTCCGGCGTCGGCCGTCAGCGGCCGAGGACGACCTTGGTCTCCAGGTACTCCTGCATCCCCTCGGGGCCCCATTCGCGGCCGTTGCCCGACTCCTTGTAACCACCCCAGGGGGCCGTCCAGTCGAACTCCGCGTCGTTGATGATCACGTAGCCCGCCTCGATGCGGGACGCGACCTCCGCGGCCTTCGCGAGATCCCTGCCGGTGACGTAACCGGCGAGGCCGTACCGTGTGTCGTTGGCGATCTCGACAGCCTCGTCCACCGTGTCGTAGGTGATGATCGACATCACCGGGCCGAAGATCTCCTCCTGCGCGATGACCATGTCGTTGGTAACCCCGGTGAACACCGTCGGCTTGACGAAGTGTCCGCTCTCCAGGCCCTCGGGCTTGCCCAGGCCTCCGGTGACCAGCCGGGCCCCCTCGTCCATACCGGTCTGGATGTAGCCCTGAACGGTCTGCCACTGTTCGCCGGAGATCAGCGGGCCCATGTCGGTGTCCTCCGCGCGCGGGTCGCCGATCCTCAGCGCCTCCACCCGCGGGAGCAGCACCGACAGGAACTCCTCCAGCCGCTCGCGCGGCACCAGGGTCCGGCTCGGCGCACTGCAGATCTGGCCGGTGTTGCCCATCAGCCAGGTGAGCACCGTGTCCACGGCGACGTCCAGGTCCGCGTCCGGCATGATCACCTGCGGCGACTTGCCGCCGAGTTCGGTGGCCACGCGCTTGGCGCTCTCGGCCGCCGCGGCGTTCACCTGGAGCGCGGCTTCACCCGAGCCGGTGAAGGACACGACGGCGACGTCGGGGTGCGAGGCAAGAGCGTTTCCGATCACCGAGCCGCGGCCGGTGACAAGATTGAAGACACCGGCGGGCACCCCCGCGGCATCCAGGATCTCGGCCAGGACGACAGCCGAGTACGAGGCCAGCTGGGCCGGCTTGAGGACGACGGTGCAGCCGGCCGCCAGCGCCGAGGCGGTCTTGCCGGCCGGCTGGAGGGCGGGGAAGTTCCACGGAGTGATCAGCCCCGCAACACCGATGGCCTCCTTGCGGATGTGGGTGCTGCCACGGTCCTCGGTGAACGCGAACGTCTTGAGCACCTGCGCGGCGGCCCGGAACTGGATCAATCCGGCGGCGACATGCATCGCACGGGACAACGGCAGCGGGCAGCCCAGCTCGGCGGTGACGGCCCGGGCCATGTCCTCGCTCCGCCGTTCGTACTCGTCGGCGATCCGCTCCAGCAGGTCGATACGCTCCTCGCGGGTGGTCCGGGAGAACGAGGGGAACGCCCGGGTGGCCGCAGCGACCGCGAGCTCGACGTCGGCCCCGCCGCCGAGCGCCACTTGGCCCGAAACCTCGCCGGTGGCAGGGTTCGTCAGATCGGTGACTCCGCCATCGAGGGGCTCGCGCCAGACGCCGTCGATGTACAGCTTGGTGCAGTCACGCATGTCGTCTCCGTCATATTCGTGGTTCGTCACACGGTCGGTGACCGGCGCCTCTCATGTCTGAAGGCGCCTTGTGACATCCATCGTCATGGCGGAGACCTCTGGCATACAGGGAGGCCTTTTCCTGGGCATCGGTCCCTGGGAAAGCCAGTACCAGGCACGCCGAAAGGCTGACGGCTCCGCGACAACGAGCCATCACGGGCAGCCAGGGCGGGCGGCGTCTTATGCGGACCGTCGCCGCCTGCCCGGGCTGCCGTCGCTACTCGGCTGCCCTGCGATCCTCTTCGAGCTGGCGGATCTCCTCGACCGTACGCACGGGTACCGTGTCCTCTGCGGCGCCGAGCTGACGCGAGACGAGCGCCGCCGCCCGGGACATGGCCGCCACCACGGTGGGCAGACGATCTCCGGACAGGCGGCCCAGGGGAGCGGACACGTGAACCGCGGCACTGACGGTGCCGGCGGCGTCGACGATCGGAGTGGCGAGTCCCAGGATCCCCTCGACGCTCTCGCCGTCGCTGACGCTGTAGGAACGAGCCCTGATGTCGCGGAACTCCTCACGCAGGCGTGCTTTGTCGACGAGAGTACGTGGCGTGAACCGGGTCAGCTGGGCAGCGTCCAGAACCCGCTGCTCCAGTTCGGGGTTGTAAGCAGCCATGAGCTTGCCGACACTCGTCCCGTGCAAGGGACGTTGTCCGCCCAGCTTGACCACGACCGACAGTGTCTGCCCCGCCTCGTGACGGTCGGCGTACACCACCTCGGTACCGCTGCGCACGGCAAGGTACGTGTTCTCGTTGATCTCTTCGCACAAGTCTGCGAGGTAAGGCCGGCTCACGTGCCGCAGGTCGACACTGTCGACGATCGACAGGGCCAGGAGCACCGCCCGAGGCCCCAGCGCGTATGTGCGCTGCCCCAGTACCTCGACGACGTCCAGCTCGACCAACGTCTGCAGCAGATCATGCGCGCTGCTCATGGGTAGCCCCAGGTCGTCGCTCAGGCGCTTGAGAGGACTGCCCTCCTGGTGCTCGGCCAGGTAACCCAGGACGGCCAGTGCCCGATCAATGCGGGCCGGATTCATGGACGACTCCTCTTGGCCGGATGACATCCGGTGTCACGCACGCGCGACCAGCAGAAACAGTCACACCGTAATGCACCCCTGACCGGGACCGTCGCCTGCGGTGCGCCAGCCGCTACCGCCGACTCGGCGGGGCGGTCATGCGCGACCGCTCCGGCTGTCTGCACCGCAGGCCTGAAGACAGACCAGGCTTCCGGGCCGTCGCTGCTTCACGGCGAAGGGCTTGCGGGGTATGCACGCCCTATGCACGCCCTAGGTGTAGACCCGCGCGAGCAACCCTGCGGGTCTACACCTGGAGCCGGCCGAGTTGGATGCGCTCGAGCCTGTGGCTTCGCAGGATCAGGTGTGCGCGGTGGACAGTGAGAGTTGGCGCCATCGCGCCAGTTCGCCGGCCACGAGTTCCAGCTTGGCCTCGACCCGTGCGACGCAGTCAGCTCCGAGTTGGATGCGTGTGGGCGGCTCGGGGCTGTCGGCCACTTCGATCATCGCGGTGGCTGCCTTGACGGGGTCACCGAGTTGGGCGTGGTTGTTCTGTTGGGCCCATGCCCTGGTGCCGCCCGCTGTCGTGGCGTAGTCGTCGATGGTCCGTTTCGTGTGGTGCAGTGAGCTGTTGTCGAGGAAGTCGGTGCGGAAGACGCCGGGTTCCACGACGGTGACCGCGATGCCGAGCGGCACGAGTTCGGCCCGCATGGCCTCGCTCAGGCCCTCCACGGCGAACTTCGTGGCTCCGTAGACACCCCAGCCCGCGTTTGCGGTGAAGCCGCCTACGGAGCTGATGTTGAGGACGCGGCCAGAGCGGCGTCGGCGCATGACGGGAAGGACGGCTCGTGTGACAGACATGAGGCCGAAGACGTTGGTGTCGAACACGGCCCGGGCCTCACTGTCGGAGGCCTCTTCGACTGCTCCAAGGAGGCCCCGGCCGGCGTTGTTGACCAGGATGTCGATCCGGCCGAACCGGGCGATGGCGGCATCGGCGGCCTGTTGCGCCTGCTGTTCGTCCGTGACCTCAAGGGGGAGTGCCAGCAGTCGGTCGCCGGCGTCCGGGAGTGCCTTGTGCACGGTCTGGGGGTCGCGAGCGGTGGCCGCGACGGAGTCTCCCCGTTCAAGGGCCTGGCGTGCGATCTCCAGTCCGAAGCCACGGGATGCTCCCGTGATGAACCACACCTTCATTGAGGGCCTCCAGATGAGCCGGGCGGTGGGTGGTGATGTCAGCTTTCGCATGGGCGGACGGTCGAGGTGGAGGGCGCTGAGGACGACCCCTGTCAGACTTCGGCCGTCTCCGGTTCCCCTGAGGACGGCTCCTCGAGGCTCCCCACGCGCGGCGCGGCGGAGTACTCGACGGGGCGTTGCGGAGTCCTGTTCAGCAGCAGGCGGGTGACGTCGGAGCGGGAGTAGTGGCCGACTGGATCGGCGGCGGCCTTGGCAACGGCGATGTCGGCGAGGTCGATGTCGGCATACAGGATGCCCTCGGTGTCCTCCGGCAGCGGCTCGGCCATCGGGCGGCCGTCAGGGCCGTAGATCCGGGCGAAACCGCCGCCGCGCTGGAGTAGTTGCCGCTTGACGGGGTCGTCGCCGCAGAAGAGGTCGAGGGCCGCGTCGCCGATGATCGAGCACGGGGCGAGGACGAAGACCTGGCCCTCGACGGCGTAGATCTGGGAGGCGGCCGTGTTGACCTCGGGGCCGAGCGCGTAGGCGGCGCCCTTGTAGACGGAGAAGCTCGGCCAGGCGGCCACGTGGACCTGCTCGTGCTGGCTGAACATGGCGTACTTGGTCAGCGGTTGCAGGTGTTCCCAGCAGCACAGCGCGCCGACCCGGCCGAGTGCGGTGTCGTGGACGGCGAGGTCGGAGCCGTCGCCCTCGCCGAAGGCGGTGCGTTCCACGTGGGTCGGCTTCAACTTGCGGCGGGCGTCCACGAGTTCGCCGTCCGCGGAGATGATGGCCTGACTCATGTAGAGGCTGCCGCCGCTGCGCTCGCTGAAGCCGAGGGCCACCGCGATCGAGTTGTCGCGGGCCGCATCCAGGAGGCGGTGGAAGCGGGGGCCGTCCAGGGTGAGGGAGTTGGCGTGGTAGCGGCCGAAGTGGGCGAAGCCCCCGGCGGGTGAGTCCAGCCACAGCCACCAGGGATAGCCCGGGACGAAGGTCTCGGGGAAGGTGATGAGTTCCGCTCCGGCCCGGGCGGCTTCCTCGATCAGGGCGATGCTCTTGTCGATCGTCGCGTCGGCGTCCAGCCATACCGGCTCCGCCTGGATGACGGCGGCCTTGAAGGAGCCCGTGTAGTCGACCATGGTTGTCTCCTCTGTTCCGCTGTCGTCCGCTCAGGCGGTGACGGCGCTGCGGGGGTGCGTGGTGAGTGGCAGAAAGCCTGTGCGAGGGTGGCAGTTGACGTACTCGGTGGTGACGGAGCCGCTGGGCAGGACCGACACCTCGTGCCAGAACGCGACGTCGAGGGATCCTTCGCCGCCGCCGATCATCTGGAAGAAGCGGGCGTAGATCTCGAGGTGCGTGCGGTGCGACCGGCACCAGGTCATGAGGTGGTCGAGCGAGGCGAACCAGGCCACGGTGCTGGCCCGGGCGAGCGGTGCGCCGTCGGTCGACTCCTCGGCGATGTTGCGGGCGGCGATGCACCCGGATTCCGGATGGGTGGCGAGAAAATCGACCCCGCGGTCCTTGACCGGCTTGACGTCGGCCAGGTACTTCTCGCGATAGAGGGTGCCGGCGGACCAGTCCTGCGCGGTGCGAATCAGGGCGACGTTCCCGGGCACCTCGACGGTGACGCGCCGGCTCAGGGTCTCCGCCTCCCCCGCGGCCTGCGGCTCGAAGACCGGCAGGGCCGACTCCAGTGCCTCGGTGGCCGAGGCCGCGATACGGTCCCGGCCGGCGCCCCAGTAGCGTGCACCGGCGTCTCGGGCAGTTCGACCGCCTCGTGCTGGGACAGTCCGCTGGTCGCGTAGTCCTCGCGGCGATGGGTGTGCAGGGTCTCGCTGCGCTCGGCCGGGACGACGCAGACCTCCCGTCAGTGGCCGACCGGGCCCTCGGCGGGCAGTTGCGCCCAGGCGGTGCGCACGAGTCCGGACCGCTGCCATCGGTCGTGGCCCTGCGGGTCGAACCAGTAGGCGAGCCATACGACGTTGTGCGCTCCGGCGGTGTCGACGAACGACCCGCGATCCAGTACGTCAGGCCCGTCCGGACCGGCGAACCAGGCCGCGAGTGCGGCGGGGCCGTGTGCGGCCTGCTCGGCCGACATCGACTGACAGGCGTACTGGGCGAACACGATCGATTCCATGCCCGCGGGCAGACGTGAGCTGTACGCGGGGAAGCGCGGGGTGTGTCTGGGCGGTCCGGTTCTGGGTAATGGCTCCTCCGGCAGTCAGCGGGATTCCGGGTGGAGAGGCTGAGGCTAGGGCTCGGTACACGGCCGTAATTGACTGCGAGCGCCCGGGGAATTGACCCGCCGCGACGCGGCGGCCGGTGCGCCGTGGCCGGGCCGGTACCCCGGAGGCCGGATACACACATGTGACACTCCGCGGGCGGCTGCCCGGCTACAGTGTTGTGCGGTGCTGCGACAGAGGAGGCGTTGTGGCCGTCGTCCTCTCCACGGATTCCGTACCGCCCCGCGACCGGCTGGCCTACTGGCACGACGCCGTGTGGCGCACCTTCGTGCCGCTGGACGTGACCGTGCCGGAGGATGTGCCCTTCTCAGGTGCCGTCGTCACGGAGCGGCTCGGGTACCTGCAGATTTCCACGGTCGACGCTGACCGGGAGCTGGTCCGGCGCAGCAGGAGCCTGATCGCTCACCGGACGAGTACATGCTGGTTGGACTGCAGACCCGGGGCACGGGGATCGTCGTCCAGGACGAGCGCAGTGCCCTCCTGAGCCCGGGCGAGTTCGCTCTGTACGACACGACCCGCCCCTACACGCTCCACTTCCCCGACCGGTTCGAGACGGTGGTCTTCCAACTGCCCCGGAGGGCGCTCGGGCTGCCCGAGCGCGACCTGCGGCTCGTCACCGGGGTGACGATCGGGGCCGATCAGGACCTGGCCACGATGGTCGTGACCTTCCTGTCCGGGCTGAGAACCCAGGTCGGCACGTACGGCTCCGAGGTCGGCGAGATGCTCGCCCGCAATGTGGCCGGCCTGCTTACCACCGTCCTCGCCGAACGGCTCGGCCGGGAATCTGCCGGCACGGACGCCGCCCGGCAGACACTGCTCCTGCGCATCCGGACCTTCATCGACTCCCGTCTTGCGGATCCGGCCCTGTCGGCCGAGGCGATCGCCGCCGCCCACCACATCTCCGTGCGCCATCTGCAACGTCTCTTCCAGGCGCAGGACATGACGGTGGGCGGATGGATCCGGCACCGGCGTCTGGAGGAGTGCCGCCGTGAACTCGTTCGCCCACGCCGTACCAGGCCGGCCGTGGCCGCGATCGCGCACCGGTGGGGCTTCCTCAGTGCGGCCCACTTCAGCCGGGCGTTCCGAGCCGCCTACGGAATGTCCCCCCGGGAATAGCAGGCCCTCGCCTACGGGCCCCCCGCTCCTTCACCGGACGCGTCCGCTCCTGACTGAACCGCTCGGGCACGCCTCCATCGGGCAGGCAGGCCTTGCTGCTGTGACTCGAACGCCGGGGCCCTCGCTGCGGCGAATCCGCCACCGACGAGGCGTGGCGGCGCTGGGCCGTCGGTCCGCGACGCGGGCGAATAGCCGGCATCGTCACCCGCGCCATCGAGGACGGTTTCCTGCCCGAGGACACGGATTCGCCGCTCCTGGCCGTCCTGCTGGTCGGCGCGCGCCTACACCCGGGCCCTGCCGCTGGGAGACAAGTGGGAGGCGACGGTGGTCGACACCATCCTGGACGGCGCCGGCGGGAACCGCTGAGCCAAGGAGAAACACCGTGGCCGTCCGATTGGGGTGGAACGTCGCCGCTTGCCCCGCGTGGTTGCCGGTCATCTGTCGATGGCCACTGCCCATGCAGCCGGGCCAGCTGGGCATATGGAACGTTCCCTAGGATGGCGTCATGGCATCCACTACCAGGCGACCATCCAACGCGAAGGACCGAAGGGTAATCCTTGAGGCGCGCATTCTTTCCGTCATCGAGGGTTGCTCAAGGATGGTGCGACGTACACCGAACTGAGCGTGGAGCAAATCGCCCAAGCTGCAGGAATCTCGCGCTCCACCTTCTATCTGTACTTCCGCGACAAAGTCGATGTCCTGCTCCGTCTGAGTTCAAGTCTCAAAACTGAGAGCCAAGCCATCGCGGCTGCCTGGCGGCCGACGGGAGCCGGGGGAGGTGTGGATGGCCTGGCCCGCACCTATGAGGGGATCCTCCAGCACTACCGCAAGCACGCGTTCCTACTCACGGCGATCCATGAGGTGGCTGCCTATGATCCTTTGGTGCGCGAGGCGTGGAGTGCCTATCAGAGTCACTTCGTCGACAACCTGATCACCCTTCTCAAGGAAGAGCAGGAGGCTGGTGGCACGCCCGCGGATGTCGATCCGGAGCTCGCTGCGACGATCATGGTCAGGGGAGGCGGTCAGGTCATTGCGAAGCAAGTCGCGTCCAGCGACGGCGCTGACGACATCGACGTAGCCAGGGAACTTGCCCTTGGCTACTGGTACGGCATCTATCGACGCCCGGCGGTGGAGCGGCGCCACCACGACTGACGCAGGGGTGGTGTGCTGCTGACCATGCGGCAAGGTTTCTGACACGGTCGGGCAGCCCGCCACTTGATCTCGGAGTCATGCTGGAAGCCCGCTGATCAGTCGGCGGCGGCCTCTTGTTCCCTGATGCTTTCCAGCACTGCCTCGGACAAGGCCGCCAGTGCGTCGAGTTGGCGCGGACTGACCGCGTCGAGGAACGTACGGCGAACGTCGATCACGTGCAGTGGGGCCGCTTTGTCGATCGCGTCGCGTCCTTCCGGCGTGAGAGCGACAACAGCGCCACGGGAGTCCTCGGCGCAGGGACGCCGCTCGATCAGGCCGCGCGAGATCATCCGTGAAATGTGATGAGTCAGGCGGGTCTTCTCCCATCGCAGACGCTCTCGTAGTTCGAAGATCCGTAGCGATCCGTCCGAGTCGTGCGTCAGAGCGCTGAGAACTGCGAAGTCTGAAAGGGAAAGACCGGAATCCCGAAGAAGCTGCCGATTCATGTGACGGTGCAGATCCTCCTGCATTGCGAGGAAGCTGTACCAGGCACGTCGCTCGCGCTCGTTCAGCTCCTCAGGATCCGTCATGAGTCGATCTTACCTTCGGGTATAGAGGTGGCAACTACGGAGCCCTGCCGCCCGCGGCGACGCACCCTTCTCAGGACATGGCACCGGGCTGTCCCGGACGTCATACGTCCGGGACAGCCCGGTGAGCCGGTCAGGCGGCGAGGCCGGCCTTCAGGGCAGCCGCGATCTGGACCACCCGCTCCGCCTGGTGGCGTGCGGCGTTGCGGGTCTGCTCGCCGACGGGGTTGTTGCCCTGTGCGTCGATGTGGGAGGTGCCGTAGGGGTTGCCGTCGACGAACTTGACCGGGTCGGTGTAGCCCGGGGAGGCGATCAGACCGCCGAAGTGGTGGATCGAGTTGTACAGAGCGAGGAGGGTCGACTCCTGGCCGCCGTGGGCGGTGGCACTGGTGACGAAGCCGCTGTAGACCTTGTTCGACAGCTTGCCCTGCGCCCACAGGCCGCCGAGCGTGTCGATGAACTGCTTGAGCTGCGAGGAGATGTTGCCGAAACGGGTCGGGGAGCCGAAGATCACGGCGTCCGCCCACTCGACATCGGCGGGGGTGGCCACCGGGATGCCGGCGCTGGCGGCGGCGTGGGCGGCCCAGGCGGCGTTGGAGGCGATGGCGGCCTCGGGAGCGAGCTCGGCGGCCTTGAGCATGCGGACCTCGGCACCTGCCTTCTGCGCGGCCTCGGCGATTTCCTTGGCGATCTCAGCGGAGAAGCCGGTGGAGGAGTAGTAGACGACCGCGAGCTTGACGGGGGTGGGCACAGTTGTACTCCGTCTTGAGAAGGGTGAGTGGTGAGAGGGCTGTGACAGCCCCCGGGGGTGATGCATCACCCATGATGCGTCACCCATGTGAAAAAGGCAACGGTGCGCTGTCCGAAGCTGCACACATGCGCGTCTCAGGTCGTCGCCCTCAGGGTGCTTGCTCCAGTGCAGTGGTCACCTCACATGTGCGGCGCCACCCCCCTCATGAAGGGTGATGCGTCACCTGCACGGCACCCGCAGTGCCAGGGTGATACGTCAACTGGATCTCGCGGCCTGCCGGCCCTCTTCGGGCAGGTGATCGGACATGTTGTTGGACAGAGTGTCTGACGCTCCGCTATGGTCATCGAGACAGAACCTCAGGTGCGACCGGATGCTTTTGCTTTTCCACACGCCCCCGTGAACGGCCCGAATGACCCCCGCCTGCTGGATGAGTACTGTGGTCACGTCACGACCCGTGAGACGACTTCCTCACCGAGATGGTGAATTTCGCGGGGAGCGGTGATCCCCGTTCCCCGGCAGACCCGCGAGCGCGTGCGCACCGGGGAGAACAAGGTGGCCCGGGATTCGGCCGGCCAGCGTCGATCGTCCCCCTTCTTCGTATCCAGACGATGTCTCCCGGACTCAGAATCGAGGCGCCATGGAGCACGTAGAGACTGGGACACGCCTGTCCGGCCAGTCACCCCCCGGGTTGCCGCTGGTCGACATCACGCTCACCGTCAATGGCACCACCTACTCCCTCCAGGTCGACACACGTGTCACCCTGCGACGCGCTGCGGGACCACCTGCGCCTCACCGGCGCGAAAAAGGGGTGCGACCAGGGCGCGTGCGGTGCCTGCACGGTCATGGTCGACGGCAAGCAAGTGGTGTCGTGCCTGTCCCTGGCCGCCCAGTGCCAGGAGCGGGAGATCACCACCATCGAAGGGCTGTCCACCGACGGCCAACCGCACCCCATGCAGGCGGCCTTCGCCCGGCACGACGCGTTCCAGTGCGGCTACTGCACACCCGGCCAGATCATGTCCGCCGTCTGCCTGATCGAAGAAGGGCGCGCGGACACCGACGAGGACATCTGCGAGTTCATGAGCGGAAACCTCTGCCGCTGCGGCGCGTACCCGAACATCCGGGCGGCGATCCGCGAAGTCAAAGGCGAGGGCTGATCATGCACCCGTTCGAATACCTACTGGCCGACGACACCGACCACGCCGTGGCCGTGGTCACCGCCGATCCGAGCACCTCGTTCCTCGCCGGCGGCACCACGCAGTTGGACCTCATGAAGGACGGGGTTCTCCAACCCGAGCGTCTCCTCGACATCACCCGGCTGCCCCTCAAGGGGATCACGCACACCGACACCACGATCCGGGTCGGCGCGTTGACCACGATGGAGGAACTCGCCGCGGACCCCGTGGTCCGCGAACGCCTGCCGTTCGTGCGGGAAGCGCTGCTGCTCGGTGCCTCGACCCAGTTGCGCAACATGGCCACCATCGGCGGAAACCTGCTCCAGCGGGCCCGCTGCCGCTACTTCCGCGCCCCCACCGTTACGGCCTGCAACAAGCGGAACCCCGGATCGGGATGCGCCGCCATCACCGGCATTCAGCGCATGCACGCCATCCTCGGTACCAGCGACCACTGCATCGCCCTGCACGCCTCGGACCTCGTGGTGCCGTTGGCGGCCCTCGACGCGGTCGTCCACACCCATGGCACGGACGGCCGGCGAGTGATTCCCCTGACGCAGTTCTACCTGCCGCCGGGCGACACACCGGACGTCGAGAACGTCCTGCGACACGGTGAGCTGATCACCGCGGTCGAGATCCCCCTGCTTCCCGCGACGGCCCGCTCGCACTACATCAAGGTCCGTGACCGCGTCTCCTACGAGTTCGCCCTGACCTCGGCCGGCGTGGCGCTCGTCATCGAGGACGGCCTCATCGAGGAGGCGCGCGTCGCGCTCGGCGGCGTCGGAACGCTCCCGTGGCGGGCCTGGGACGCCGAAGACGTGCTGCGGCGCACGGGCGGACACGGAGACCTTCCGCTCCGCGGCCGAGGCCGCTCTCGCAGGCGCCCGGCCCTTGCCGGGGACCGCGTTCAAGGTGGAACTGGCCAAGCGCACACTCGTGCGCACTCTTGCTTGGGCGCGGTCAGATGCGGACCCCCGACAACACCAACAACCCCTTGGGCCTCATGGCCACCCTTGCCTCATGGCACGGTGACTCCCTCACCGTGCACGACTCCACGCAGTGGCCGCACAACGTGCGTACCTCGCTGGCCACGATCTTCAAGGTGCCGGAAAGCGGCATCAGGGTCCTCGCGCCGTTCGTCGGCGGTGGGTTCGGAGCCGGTCTCAGGGTGTGGTCGCATGTGATCCTCACCGTGCTGGCGGCCCGAGAGGTCAAGCGCCCGGTCAAGCTCGTGCTCACCCGCCCCGAGATGTTCACCTCGGTGGGGCACCGGCCCAACAGCGTCCAGCGGATCAGGATAGGCGCCACGCGTGACGGCGATCTGGTCGCCATCGAGCACCATGGCATCTCGTCGGTCGCGATGGAGGACGACGACTACGAACCGGTGTCGTTCGGTTCCGCGACCGCCTACGCGTGCCCGAATGTGCTCACGCGTGACAGGCAGGCCTGGCTCAACATCCCCTGCCCGGGGTCGATGCGGGCGCCCGCCGAGGGCCAGGGCAACTTCGCCCTGGAATCCGCCATCGACGACGTGGCACACGCCGTCGGCATGGATCCCCTCGAATTCCGGCTGCGCAACTACGCGGAGGAGCACCCGCTGCTGGGCCTGCCTTGGTCGAGCAAGGCGCTGCGGGAGTGCTACATCGAGGGAGCCGAACGGTTCGGCTGGTCGCGGCGTACTCCGGAACCGGGGTCGATGAAGGACGGCCGCTGGCTCGTCGGTTACGGCCTGGCCGGTGTCTCCTACCCCTTCTACCAGGTGCCGTGCCAGGCACGCGCCTCCGTGCGCTGGGACGGCTCGGCCTACGTCCGCAGTGCCGCCACCGACATCGGAACCGGCACTTACACGGTCATGACCCAGCTGGCGGCCGAGATGCTCGGTCTCGGCATCGGTAAGGTCCGTTTCGACCTGGGCGACTCGGACATGCCGTATGCGCCTCAGGCGGGTGGTTCCGGTCTGACCGGCGCCCTCGCCAACGCCGTCCACACCGCCTGCCGAAGGCTGGTGCAGGAATTCCTGCACGTGGTGGCCGAAGATCCCGACTCCCCGTTGAGGGGAGCCGTGCTCGACGACGTGACGGTCACCGATGGGCGCATCCACCGCGTCGGGGACGTGGCACTGGGTGAGTCGTACGTGGAAATTCTGGCCCGGCACGGCCTGGAGGAGCTGAGCGCCGACGGCAGGAGCACACCGCCCCGGTCCGACGAACTGGGGATGGCCACCGCGGGCGCGTTCGGCCCGAAGTTCGTCGAGGTCCGCGTCGACCCCGATCTGGGCCTCCTGCGCGTGGCCCGGGTGGTGTCCGCCATCGACGGTGGGCGGATCCTCAACGAGAAGACCGCCGCCAGCCAGATCATCGGCGGCACGGTCGGCGGCATCAGCCAGGCGATGTTCGAGGAGACCGCCACCGACCGAGGCACCGGGCGCATCGCCAACGCCACCTTCGGCGACTACCTCATGCCGGTCAACGCCGACGTACCCGATATGGAGGTGCTCTTCGTCGGCGGTCCCGACCGCGCGACCGCCGTCGGCACCAAGGGAGTCGGGGAGGTCGGATTGGTGGGACTCGCCGCGGCCATCGGCAACGCCGTCCACCACGCCACGGGACGACGCATCCGGTCCCTGCCCATCACGCTCGACCAGCTCATGCTCTGAGTGACGTCGTCCTCCCCGTGACGGGGGGACCGCCTCATGGGGGAGGGGAGCGGCACCAGCAATGCCGCGCCGCCTCCCGGGCAGGAAGAGGTGCACTTCGTACAGGCCCGATCCGGCCCGACCGCGTCGGCCGGCACGCGTACGCCCGGCCGACGTCATACCTACCTCACGCCGTGTCCGGCTCGACGGCGATGACGCCGGCAAGAAGGAGAGATACATGCTGGATATCGCTGGAGACCTCCACCGGTGGGTCGAGCAAGGGCACGACTTCGCTGTGGCGACAGTCGTCTCCGTCAGCGGGAGCGCACCCCGGGGACCCGGCGCGGCCATGGCCGTGAACGGTGAGGGGACAGCCGTGGGTTCGGTCTCCGGTGGCTGTGTCGAGAGCGCGGTGTACGAGCTGTGCCAGCAGGCGCTGGTAGACGGCCGGCCTGTGCTGGAACGCTTCGGCTACAGCGACGAGACCGCCTTCGCCGTCGGTCTGACCTGCGGAGGCGTGATCGACGTCCTCGTCACCCCGGTGCGTTCAGATGAACGGACACGGGCCCTGTTCACCGCTGCCGTGTCCGCCCCACGAGGGCGAGACGGTCGCTTTGGCCCGCGTCGTCGGCGGACCTGCCGACCTGACGAGCCAGGCCCTGCTCGTCAGGTCCGACGGATCGTTCGAGGGAATCCTGGGCGACGACATCCTGCTCAGCCGCAGGGCGGCGGCGGAGACGCGAGCCATGCTCGACGTCGGGCGCACCGGCACACTGGTGGGGCGCCGGGACGGGGGCACCTGCGACCAGCCGGTCACCGTGCTGGTGGAGTCCAGCTCCCCGCCGCCGCGGCTGATCGTCTTCGGTGCGATCGACTTCGCGGCGGCCCTGGTACGGCTGGGCAAGTTCCTCGGCTATCACGTCACTGTGTGCGACGCACGACCGGTGTTCGCCACTCGGGCTCGCTTCCCGGAAGCGGACGGCGTGATCGCCGACTGGCCAAATCGCTATCTGGAGACCACCGAGGTCGATCGGCGCACCGTGCTGTGCGTGCTCACACATGACGCCAAGTTCGACGTACCGTTGCTTCAGTGCGCGCTGAAGCTGCCGGTCGCCTATGTGGGGGCCATGGGGTCCCGGCGGACGAACGAGGAGCGTCTGACGCTGCTGCGCGAAGCCGGTGTCACCGAACACGAACTCGCCCGGCTGCGCGCACCGATCGGTCTGAACCTGGGCGCGCGCACGCCGGAGGAGACCGCGGTCTCGATCGCGGCAGAGTTCATCGCGGAGCGCCTCGGGGGTACAGGCCTGCCGCTGACGGGGACGCGCACTCCCATCCACGACGACGTCGTGCGCGCCGCGCGGCCCGTCCGGCAGCCGGTGACGGTCGGCGGCGTCGGCTGGTCGTCCTGATCCGCGCTCACCGGCGTGGCCGCCGGTTTCGGCGCACCGCCTGACGACCCCGGCCCATGCCGTGGCCGGCGCCTCGGCCACGGCGGCGGGAGCGCTCCGACCGTGTCCGCTCTCCCATCCCACCCCCGCCTGGTCCAGGCGGATAGAGGAGTAACACAGTGTCTGTGATCAACAGCCCGCTGCCGGAAGCTGGCCGCAGGGTCGTCGCGGATGCCCTGCAGGGCGCTTTGGTGGACCTGATCGATCTGTCGCTGACGGCCAAGCAGGCTCATTGGAGCCTGTATGGTCCCCGCTTCCGTTCCATCCATCTTCAGCTTGACGAGGTGGTCAGCGCTGCACGGACGTTCTCCGACGCGGTCGCGGAGCGGGCGGCGGCACTCGGTATCACCCCCGACGGCCGGGCGACAACCATAGCCACGACCAGCAGTGTTCCCGCCTACCCGGCCGGCTGGGTGAAGGACGGCGAAGCGGTGGCCGCCGTCGTGAAGTCATTGGCACTGATCATCACCAGGATGCGTGAGCGGGTCACCAACACCGCCGAGGCCGATCCGGTCACGCAGGACCTCATCATCAGCATCACCGCCGACCTGGAGAAGCAGCACTGGATGTTCCAGGCGGAGAACAGCTGAGAACGGCTCGGCACCGGTCGGGGCGTAGCCGACAGGTCGTCACCGTGAGGGCCAGCCCATCGAGATGAGCTTCGGCATGTCGACGATGCCGGTGGCGAGTACTTCGCTGATCTCCTGCAGGGCGGTTTGCTGATCCTGGGTGAGTCGGTCGAACAGGAGCGACCGGACCTGCTCGGCGTGATCGCGAGCGGCTTGCCGGACCTTCTCCATGCCCTCGTCGGTGAGTTCCGCCATCTGGCCCCGGGCATCGGAGGGGCACGGCACCCGGCGGACCCAGCCATCGCGCACCAGGCGGTCGATCGCGTGGCTCAGCCGGCTGCGGTCGAAGACACACGCGGCCGCGAGATCGGCCATCCGCATCCTGCGCTCAGGCGCCTCGGAGAGCCGGGTGAGGATCTCGAAGTAGGCGAAGGAGATGTCCGCGTCCTGCTTCAACTGCCGCTCGACCCGGTCCAGTACGAGTCGGCTGGCCAGCAGGAAACTGCGCCATGTCCGCTGCTCCTCGTCGTTCAGCCACCAGGTCTCCGCCACCGCGACCTCCCCTCAAGTAGTTGAAATTTCACTACCCAATGCTACCCTGAAGCGGCAGTGATGAAATTTCAACTACTTCAACGAGAGAAGGATCTTCGATGAGTCGCATGGAAGGAAAAGTTGCGATCGTCACTGGTGCGGCCGGCGCCCTCGGGCTCGCGGGAGTGCGGGCGATGGCGGCCGAAGGTGCGCGCGTCGTGATGATGGACCTATCTCCGACCGTTCACGAGCGGGCGAAGGAACTCAAGGGCGAGGGCTTCGATGTCCTGCCGTACGTCGGTGACGTCGGCCTCGAGAGCGACATCGCGGGCGTCGTGGCGCTCACCAAGGAGACCTACGGACGGCTCGACGCGCTGTGGAACAACGCCGGGCTGGTGGGCGCTGAGTGGATAGCACAGGACACCGACGTGGTTGGTGTCAGCCGCGACTACCTGATGCGAACCTTCGAGGTGAACGCGGGCAGTGTCTTCCTCGGCAGCAAGTACGCCGTTCCCGTGATGGCCGAATCCGGCGGTGGGTCGATCATCAACACCTCGTCGGTCCAGGCCGCGGGCGGAGACCTCACGCTGATCGCCTACGGCACGAGCAAGGCGGCGATCGAGTACCTGACGAAGTCCGTAGCCACCTCGTTCGGTCATCTCGGAGTCCGTAGCAACGCGTTGGCCCCGGGGCTGATTCCGCCCCCTGCCGCATCGGAAGCACCTGACGGCTCACACCCGCTGGAGGACGTGGCGCCGACGCAGCTGGTCCTGGACTCTCAGATGCTCGGCGCTGTCGGAGATCAGGCTGACGTCGCCAACGCCGTCGTCTTCCTCGCGTCGGACGAGTCCAAGTTCGTCACCGGCCAGGTGATCCGTGTCGACGGCGGGTTGACCGGTCATCTGCCGACACTCTCCGACCGTCGCAGGCTGCCCGGCGCCTGAGCGCTCGCCCGCAGCGCGGCTAGGTCCTGTCGTCAAACTCCCGTCGTCCGCCCGGAGGGCGGGCCGCGCGGCGTCAGGTGCGTGCTCTCGGCGTGCCGGGCCCGGGCCCTCGTACTGGTTGTACTTGGGTCGGGGCCCGGTGCGGCGAGAGTGCGTGCATGGCGTCGCGCGGCAGACGGGAGTTTGACGACAGGGCCTAGTCCGCAACCGCCTCCGCCTAGGCGGTAGTTGACGCCGTCCAGTGCGTGACATGGATATGTGGATCGTCTGGGCCGGTGCAAATGGTGGGCCTGCCTTGTGGATGAGTCATTGGCAGGCCCACAGGCTGTCTCACGCAAGAAGTCCGACCCCGGTGACGCCCCGGTCCTGGCGCTCATCCCCCGCACCGACATGAAGCGGCGGTCGCGGTAGCGGGATGCGGCCGGCCGACCGGCGGTCGGAGGCGATTCGCCGCAGCGGCTTCGTGGCGTGGATCGGCGCGACGGTCCTCGGTAGCGGCGGGGTGGGAGCTGCCTCGCCCCCTCCTCGTGCCCTACGCCGGCTGGCTTACTGCCCGGCGAATCGCCTTGCGTACCGCGGTGTTGAGGACCGATTCCGAGGACGCTCCCGCAGAAGTCACCCCCGCTGCTGATCTCAGCCGTGCGACGGGGTGAGTCGCCCCAGTTCGAACCGGGTTCCGGAAGTTCTCCGGGTACGGCAGCCGGGACAGGGACGGCCCCGCGGGCAACCTGACCGTGTGGGGGCCGGCAAGACGCACGTCTCCCGTCGCGACCGGCCCCGCCCGCGCAGACGCGGGATCACGGCATACCGCTAGCGCTTCGCCGTCGAGCGCCGGACCCATCACCTCGACCGCTACCCGGCCGTGGCCACCAGAGCGACAGGTTCGCCGTCCACCACGAGTCGACCGTGCTCCCGCGCAGGCAGGGCCGGTCGTGCCAAATTCCTGGCCTGGCCCCTCCGCCCGTACGGGCCCCACGAGGCGACGCTCAGCTCCTCGCGACCTCGTTCGACGTGACGGCTCCACGAGCACGCACGCGGTTCGCCGGTACGCGGCGATCAAGGCTCTTTCTCCCTCCCTCGTCAGCGCTGCCGTCCAGTGGGCGGCTGGAGTCTTGACGACCTCGGGGGGCGACCTACGATCCGCTTCGAAAATACGTAGTTAACTTCGCTCTCGAAGCGCTGCCCCTGTAGATCACCGGCACAGGCGCCACAGCTGTGGGACTGCCGGTCGACGTGGCCTCACGTGAGGCCGTGACGGAACTGTTCGCCACGGTCGAGGAGCAGCTGGGGCCGGTCGACATCCTCGTGAACAACGCGGGGATCAGCATCGACCGAGGCGTCCGCGGGATCACCGACGAGGAGTGGAAGCGCACCCAGGACATCAACCAGAACGGGGTCTTCCTGTGCAGTCAGATGGCTGCCCGCTCCATGATCCCGCGGCGGTCGGGGCGCATCATCAACGTGGCGTCCCGCGCCTGGCTCGGCTGGTTCGGCCAGCTCTCCTACGCCACTTCCAAGGGGGGTGTCGTCTCCGCCACCCGGTCACTCGCCATCGAACTGGCGAAGTACGGCATCACGGTCAACTGCCTGGCGCCGGGGCTCATCGACACACCCCTGCTGCGCACGGAGCCCCGGGAGGTCATGGAGCGGCTGCTGACCGCACAGCCCATGGGAACGATCGGTGATCCGGCCGACGTCGCCTGGGCCGCTCACTACTTCGCCGCGCCGGCGAGCCGCTCGGTGACCGGTCAGGTGCTCTATGTCTGCGGCGGTAAGAGCCTTTACGCCCAGCCCGCACGTGGCTGAGGTCCGCGACCGCGCAGCGTCTCCATGCCGTACGGGTCTCCATGGCAGACCCACAGCGTGACCCGGCTCCGCAACCTTTGACGACCCACAGGGAGCAACTTACTCTCCTTGCGAAGTCGACTTCGGGTTTACGAAGTTTCGACAGGTCGGCCCCCCCAGTGCAGGCCTCGACTCGGCCGCCTCCTACGGAGATGCGCTGCCGAGCGCAGAGCGGGGAGTCAGCAACCGCCGCGATTCACCCCTCCCTCCCCACCGCGTTCACTCCTCCATCGAACGCAGTCTCGACGCCCTCGCATATATGAGCGCATTTCAGCAAGGAGGCTGACTCAATGACACAGCGCCGGAATCCCAGACCGCCCGCCCCCCGGAGGCGCGGAGTGCTCGACGCCGACCGCGCCCGGCAGACTCGTGCAGCCGTCGCCAGCACCGTCGGCACCACCATCGAGTGGTACGACTTTTTCATCTACGGCACCGCGGCCGCGCTCGTCTTCCCCAGTGTGTTCTTCCCTGATGCCTCGAACTTCCTGGGAGTGCTGGCCTCGTTCGGAACCATGTTCGTGGGCTTCATCGCCCGTCCTGTCGGCGGCATCCTCTTCGGGCACCTACGGAGACCGGGCCGGCCGCAAGTCGACGCTGGTGATCACGCTGGTCCTGATGGGCGCCGCCACGGTCCTGATCGGTGTGCTCCCCGGCTACCGGAGCATCGGGGTCGCCGCACCGATCCTGCTGATCCTGCTGCGCATGCTGCAGGGCGTCGCCGTCGGCGGCGAATGGGCGGGCTCCGTCCTCATGTCCATGGAGGGAGCAAAGCCCGGCCGCCGGGGCCTGATGGCATCGTGGCCGCAGATGGGTGTCCCGCTCGGCGTCCTGCTGTCGCTGGCAGCTGTGAAGAGCGCCGCCGGCGTTACCGGAAACGAATTCCTCACCTGGGGATGGCGCGTCCCCTTCCTGGCCAGCGCCCTGCTCATCGCCGTAGGCCTGTATGTGCGGCTGAAGGTCGAGGAGAGCCCGGAATTCGAGGAGGTGAAGAGCCGGCAGGAGGTCGCGCGCATGCCGGTGTGGGAGGCGCTCCGCACACATCCCCGCGTGGTTCTCACCACCGCGCTGGTCCGCATGGGGCAGCAGGCGCCCTACTACCTGTTCACCACTTTCCTGCTCAGCTACGGCACCGAGCACCTGGGCATGGCACGAGATGACCTTCTGAACGCCACCATCGCCGCTTCCGCCCTCGGCCTGGTCACGGTGCCGCTGTCGGGGTACCTTTCCGACCTCTTCGGACGGTGCAGGGTCTACCTGGTCGGGCTCGTCGGCATGGGGCTGTTCGCGCTCCCCTACTACGGCATGGTCAACACAGGCCAGGCCGGCCTCGTCATCGCGGCCACCATACTCGCGATGTTCCTGCACGATCTGCAGTACGGTCCTCAGGCCGCCCTCATCTCTGAAGGCTTCGGCGCCCGGTCCGGTACAGCGGCGCCAGCCTGGGCTATCAGCTCGGTTCCGTGATCGCCGGCGGGCCCGCGCCTCTGATCGCCGCGTACCTGCTGCAGCGCACGGGCAGCACCACAGCGATCAGCTTCTACATCATCGGCTGCGTGCTGCTGTCCCTGATCGCGCTGGCACTGATTCCGCGCACCGGAGAGGCGCCGGCGTCGCAGGACGGCGGTCAGGTCGCTGGTAGCGCGAAAGCCATGCTCTGATGAATTTCCGGTGGCCGGGAAACCGGTCACCGGAACGGAACGCACGTGGCTGTCCTCGGCGAACCGCCCTTTCCAGCGCCGCCGGAACACGTATCGACGCACGGCCGTCACGGTACGGCCCATGGCAACACCATTCGCCCCCTGCCGGCCGGGTTCACACCGTCGGCTGGTCCGCTGAGACAGCAAGGCCCGGCGGGCAGGGCGGTTGTCTCGTCACAGAGGGAATCCCCATGAAGCCATTGACCGCGGTAATCGGCGGAGAGCGCGTACCCGGACAGGGACTGTTCGACGTTCTCGATCCCTCGACGGGCGAGCTGTTCGCCCAGGTCGCCCGGTGCGGCGCGCAGGAAGTGGACCATGCCGTGTCAGCGGCACGCGACACCTTTGAATCCACATGGCGTCACACCACGGCGGAGCACCGCTCCGCACTCATACGGCGTCTGGCCGAACTCGTCCGCCGGGAGCGGGAATCACTCGCCGCGCTCGAGAGCCACGACACCGGAAAGCCCATGACCCAGGCGCGCGCGGACGCCGACGTGGCGGCCCGTTATCTGGACTTCTACGCCAGTGCCATCGAAACCTTCCACGGCGAGTCCCTTCCCGACCTCAACGGTGGGATCGTCGCCAGCACCCGGTTCGAACCACTGGGTGTGACGGGTCATATCCTGCCGTGGAACTATCCCCTGCAGATGGTGGCGCGTTCGATCGCTCCCGCGCTCGCGGTCGGCAACTGCTCGGTGGTCAAGCCGGCCGAGGAAGCACCGTTGAGCGTTCTGCGTCTCGCCGAGCTCGCGCTCGAGGCAGGGCTGCCGCCGGGTGCGCTCAACGTCGTGCCGGGCTACGGAGCCGAAGCCGGAGCCGTGCTCGCCGGCCACACCGGGGCCGACTACATCTCCTTCACCGGCTCGGTCGAGGTCGGGACCCTGGTGGCGAAGGCCGCCGCGGACAACGTCGTCCCCGTGCTCATGGAGCTCGGCGGGAAGTCCCCGAACATAGTCTTCCCCGACGCCGACCTGGATCGCGCGCTGCCGGTCATCACCAAGGCGCTGCTTCAGAACGGGGGCCAGACCTGCTCCGCGGGCGCACGCCTCCTGGTTCACGAGGACGTGCATGAGGCGGTGGTGACCAACCTCGTCGAACGACTTCGGGGCATCCGCATCGGAGCCGGGTTCACCGATCCCGACCTCGGTCCGCTGATCTCGGCTGCCCAGCTGGAACGGGTGAGCGGCATGGTCGAGGAAGCCGCACAGTACGCCAGGGTCGTACACGGCGGCACCCGCCATGTCAGCCCGGACCACCCGGGCGGCTTCTACTTCTCCCCGACCGTCTTCGACGAGGTGGACCCCGGCAGCCGCATCGGTCAGGAAGAGGTCTTCGGTCCTGTCGTCGCCGTGACCCCTTTCCGCGACGTCACGCAGGCGGTCGAATTCACCAACGGGACCGAGTACGGACTGGTGGCCGGTGTGTGGACGCAGAACCTGGACGTCGCCCATCACATGGCCAGGGAGATCCGGGCCGGGCAGGTCTACCTCAACTCCTATGGCGCCGGTGGGGGCGTGGAACTCCCCTTCGGTGGCTTCAAGAAGTCCGGTTACGGCCGCGAGAAGGGCGTGGAGGCACTTCGCTCCTACAGCCAGACCAAGGCTGTCGTACTGCAGATCGGGCAGGTGCAGGACCAGTAGTGATCCGCCGGGCACTGGGTCTCCGGCGTGCGAGGGGCCGGCCGCAGCCGGCGCCGGTGGGGGCCAGGGGCGTGATCCGGCGCAGCCCTGATGGTCCGGACGGCGCTGCTGGAGACTGCCGAGTCCCGAGAGACGCTTTCAGGCCTCTTCGCGCTCCGGGACCACTTCGCCCGCGCCTGACGGGGCACCCTGGCGAAGTGCCTGGAGCGCCTGGCTCAGTGCCGGTGACGGTGCAAGACCGTAGGCGGCTTGGACCGCCGCTGTGAGGAAGGTGACGCAGGCGTCGACCAGCGCCTCGATTTCGAGGGCCCGGCTGTTCCTCAGCCAGTCCCGGGCCATCTCGTCGCAGGCGGCGGAGAAACCGCGCAGGGACAGTTGGAGCGCTGGTTCGTCCGCGTCCAGGCCGAGCAGGTCACAGATCGTGCGGACACCCTCCAGCCGGGTCGACTCGAAGGCTTCCCAGGCCAGGTCGGTGGCCTCTGCGCGGCGCAAGATCAGATTCAGAGCGGCATCCCTGTGTTCGGCCAGGAACCGGAGGTGAGCGGAGAGATGCCGGCGCAGGCGCTCGACGACGTGCCCGTCGGGACTGATTCTCGTGGCGGCACGGAGCTGGTGGTCGAGCTCCCGCACGGCCTCTGCGTACAGGCTCTCCTTGCCCTCGAAGTGGTGCGACAGGAGTCCGTGGGCGACCCCGGCTGAACGGGCGATGTCCCCCACGGTCACTTCCGTGTACGAACGTTCCGAGAAGCAGGCGAGTGCCGCGTGAAGCAGCTTCTGGCGCGTCTGCTGGGCGGCCAGTTGCCGCCGGGTCGGTGGCTTACCCGCGGCGGACTGAGGCACGTCTGGTCCTTCCTGAAACCGACTGGTCCAGCCGCCAGCGTATTCCAGCGGTGTCGGCGTTCCGCCGGGCGGTCGTGCGTCAGGGCGGAATGCTGCGTGGCAGCGTCAGAACCGGCTTTCGCCGCCGTCGACGTACAGGGTGGTGCCGACCATGAAACTGCTGTCCGTGGAGGCGAGAAAGGCCACGGCCGCGGCGACCTCCTCCGGGCGTCCTGTCCGGCCGATCGGCACTCCCGTCGCGGGATCCGCCGTGCCGTCGGCCGCTTCCTCCTTGCCGAAGGCGGTCAAGACCGAGGGAGTGTCGATCGCGCCCGGCGCGACCGTGTTGACCCGGATGCCCCTGCCCTTCAGTTCGTTGGCCAAGGTCCGCGCGAGGGACCGGACTGCGGCCTTCGATGCCGAGTACAGACCGAGGTTCTCCCGGCCGTCGTCAGCGCGGATGGAGTCGTTCAAGATCACCGAGGCGCCGTCGTTGAGCAGCGGCAGTGCCTTCTGCACGGTGAGCAGCGTGCCCCAGACATTGACGCCGAATATCTGATCGAACTGTTCCCCGGTGGTCTGCGCCAGCGGTGCGACCGTGGAGATGCCCGCGTTGGCGAACAGCACGTCCAGGCCTCGGCCTCGGTCGCGGATCGTGTCGAACAGCTGGTCCAGGTCGGCGGACCCCGAGATGTCGCCCGGCACCGCGGTGACCGCGGAACCGATCAACTTGACCGCCCTGTCGAGTACGACCTTGCGCCGGCCGGTGATGAACACATGGGCTCCTTCGGACGCCAGCCGCGCGGTGGTGGCCAGGCCGATTCCGGTGCCCCCGCCGGTGACGACGGCGGTCTTTCCTTCCAGCTGACCCATTGCTTGAACTCCCGTGACTCACTGACCGATTGATAGTGCCGAGCGGGACCGTAGCACTTCTGCGCCCACTTGATCGAACGTCAGTCAATGAACTACAGTCAACGAAAGGTCCACCGGTACGTGCAGGAAGGTCCCGGCGACGCGCCTGGGGCTCCTCCTCGAGAGGAGGACGCGACACCGCGCTCGTACTGCCGCTCTCCGGGCCGGAATCGTTCGAGGTAGGGGTCACGAGGCGTCACCCCGACGGAACATCGTGCGGACGAATTCGGGCCGAGAGTCCATTCGTTGTAGTGAAGAAATGGAGCTTTGGGTCATGACATTCAACTTCGCTGTGCCGGACAAGGACGACCCGGTATGGACTTCCGCCGACGGCTTCGTCGTGCGTAACGATGAGGGGATCATCCGCCTGACCGGCGAGGAGCGATTCTCCGTGAAGGTGACGGGCGCTCAGAGCAACGGCAATCTCGGCGTCATGGAGGGCACCGTCGCGCCGCAGTTCGGTAACGTGCCGCATACGCACAACCAGGAGGACGAGGCCTTCCTCATCCTGTCGGGTCAGTTCCGATTCATCAACGGAGACCAGACGTTCGAGGCGAGTGCGGGTGACTTCGTGTACATCCCCCGTGGCACGCGTCACGGCTTTAAGAACATCCTCGATGTGCCGTCGAAGATGATGGTGTTCTACACCCCGGCCGGACCGGAGCAGTTCTTCGTGGATCACGGCATGCACGAGGACAATTACGATCCGCACGACTGGGCGAACCGTCTGAGGACCGACACCGCGCTGCAGCAGGCATTGGCAGGCATGAACATGTCGCTCCTGCCGCGCGAGGACGACTGGGCTTGAGCCGTCACGGGGGGCGTCGAGGACGGGCAGCGGATCGGCTACGCGCGGTCCAGGTCGGCGTCGGGGAAGACGATGTTCGGCGACTTGCCGCCGAGCTCCATGAGCACGGGGGCACTGCCCGCCAGGTCATGCGGCGGGCCTCGGCGATCTCGGCACTGCTGCCCTGGAACCCGGCGGAGACCGCCATGCGGCGGTCGATGAGGGGGCCCTGGTCCTCATCAGGGGCAGCAGGATGCATGGACCGCCTCACTTCCGAAGCGCACTGAATTTCCTGTCTCTGCCCATGCCCCGGTACCCCAGCGCAATTCCCACCAGACCGTCGCACATTCAGCACGCAGCGCGACGTGGGTTACGAGGCGGAGGCCACCTGTTCTGACCCTGCCCCGTGGCGGTCCCCGAGCGCGCGGCTGCGGGCCTCTGGCGCCGTCTGCCCGCCGTCCTGGAGGCCGGGCCGCCTGCCATCGCCCGTCCCGCGGCCGCGCCCCACCCGCCCCACCCGCTGCGCCCGTGCCGCGCCGCCTCCCGTCCGCGCCCGCCTCTGCGCCGCTGTCCGGCCGCCTGGCGAGCCAGCTCTCGTCCAGGCGTGCTGGTGCTGTCCCGCCCGCGCCCCGGCCGCCGCGCTGTGCCGGTCTGCTCCGCCCCGCCCCGTCCCGCTGAGTCGGGCCTGCGTCCGCCGTCCCGCTGCCGCCTGCCCGGCCGCCCAAGCTGCCGCCGGGCTCGCGCCGTGTCGCCGTGCCGCTGCGTCACCGTGCCGTTTCCTTGCGGCTGCTCTTGGCAGTCCGGCCGCCACCACCTGCGCCGCCCGCCGTCCGGTCCTCCCCGCATCGGACCGGATCCCCGGGCCGCGTCGTGCCCGCACCGGCCTCCCGGTAGTACCGCCGGGCGGTCTCTCAGTCGCCTCCGCCGCCGGCCTTGTCCGGCCGTCCAGCGCCCCGTCCGCTTCTACCTCATTCCTCGGTTCTGGGCCTTCGCCGGGCCGTCCCGGCCGCCGCCCTTACCGTCGCGCGGCCGCCTCGCGCCGGGCCGCGGCGGTCTGGCGTCATCACCTCGGGCCCCGGCCGCATTGTCGGACGCTGGCCGCCGCGGCCCGGCCGCCACGTCGCCCGCCGTCGACCGTCGACCGTCGGCCGTGAGCTGTGGGGCCATCGGCTACCGGGCCGGGCGCCCGCCGGTTCTGTCGCCACCGTCCGCCCGGACCCGCCGCCGCGCGCCCATGCCGCCTGTCGGGCCCGGCCGACGGGCCACCGCGCGTGGGGCGGGTTTGACCGATCACTTCAGTGTGCTGCGCAGGAGGTCAGGCGCACGCGGCCTCGAGTCGCCGGGCTGGCTAGTGAACTTGAACTCGTGATGTCGGTCGACTCGTGGTGGCGGCGTCAGGGTCCGAGACCGCCGACTGTTACCGGATCGGGTTCAGAACGATGGCTGTAGCCAGCGCCGCGCCGCGGCGAGATTCACCTCAACGTCATCGCTCCAAGAGCAGACCTCCAGCCATGAGAGGTAGCCGCCTTGCGCGAAGACCAGGACCTCACCGGGGCACTCGCCGGATTCGGTGAACAGTTGTACGTCGGCGGCCACGACGGTGCCGGGGCCCGTTGGCGCGGGCTCCACCGCGTCGGCGTCAAGGTCGAAGTAGGCAGTGCCACACCCGCACTTGCAGCTGGATTGCACCCACAGTTGGGGCACCTGCCGTCGGAGGGCGACGTGAATGGGCTCGTCCGGGTTCAGGACAAGGCCAAGCACGTCGGCTACGTCCTCGGGCAGGCTGTCAGTCATGACGCCACCGTAGCTGACCAGCAGCTTTGGGCTTCGACCAATTACGGGTCCGGCGACCCGACCTCACAGGTCCAGGTCGGTGCCGACGAGGCAGCCGTCGATGGTCTCCGGCCGGTACTGCAGCATCTTCAGTTTGCGCTTCACGGGGCGGGTGATCTGGCCGAGGTCGGCCGCAGCAAGGTTGCCGATGTCACGCTTGACCAGCGACCACACGCCCTCGGTCGGATTGAGGTCCGGGGCATAGGTGGGCAGCTGAAACGCGGTGAGCCACTCGGCGTTCGCGTCGATGAACTCGCGCATGCCGGCCGTCAGGTGCAGGCGGACGATGTCCCAGACCAGCACGATCGGTCCGCCGAACTGGATGCGAGCGCGGACAATCACGTCGCGGAAGTCGCGCCAGCCGAAGTCGTTCGGCTCGTCCTTGCGCCCCCGGTACTCGCGGATCGCGTAGATCAGCCGGGACCGCCGGCCCGGCTTGTAGCAGGCCATACCCGCCATCGACACGCGCCCCGAGCCCCTGCCCCTCACCCTCACGACCGGGGTCTGGCCAATCCGGCCCCAGGTCCTGGCGCGCGGCGGAGGCATCGACCGGCCTCGTCCTTGAAGACGATCCAGGCCCCGCGCTCCGCCGCGGTGCTCTTACCCGCGGCCAGGTCTCCTTCTTCCACACCCCACCGCGTCGTCATCGCGCTCGATCGCGCGCCTGGTGGGCCGCTGCCAGCTCCAGCCGTGGCGCCTCAGCAGCCGCCAGGTGCCATCGACCGTGTAGGAGACATGGAAGAGCCGGCCGATCAGCGTCTTGATCCGTGCCAGGGTCCACCGCTGGTCCGCCCAGCCGTGAGCCAGTGGACCACGCTCCAACTCCTGCTTCAGCCTGGCGATCTGGGCTTCACTGAGTCGAGGTCTTCCCGGCGACCCCTTCGACAGGACTCCCGCCTCGCCGCCCTCGCGCCAGGCCCGGCGCCACCGCTCGACCGACCGCGAGCTGATCCGCAGGGCAGCGGCAATCTCCGTGTTCTTCTGCCCGCCGTCGAAACGCTCCACGGCCTGGAGCCGTAACCGCTCCCGCGTGGTCCTCTCGGCGTCACTCAGCCCGCCGCCCTGTGCGTACCTCACATCCAACGGCTATCGGTGCCGACGGCCAGCTGTCAGGCGAACGGCACCGATGGCCAAGGCATCTGTGGTACTGGCTGTTCCACCGGCACGTGTGGTCGGAGAAGACGCAGTGGACGACCCACGAAGGGATGGGCACCAGCCGCCACTGCTACACCTCCGGGTACGTCTCGTCGGGGTATCGCAGATTCCCAATCGAAGGTTCGGGAAACTGACGTGGTGCCGGCAGCATCTCAACGGGACTGGCACCGAGGCATCGCGCATGCGAGCCGCGATCCGGCCGCTGCGGCGCCCCGTCCGAGGAAGCTGGCTGCGGATGCTCATCCCACTGCCGCTCGTGCTCGGGTTACCAGCGCATGCCGAGTTGGTCCAGTTCGGTGCGGCGTTCGGGGGTGAGTTTGTCGGTCCGGCGGCGGGTGTTGTCCAGCCACGTCCCGAGCTTGATGTCGACCGGCTGGCCGTCGGCGTCCAGGCGTTCGATGTGCTTCCGGGCGGGGCGTAGGTGTCCTTCGCGGGCGTGGAACTGCCGGGCCGCGCGCAGGTTGAGCGCCCACTTGCCGGCCGGCGTGAGCTTGGCCGGGCGTTCCGCGGGGCCGGCGGGTTCCAGTCCGAGTGTGCTGCCCAGTAGCCACTGCTGGGCGGGGGACAGTTTGTCCCACCCTTGGTGCTGCGCCACCGTCCATGCCCCGAGGTCTTCGCCTTGGATGACGAGTTCACCGGCCGTCTCGGGGAGCGCGCCTCCGGCCCGGATGTGGATGCGGGCGAGGGTGAAGCAGCGCTGCCATGCCACGTCCCAGCCGAGCGGGCACCATCCCGGGTCGATGGCCTCCAAAGCCTCCAGACGGCTCTCCGGCAGCTCCCCAGCACCCACGGGCACGGTTTCCCCGGCGGCGCGCCGTTCGGCGTTCTCCCAGGCCCTGCGGGCCTCCGCACGCCTGTTTTTCGCCCATACGCCGATGGGGTAGCCACCGTCGCCGACCGCGTTGACGGGGGGCAGGAAGTGCCCGTGTGCGGCGGCCCATGAGCGGGCGACCGTGAGTCCTTCCTCCCATGCAATGTCGTGGTGGGACCACACCATGCCCAGCTTCTCCAGTTGCTTGACGCGGGAAGCTTCCAGGGTCCCGGCGTTGTAGTAGCGCCGTTGATCGGCCAGCCACCGCCCCAGCGGGAACCCGGCGGCTGCGCCGGCCGACCCGCCCCCGCTCTCCCCCTCGCCCCCACTCTCGGTCTCGGTCTTGTTCTCGCCCATCACGTAGTCGTACGGCACGCGCAGTTGCCCGCCGCCGTTCTGGCTCCGCCACCGGGTGGCCGCCGCGATCCCGCGCCGCCAGTACGCCTTCTCCGGATCGATCACCCGCAGGCGCACGAACTGCGCCACCAACGCCGGGTCGCGCGGACTGCTGAACCGCAGCAGGCCCGCGGCCGCCTGGCTCACCCACATGCCATCCCCGGCGCCCTCACCGTCCCCGTCCTCGTCGTGGCCGCCCTCGTCCTGGTCCTGGCCCGCATCGTCATCGCCGCCCAACACCACCTCCGACGGGGGAGCTTGAGTGTCCTCGTCGCCGGTCCGGCGTCCGCTGCGCTGCCGTGGATCGGCAAGAGCCTCGATCGTGTCCGCGTCGTGCGCACGGAGCGCCCCGAGCACCTTCGCGAGGCTCCCGTAGGCATCCGACGTCAAAAGGTCATCGGCATCCTCATCCGGACCGAGGAATACCGGCACCACCAAAGACGCCAGTTTCCCCTCTCCCGGATTCATCCGCAGGGCACGCCCGACCATTTGCACGATGTCGACCATGGACCCCCGCGCATCGCAGAAAGCGACCGCATCACACTGCGCCGTATCCACGCCTTCCCCCAGCACTTTCACAGAGCTGAGAACACGCACCGCTGCCGGAATATCCGACCGGGCACCACCGATGAAGTCGGAAGCGAACTCGGCCAGCACCTCACGCCGATATCCGGGGGCGTGATCCCCGTGAAGCCAGTCCGCCCAGACCCGCTCCGCCGGCGCGAACAGCTCCGGGTCGTCCTCGGCGAGCCTGGCCGCGACCGCGCCCACCCCCCGGGCCATCGCCTCCGCCTCACAGACCCGGCTGTGAAAGGTCAGAATGCGCCGCAGCCGCTCCCGCGCCGCAGCCGTCAGCAGCCCGGTCTGAAGCGCCGCGAGCCGCGCCCCGCGCACCCGATCCGACCCCGCGGCCTCCTCGCCCGCAGCGGCGTACAGGTCAGGGTCCCGGATATCCAGGCACACCACCTGATACGGCGCCACGACCCCCCGCCGGACCGCCTCCGACAGCTTCAACTCGTAGGCCACCGGCCCGAACACCGGCGAGTCCCTGTCCATGGACGCCACCAACCGAGGCTGCTCCCCCTCAGCTTCCCAGACGCGCGGCGTCGCGGTCATGTAGAGCCGCCGCACCGCAGGAATCCGCCCCTGATGATGCACCGCCGCCCATGGCTTGAGTCCGTCCCCACTCGTTCTGTGGGCCTCGTCCACCACCATGAGGTCCCACACCGGCAAGCCCGCCTTGTGCGCCTGCTGGAGCTTGCCCAGACCCACCGCCGCATAGGTCGCGAACACCGTCACGACGCCCAGGTCCCGCACCCACGCGACGAGTTCGTCCGGGTCGGTGGTGCACGGGATGCCGTCGGACTCCTCGGCCCGCAGGTCGCATACCCCGACCATGGCGCCCCGCCGGCCGCCTCGGCGCCATGCGCCGGCCATCTGGGTCAGCAGGTCCCGCGTCGGCACCAGGACCAGCACCCGCCGCGCGGAGAGCCGCCGCGCCGATTCCACGGCGATGAGCGTCTTGCCCGATCCGGTAGCGGCGATTACTTGTGTCCGCAGTCCCTCCGGGGGAATGCGCCCTCCGGGCGGGTCCTGAAGGTGATTCACCACGGCGTCAACGGCTTCGGCCTGATGCGGTCGCAATTCGATGTGAGGCATTCAGTGACCCGTTTTCTGCTCGGCTACAGAGGCGACGGCTGGAGGTTTCCCGTTCTTGACAATGGAACTGACAGCCCGGCACTTTCTCTGTGCGTGATGAGGAGAAGCGTCGGGGGAGGGGGCGCGTGCTGAACCCATACTCTATCCCGATGGTGTGGCATGACGCACGGCGGTTGGAGAAGGTCCGTCAGGTTGGCTGTTCTGGTTTGGTGCCGGGTGCCAGAGCGGTAGTCTCCCGGTTGTTGGGCCCCCGAGTTGGGGGAGGGATTCGGAGTCCCAGGCTCGGCGAGCAGGTTGGCACCCTGTCAGTCCGGCGGCCGTTGAATGACCCCTGACCGTCCCTCAGTTGCTGCCGCCTCAGGCGGGCGCGGAGCGCACGCCGTTCGACCCGGAGGCGGGGGCGCGGAGCGGCCCGGCACCGGGCGGGAATCCGGCGGAGCCGGATTCCCCTCGACCGCGATAGCGGTCGAGTCCCGGAACGGAGTTCCGGGCTAATTCCGCGCTTGCGCGGAATCCGCCGCGTAGCGGCGGCGCGTCGTCTTCGCGGAGCGAAGCGCGCGC
>NZ_JBFATL010000030.1:0-105711 GCF_040678315.1 Streptomyces sp. NPDC052721 | reverse complement strand
CGAGGGCCGGGGCCCGGCACGCCGAGAGCACGCACCTGACGCCGCGCGGCCCGCCCTCCGGGCGGACGACGGGAGTTTGACGACAGGACCTAGCCAGCACTCACAGGGCCTGTCCGGTTGATCCTCCCGGACTCCCATCGAGCCGGACACGCGTCACGGACCACCCGAGTTGTCGGGCTCGACCACTCGGAAGCGTTCTGCAACGACAAGAGTGTCGTCATCAATGACCGGGGTGCGTCCCAGGTACTCGCTCACGCCATCGCTCCGGAAGAACTCTTCGTGCGCTGCCCGCCACTCCGCCACGTCGGAGTAGCCGCGTCCCTCTGCTCGCGCGAAGTCGTTGCCCCCGAACCCACAGCAAGCACTTTCACAAGACGCCCTGATGCGGCTCGCTCGTCCACTCGCGGTCGAGGATGGCGTGGACCACCGAGTCCCGCCACTTTCCTGCCTTGGAGACGTGCTCGCGGATCGTTCCTTCTTCGACCATGCCCACAGACGTCATGGTCTTCGCGGAGGCTTCGTTGTGAGGGGAACGGGCACCCCAGATGCGGTGGAGGTTGAGGTCGTCAAAGCCGACGCTGAGCAGAAGCCGGACCGTCTCCACGCCGTACCCCACGCCCCACACCTGCGGACGCAGCGCGAAGCCGATGGTGGCTCCGCGCTGCTGGTGTGGGTCAAGGGCGAGGCGGGCGAATCCGATCAGCTGGTCCGTCTTCCGCTCAACGACGGCGAACGCGAACTCTGTACGGGGCAGGTCGGTTGCGGCGGCGACGGACCGGGCCACGATCTGTTCAACCTGCTCGCGGGTCCGTGGCTCGAAGCTCAGGTGCTCCGTTGCTTCAGGGCTGCCGTAGATGGCGAGCACGGCGTCCACGTCCTCGATCGTCAGTTCCCTGAGGCTGAGGCGCGCGCTTGATCGACTGATCGGGTACATGCCCCTGGATGCTACCCGCGAGGCAACGCGGGCCGACTGGCGGAGAACGCTTCGATCTCGGCACGCAGGTCCTTCCCGGCGACGGCTGTGCGAGCGGGACTACTCATCAAGGCGCCGCGGACCCGCATCGCGGATACGACGATGCCGTTGTTGCGGTGCGAAGCGGGAAGGTCGAGCACCGGTCGGATGGCGGCTGCCGCACCGTCCGGATCTCCGCTGTTGAGCCGGATCAGGGACAGGTCGCACTGAGCTCCCGCCAGGTCTCCGAACGCCCAGTTCGGGGAGCTGGGGTCGCTGAAACCCGTGACAGCTTCCTCTGCCTGTGTGATCAGGTCGGCGTTCCCATGCCCGAGCAGCGCCTCGGCCTCCACCGCGTAGTACTGCTGCTTCTCCCAGGCGTAGGTGAAGAGCCCGCCCAGCTGGTCCAGGTCATCGGGCACTACCTGCTCACGGCGGTCGGCTGCCTGCTGGTTGACGAGCCGTACGGTCTCCTCGTCACCGAGCACGCCGGCGGATCGGGCCTTGAGACCGAGGAGCCAGAGGCCGACGGTTCCGCGGAGGTTCGCGGCCGTTTCGGCGCCCCGGCTGGCGTAGTGCTCGGCGTCCTCCGGCCTGTTCGCCCAGTATGCGATCAGGCTCTTGAGACCGTCTGTGAGGGCGATCAGTCCGGGGTGCTCGGCGTCGCGGGCGCATGCCGCGGCGACCCGGGTCATCGTCATGGCCTGGTGCGGGTCCTGCATGTCGTTGAAGCCCTTGGCCACCAGGAACGACAGGATGGCGCCCTTGGCATACAGGTCACGCAGCTGAGAGGGCCGGACGCGACCGCCCTCCAGCAGGCGGAAGACCTGCTCGTGGGTTTCCAGTAGATCGCCCCAGACTGTTGCCAGCGGTTCGCGCGGGTACGCGGCCACCAGGCGCTGTACCTCGTCATCGAGCAGGTCGAGTGTGTCGTCACCTACCCGCTCACGGTCAGCGCCCAGGAGGAACTCCTTCGCACGTCGCACAGCCATCGCACCCGTCCTCTTCATCTCGTTGGTGTCCATGCCGGGCTCAGCAGGGAGTACATGTGACGCACTGGCCAGGGGCGCGACGTGCGGCGTGGTGCCTTCGGGCACCTCCGACCACAGAACGTCGATGCTGTGGCCCAGCATCTCGACCAGAACCTGCCGGAAGACCCTCTGCGGTTTCCTGCCCCAGTACAGCCATCCCTCGATGGTCTTCGGGGCCGGCTCATCCACGCTCGGAAGGCCTAACCGTGCAGTTGCTTCCCGATACTTCGGCAGGAAGTCGTCGGGGTGCCGCATGCCCTGTGCCTCGCAGAGTTGCCGGAAGAACAGCACGACGCCTCTCACTCCGTCCGCCTAACACGTCAGTGTCCTGACGGTAGAACGCTGTCTCGTTGAAGTTGCCCCCTGCCGACGGTACTTACCGAACCCGAGGACGGTCCGAGGAAGCTTTGAGGAAGTCGTCAACTACAGGCGCAGAACCCGAGGTCGGTTTGGGGGTAGAGCCGTCCACGCACTCTTGCAACGCTCTTACCGATCCTCGCTGAGAGTGCACAGACGAGCACAGGACCCAGCGAGCATGCAGCCGATAGCTGGCCTCGTTCCTCATCCGCGTTGTGGGCAACGTTCGGTAATCGGCGGCGGAACGACCGACCCGGAGGATCTGCTGTGAGAGACGTACGAGCCCCAGCCGAGCCGACGACCGATGAGCTCGCGCGCAGCTGGCGTGAGGAGCCGCGAGTCGTTACCCGGCAGGAACGCGAGGCGGCCGTCCGCTCGTGGCTGCTGCTGTCGGCCGCCCACGCCAGCACCTCGCGGACTGAATGGGATCGGGCCGGGATCGCACTGCTGCGCTGCGGCGCGCTGTTCTCCGTGATCCGCATGTCCGCCGAGCTGGTGGAGGCGGCGGCCGGCTCGCGTGAGCCCGATAGCGTGCGGGGCTTCCTGACGGCCGCGCTGCTCGGTGGCCCGGCGTTCGTCGACCAGAACAGCGGCCGGTACTACGCGCTGGTCCCGGCAAGTACCGCGGACCGGCCCGAGTGGCGTGATCGGCGGCACGCACCACACGCCGAGGCCCTGGGGCGTGACAGCTACGTCGGCGTACCGCGCCCGGGGCTGAACGAGCCGCATCCTCAGCACTTCAGCTACTGGTGCATGCCGATGCACGGCCCTGCGGAGCTGTGCGACCCGGATGCTGTCTTGCAGCTCGTCGCTCACGGACGGCACCGACTTGGCACGCAGGAGGCCGTCGGTGGGCGTTGAAGCGGTCGAGCCGGGTGACGAACAGGCCGTGAAGGCGGCGTGTCACCACGTGCTGTGGGACATGAGGCCCGTCGACACCGACGAGACGCAGTCGCTGCTGGCGGAGCTGGAGAGGCACGTGCGGGCGCTGGGCCCGCGAGTGGCCGCGCTCGTGCCGCACCTGACCGGCGAGACGCGTGAGACGGCGCTTGTCGTGATGCGGAACGTCGACACGGTGTTCGACCCGGATGTGTCCTACCCGGACGCTCCGCCAGCGGAGGCGCAGGCGCAGTTACATGACCTCGCTATCGTCGCGCGGGCCCTGAGCAGCATCGCCCTCCTGGCCGAGAGGTGGGACCGCGAGCGCGTCGAGCAGCCGGCCGACGGCGGCGACGGACCGACCGATGCGGCGAGCTGGCTCGTCGCCAGGGTGGGGTCCTGATCATGGAGCGCTTATGGATCACCGGCGACTGCTGGCTCGGATGCGAGCGGACCGGCGTCCGGGTGCTCTGGCTCGGCCCGGTCCAATGGGACGGGTACACCGCACCGTTCATGGCGTGCGAGCCGTGCTTGGACCGGCTCATGGCCCAGGCCAGTGCCTACTTGGTCCGCCGGCTGGTGTCGGCGTGACCTCACGACTTCCGCACGGGGCCTCAAGGGCCTTCGCGCCCTGTGCGGGAGGAGGTCCCGGTCAGTCCGCAACCCCCGAGGCGGACAGGCCGGGACCATCCACCTCTGCCGGTGTCGTCCTGAGGTTGGGGAACGAGCCGCTCCTCGCCGCCCGGGCAGCCGAGTACTGGGACAAGTACTACGCCTACCGGGGGGAAGGGCCACAGCCTCGCCCGGCCGGAGCCCGCTTCTGTTGGGCCGGCGTCCCCTAGGACGGGCCCGGGGGAGAACGTCTCGGCACGCCCGCCACTGCCTTGGAACTCGGGCCGGCTGAATCGGCTTTTCGGCTATTTGCGGCCCGGGGCCGCTCCAAGCCAGACCAGGGATGCCGGGTCCGAAGGGTCCCCTCGCACAGGAGACAGCGGGCTTCCAAGCTGCATGACGAACAGGGGCGGGGGTCCTTTACACCAGCTTCCGCCAGGCAGAAGGGAAGAGGACTTGCACGAGTTGGTTGCGACGCCGTTCGGAGAGCGGCGCCTGATCCTGCGGCCCGGCAGTTCCAAAGCGGTGCAGCTCCCCAGGGCCAAGTTCGAGGAACTGCGCGCCTTGGCGGCCGGCCCCGGCACAGTGCCCCCGTGGCTCACGGAGCCGGTCCGGGCGCAGTGGAACGTGGACCTGGCCGGCCGCCGGATCAGCGATGTTCTGCTGATGCGCGACGCGGGACCATATGAGTTCAGCCGCGCAACGTGGGAGATCAACCTGGGCTGTGACTTCGACTGCGTCATGTGCTACCTCGGCGAGAAGCGCTTCGAGGGCCTGGACATGGACGGCAAGCGCAAGCTGCTGGCCGTCATGCGCGACGCCGGCGTGATCTGGTTGCAGATCACCGGCGGGGAACCGCTGATCGACCCCCACTTTCGCGAGGCGTACCGGCTCGCACACGAGCTGGGCATGCAGGTGGAAGTCCTCTCGAACGGCTCACGGCTGCACAAGCACCACATGCTGAACCTGCTGCGCACCTACCCGCCGACCAAGCTGACACTGAGCATGTACGGCGCCACCGCGGAAACGTACGACGCGGTCACCCGCAGGCGCGGCGCGTACGAACGGTTCGCGGCCGGTCTGCAAAACGCCGTGGCCGCCGGCCTGAACGTCGATCTCAGCCTCATCATCGTCCGCGGAAACGCGCACGAGGCGGACGCCATGCGTGACTGGGCGCGCAGCCTCGGTCTGCGGTTCCGCGAGTACGCGAACATCTCGCCGACGATCCACGGCACTGCTGAGACGTTGCCGCAGCAGTCGCCCGAGTACCTGACCCACCGGCAGCCGTTCACGGGCTGCCCGGCCGGCGTGACGTTCTTCCACTCCGACCCGTTCGGGCGGGCGTCGATCTGCAAGGTCGGCCGCGAACCGAATATCGACCTGATCGCCGAAGGCGTGGAAGGTCTGGCCCGGCTCGGCGGCATCGCCGAGTCCCTCATGCTTCGCACCGGAGGATGCAGCGGCTGCGAGCTGTCCGGCACGTGCCGGGTGTGCAGGCCGATGGCGAAAGTCTTCCAGGAGGCGAAGGCACCACTCGGAAACTACTGCCAACACGGAATGAGGTAGCCGCATGTCTGCTGTCATGGTTGCGCTGACGCGCCAGCCGGAGTCCGTCGTCCCGGACCCGGAGGAGGTCACCCTGGTGCCCGACGTCGACACGCTCACCGCGGGCACCGTGGCCGGGTGCAACGACGACAACCCCTACCAGTAACACTCCTCGGCCGGGGTCGCGCACCTGCGTGGCCCCGGCTGCCCCGAACGCATACAGGAGAGTCCATGCCCACCGAGCGCCTGACCGAGCTTCCGGCCACCGTGCGGCGGCTGATCGAGAAGGTGAGCGGCCCTGTGGTTGACGTCGGAACGATCAACGCGGGTCTGAACAGCGCCATCGCCGCCCGCGTCCGTACCGCCGGCCGCACGATGTTCGTCAAGGGCCTGCCCCTCGATCACCCACGGGTGTGGACCCAGAAACGGGAAGCGCGGATCGGCCCGTACGTCCGCGGCATCGCCCCCGAGCTGCTGTGGCACGTCGAAGAGGACGGCTGGAGCCTCCTCGGCTTCGAGTACGTGGCAGCCGGCCACGCCGACTACACGCCAGGCTCCCTCGACCTGCCCGCCGTCATGGCCACCATGATCCGGCTGGCCGATGTACCGGCGCCCGGCTTCGAGCTGAAGACGATGCCCCACCGGCTGCGGACGTTCGTGGACGACCCGGCAGACCTCTCCTGGTTCGCTGGCGACAGCCTGCTGCACACCGAGTGGAACCCGCACAACGTCCTCGTCACCGGCCACGGCGCCCTGTTCGTGGACTGGGGGTGGGCTTCCCTAGGAGCCGCCTGGATCGACCCCGCACTCTGGCTGCTCTGGCTCATCGCCCACGGCCACACCGCCGAACAGGCAGAGAACGTCGCCGCCGCTCACCCGGCGTGGAAGCCGGCCCCGACCGCAGGCCTCGACGCCCTCGCCCGCGTCCAGCACCGGGTCTGGGACTCGATCGCCGAACAGAGCGAAGACGATTGGTCGAAGCCCATGCAGAGCGCCGCACAGGCATGGCACGAGTATCGGCAATCCCAGCCCTGACAGGCGCCCCGCACACTCCCAGGGAGCGTAGGGCCCTGTCACTGTCCCCTTCGTCCGGAGGAAGCGTCCTGGTCCGCAGTGTCCGGCGCGGCTTGGTCCACGGCCTCCGAGCCCGCCCGGTCCACGGCCTCCACGGCCTCCGGTTCCCCCCAGGCGCCCGACGCCACCGGCACCGGCCGGTGCTCTGTCCGGGCGGGGTTTCCCGTTCCGCCTCTTGACGCCAGTGGTCCGTACCTTTAGTTTCACGCCTTAAACAAAGCCCCGCAGGTCTCAACGGCCGAATGTCTCCCGGCTGTTGGGTCTGCGGCCCCCCACCCGAAAGGCCACCCGCCCACATGGCCAGACCCCTCCCGGCGGCGGGCTCGCTCGCCGCTCTGTCCCTTGCCGCCACCCTGCTCACGGCGGCGCCCGCGCCCGCCGCCAGCGCCGGGGCCGCCGCCCTGCCGACGGGCTTCGCCACGGTCGTGAACGCCGCGAGCGGCAGGTGTCTGGACGCCAAGGCCGCCGCCACCGCCAACGGCACCGCCGTGCAGCAGTACGCCTGCAACGGCACCACGGCCCAGCAGTGGAGCTTCACCGACGCCGGCGACGGCTACGTCCGCATCAACAACCGCAACGACACCAACCAGGTGGCCGACGTCGCCGACGTCTCCACTGCCGACAACGCGCCCGTCCACCTGTGGAGTTACGGCGGCGGCGCCAACCAGCAGTGGCTGCCCGTGGACGACGGCGGCGGCGCCTTCCACTTCGTCAACAGAAACAGCGGCAAGTGCCTGGACGACCCCGGTGCCTCGCTCGCGGACAGCGTGCAGTTCGTGCAGTACACCTGCAACGGCACCGCCGCCCAGCGCTTCCAGGTGGTTCCCGTGACCCAGTCGGTGAGCAACCCGGACCTCGGGCCCAACGTCGTCGTGTTCGACCCGTCGATGTCGTCCTCGACCATCCAGGGCAGGCTGGACACGATCTTCAAGCAGCAGGAGACCAACCAGTTCGGCTCCCAGCGCTACGCCGTCCTCTTCAAGCCCGGCGCCTACAACGCCAACGTCAACGTCGGCTTCTACACCCAGGTGCTCGGCCTCGGCCTGACCCCGGACGCGGTGACGGTCAACGGCGCGGTGCACGCCGAGGCCGACTGGTTCCAGGGCAACGCCACCCAGAACTTCTGGCGCGGCGCCGAGAACCTGTCCGTCAACCCCACCGGCGGCGGCGACCGCTGGGCGGTGTCGCAGGCGGCGGCGTACCGCCGGATGCACCTGCGCGGCAACCTCGCCCTGGACGACGGCGGCTGGTCCTCCGGCGGCTACCTCGCCGACAGCAAGGTCGACGGACAGGTCAACTCCGGTTCCCAGCAGCAGTGGCTGACCCGCAACTCCCAGCTCGGCAGCTGGACCGGGTCCAACTGGAACATGGTGTTCGTCGGCAGCCAGGGCGTCCCGGCCACCAGCTTCCCGAACCCGCCGCACACCACCGTCGCGCAGAGCCCGGTCACCCGGGAGAAGCCGTTCCTGTACGTCGACGGCTCCGGGAACTACCAGGTGTTCGTGCCGTCCGTGCGCACCAACTCCACCGCGACCAGCTGGGCGGGCGGCAGCCCGGCCGGCACCTCGCTGCCGCTGAGCCAGTTCTACGTCGTCAAGCCCGGCGCCACCGCCGCACAGATCAACGCGGCCCTGGCGGCCGGCCAGAACCTGCTGGTCACGCCCGGCGTCTACCACCTCGACCAGACGTTGAAGGTGACCCGACCGGACACGGTCGTCCTCGGTCTCGGACTCGCCACCCTCGTCCCGGACAACGGCATCACCGCGATGTCCGTCGCCGACGTCGACGGCGTGAAGATCGCGGGCCTGCTCTTCGACGCCGGCACCACCAGCTCGAAGACCCTGGTCGAGGTCGGGCCGGCCGGCTCCACCGCCTCCCACGCGGCCGACCCGACCTCCCTGCACGACGTGTACTTCCGCGTCGGCGGCGCCGGCGTCGGCAAGGCAGCCACCAGCCTCGTCGTCAACAGCGACAACGTCATCGGCGACCACATGTGGATCTGGCGCGCCGACCACGGCAGCGGCGTCGGCTGGACCAGCAACACCGCCGACACCGGCCTGGTCGTGAACGGCGACGACGTGACCATGTACGGGCTGTTCGTGGAGCACTTCCAGAAGTACCAGACCGTCTGGAACGGCAACGGCGGCCGTACCTACTTCTTCCAGAACGAGATGCCGTACGACCCGCCGAACCAGGCCGCCTGGATGAACGGCTCCACGCAGGGCTACGCCGCCTACAAGGTCGCCGACTCGGTCACCAGCCACCAGGCGTACGGCCTGGGCAGCTACTGCTACTTCAACGTCGACCCGAGCGTGACGGCCGCCCGCGCCATCGAGGCACCGGCCAACCCGAACGTCCGCTTCACCAGCATGGTGACCGTCTCCCTCGGCGGCACCGGCACCATCAGTCACGTCATCAACAACACCGGAGGACCCTCCAACGCGACGACCAACGTCGCGAACCTCGTCCGCTACCCGTGAGCGAAGGGGATGACCTTCCGGACGTGTGAGCCCGAGTGACCTGGATACGCGGTCTGCACGGCTCCACCGTCCGTCCGGAAGGTCATCCCCGCCATGACCAGCGCATCCCACCACTCCGAGGTCACCCTCCGGGTCAACGGCAAACCCCACACCCTGCGCGTCGACCACCGGCGCGTCCTGCTGGACCTGCTCCGTGAGGACCTGGACCTCACCGGCTCCAAGAAGGGCTGCGACCACGGCCAGTGCGGTGCCTGCACCGTGCTGGTCGACGGGCGCCGCCTCAACAGCTGTCTGCTGCTCGCCGTGACCCTCGACGGCAGCGAGGTCACCACCGTCGAGGGCCTGGGCGGCGACCGCGAGGAGCCGCACCCGCTCCAGCGGGCCTTCCTGGACCGCGACGCCTTCCAGTGCGGCTACTGCACCCCCGGCCAGCTCTGCTCCGCGGTGGGCATGCTCGCCGAGGCCGCGGCCGGCCACCCCTCCCACGTCACCGACCCGACGGCCCCCACCGAAGGGCCCGTACCGCTGGACCGGCCCGAGATCCGCGAACGGATGAGCGGCAACCTGTGCCGCTGCGGCGCCTATCCGCGCATCGTCGAGGCGATCGAGGACGTGATCTGAGTGAACGGCTTCGGATACCTCAGGCCCGCCAGCGTCCAGGAGGCCGTCGAGGCCTACGCCGCCCAGCCAGGCGCCCGCTATCTGGCCGGCGGCACCAACCTGGTCGACCTGCTGAAACTCGGCGTGGAGCGGCCCGCCCTCCTCATCGACATCGGCCGGCTGCCGCTGGACGGCATCCAGGAACTGTCCGACGGCTCCCTGCGGGTCGGCGCCACCGTCCGCAACAGCGACCTCGCCGCCGACCCACGCGTCCGGACGCGCTGGCCGGCCCTGTCCCAGGCGCTCCTCGCGGGCGCCTCCGCACAATTGCGCAACGCCGCCACCACCGGCGGCAACCTGCTCCAGCGCACCCGCTGCCCCTACTTCCAGGACCTGGACAAACCCTGCAACAAACGCGAGCCCGGCAGCGGCTGCGGTGCCCGGGACGGCGTCCACCGCGACCACGCCGTCCTCGGCCACTCCCCGCACTGCATCGCCACCCACCCCTCCGACATGGCCGTCGCCCTGGCCGCCCTCGACGCCCAGGTCGAGCTGTACGGCACCGACGGCACCCGGCGCCTGCCGGTGGCCGACTTTCACCGGCTGCCCGGCGAGCACCCCGAGCGCGACACCTGGATCCGCCCCGGCGAACTGATCACCGGCGTGCTGCTGCCGGCCGCCACCGCCGGCGCCCCGTCCGCCTACCGCAAGGCCCGGGACCGGGCGTCGTACGCCTTCGCGCTCGCCTCCGTGGCCGTCCTGCTGCGGGTCGCGGACGGCGTCGTCGACCAGGTGGGCGTCGCATTCGGCGGGCTCGCCCACCGGCCCTGGCGGGCCCGGCACACCGAGCTGGCCCTGCTGGGCGCCCCCGCCACTCCGGCCGCCTTCGAAGGGGCCGTGGACCTGGAACTCGCGCACGCCGAGCCGCTCCGGGACAACGCCTACAAGGTGTCCCTCGCCCACAACCTCGCCCTGGACGTCCTGAACCGTCTCGCCCCGGCCCCGGCAGTGGCCTGAGCCCGCACAGCCCGAGCCCTCACAGGAGGAGCAGGAGGACCCCATGACCGGCACGACCGGCACCGCCCTGGGCGCCCCCGCCGAGCGCCGGGAAGGGCGCCAGAAGGTCACCGGCGCCGCCCGTTACGCCGCCGAGTACACCCTGCCCGGCCGCGTCCACGCCTGGCCCGTGCCCGCCGCGGTCGCCCGGGGCCGGGTCACCGCCGTCGACATCTCGGCCGCCCTCGCCCTGCCCGGCGTCCTCGCCGTCCTCACCCCCTTCGACGCGCCCCGGCTCGCCGAGCCCGAGGACGGCACTCTCGCCGTGCTCCAGGGCCCGGACGTGCCGCACCGGGGCTGGTGCGTGGCCCTGGCCGTCGCCGAGACCCTGGAGGCCGCCCGCGCCGCCGCCCGCGCCGTCCGGGTCACGTACGCCACCGCACCCCACGACACCGGCCCCGTCGAGGGCCACCCGGGTGCCTACGACCCGGAGGATGTCAACGGCCAGCCCGGCCGGGTCGAGCGCGGCGACCCCGAGGCCGCCTACGCCGCGGCCGAGGTCCGCGTCGACACCACCTACCGGGTGCCGCCGCTGCACAACCACCCGATGGAGCCGCACACCAGCACGGCCCACTGGGACGGCGACCGGCTCACCGCGTACACCTCCAGCCAGGGCGGTACGACCGTACGGTCCGTCCTCGCCCAGCTCTTCCGGCTGCCCGAGGAGCGGATCACCGTCGTCGCCGAGCACGTCGGCGGCGGCTTCGGCTCCAAGGGAACCCCGCGCCCGGACGTCGTCCTCGCCGCGCTGGCCGCCCGGCACACCGGCCGGCCCGTCACCGTGGCCTACCCCCGCCGGTACCTGCCCACCGTCGTCGGTCACCGCGCCCCGACCGTGCAGCGGCTACGGCTCGGCGCCCACCGGGACGGCCGGCTCACCGCCGTGCTGCACGACGTCACCACCCACACCTCCCGCGTGAAGGAGTTCGTGGAACACGCCGGGGTGGTCTCCCGCGTCATGTACGCCACCCCGAACCTGCGCAGCGTCCACCACGTGGTGCCGCTGGACGTGCCCAGCCCCTCCTGGATGCGGGCGCCCGGCGAGTCACCCGGCATGTACGCCCTGGAGTCCGCCATGGACGAACTCGCCGACGCGCTCGGCCTGGACCCGGTGGAGCTGCGCGTGCGCAACGACCCGGCGCGGGAACCGGGCAGCGGCAAGCCGTTCAGCAGCCGGCACGTCGTGGAGTGCCTGCGCGAGGGCGCCCGCCGCTTCGGCTGGGCCGGCCGCGACCCGCGCCCCGGCGTCCGCCGCGAGGGCCCGCTGCTGATCGGCACCGGCGTCGCCGCCGCCACCTACCCCGTACAGATCGCCCCGTCCACCGCCACCGCGGAGGCCCGGCCCGACGGCACCTTCGTCGTCCGGGTCAACGCGGCCGACATCGGCACCGGAGCCCGTACCGTCCTCGCCCAGATAGCCGCCGACGCCCTCGGCGTGCCCCTGGAACGGGTGCGCACCGAGGTCGGCCACAGCGATCTGCCACCCGCCCCGCTGGCCGGGGGCTCCATGGGCACCGCCTCCTGGGGCTGGGCCGTGCACGAGGCGTGCACCCGGCTCGCCGCGGACCCCGCCCCGCCGTCCGGCGAGCGCCACGTCGTCCGCGCCGACACCACCGGGACCGCCGACGCCGAAAGCCCCTACGCGCGGCACGCGTTCGGCGCGCACTTCGCCGAGGTCGCCGTCGACACCGTCACCGGCGAGATCCGGGTGCGCCGGCTGCTCGGCGTCTTCGCCGCCGGGCGGATCCTCAACGCCCGCACCGCACGCTCCCAGTTCACCGGCGCCATGGTCATGGGCCTCGGCATGGCCCTCACCGAGCACAGCACCCTGGACCCGGCGTTCGGCGACTTCCCCGAGGCCGACCTCGCCTCCTACCACGTGCCCGTCCACGCCGACGTCCCCGCCATCGAGGCCGACTGGATCGACGAACACGACACCCACCTCAACCCCATGGGCAGCAAGGGCATCGGCGAGATCGGCATCGTCGGCACCGCCGCCGCCCTCGGCAACGCCGTCCACCACGCCACCGGCATCCGCTTCCGCACCCTCCCCCTCACCCCCGACCGGATCCTCGCCGGCCTGCTGTCCGAGGGGTGACGGTGACGGTACCCGCGTGGGAGCACGCCTGGGAGTACCCCTGGGAGTACGTCTGGGAGTACGACGGCTACCGGCCCGCGGAAGAACGCCTGCGGGAGTCCCTGTGCACCCTCGGCAACGGCTACTTCGCCACCCGCGGGGCGCTGCCCGAGTGCACCGCGGACGACGTGCACTACCCGGGCACCTACGCCGCCGGCTGCTACAACCGGCTCACCTCCGAGGTCGCCGGGCGCCGCATCGAGAACGAGGACATGGTCAACCTGCCCAACTGGCTGCCGCTGCGCTTCCGGCCCGCCGGCGGGGACTGGCTCACCCCCGACACCGTCCCCGTCACCGAGCACCACCAGGTGCTCCACCTCGATCCCGGCCTGCTGGAACGCCGTACCCGCTACCCGCTCGGCACCGACGCCACCCTCCTCGTCCGGCAGGTGCGCCTCGTCCACCTGGCCGACCCCCATCTCGCCGCGCTGCGCACCGAGTTCACCGCCGAGGGCCGCGCCGTCGAACTGGACGTGGAGGCCGCGCTCGACGGGCGCGTCACCAACTCCGGCGTCGCCCGCTACCGGGACCTGGACGGCCGGCACCTCAGCCACATCGAGGTCGGCACCAGCGCACCCGGCACGGTCTGGCTGCGCTGCCGCACCCGCACCTCCGACATCGGCTTCGGCCTGGCGGCCCGGCTGACCGCCGGGGTGCCGGTCACCCACGCCAACGAGGCCCACCGCGCCGTCCAGCGGCTCCGGCTGTCCCTGCCGCCCGGCCGCACCGTCACCGTCGACAAGACCGTCGCCCTGCACACCGCCCGCGACCCGGCCATCAGCGACCCGCTGCGCGCGGCCGTGGACCGGGTCGGCGCCGCCCCCGGCTTCGACGAACTGCGCGAGACCCACCGCGCGACCTGGGAGCAGCTGTGGCGGCGCACCGCGCTCGACGTGCCCGGCGAGGCGGGCAGCATCCTGCGCCTGCACCTGTTCCACGTGCTCCAGACCCTCTCGCCGCACACCGCCGACCTGGACGTCGGCGTCCCCGCCCGCGGCCTGCACGGCGAGGCCTACCGCGGCCATGTCTTCTGGGACGAACTCTTCGTCCTGCCCTACCTCAACCTCCACCTCCCCGAGGTCTCCCGCGCCCTGCTCCGCTACCGCCACCGCCGCCTGGACGCCGCCTGCCGCGCGGCCCGCGAACTCGGCCGGTGCGGCGCCCTCTACCCGTGGCAGAGCGGCAGCGACGGCCGCGAGGAGACCCAGCAGCTGCACCTCAACCCGCGCTCCGGCCGCTGGCTGCCGGACCACTCCCGGCTCCAGCACCACGTCGGCTCGGCCGTGGCCTACAACGTCTGGCAGTACTGCGAGGCGACCGGCGACATCGAGTTCCTGCACGGCGAGGGCGCCGAGGTGCTCCTCCAGATCGCCCGCTTCTGGGGGCAGTCGGCGACCTGGGACGACCACCTCGGCCGGTACCGCATCCGGGGCGTGGTCGGCCCCGACGAGTACCACGACGCCTACCCCGGCGCGGCCCGGCCCGGCCTGGACGACAACGCGTACACCAACGTCACCGCCGCCTGGGTGCTCACCCGCGCCCTGGAACTGCTGCACGGCCTGCCCGAGCCACGCCGCCGGGAACTCACCGAGCTGACCGGCCTCGGCGAGGACGAACCCGCCCGCTGGTCGGAGGTCTCCCGCCGCCTGCACATCCCCTTCCACGACGGGGTGATCAGCCAGTTCGACGGCTACGGCGACCTCGCCGAACTGGACTGGGCGGGCTATCGCGGGCGGTACGACGACATCCGGCGCCTGGACCGCATCCTGGAGGCGGAAGGCGACACCGTCAACCGCTACAAGGCGTCCAAACAGGCCGACGTACTGATGCTCGGCTACCTCTTCTCGCTACCCGAACTCCGCACCCTGTTCCAGCAGTTGGGGTACCACCTGGACGAGCACACCTGGCTCGCGACCGTGGACCACTATCTGCACCGCACCAGCCACGGCTCCACCCTCAGCGGCCTGGTCCACGGCTGGATCCTGGCCCGCGCCCGCCGCTCCGACGCGTGGAGCTTCGTCCAGGAGGCGCTGCGCGGCGACATCGCCGACCTCCAGGGCGGCACCACCGGCGAGGGCATCCACCTCGGCGCGATGGCCGGCACGCTCGACCTCGTCCAGCGCGGACTGACCGGCCTGGAGACCCGCGGCGGCGGCCTGTGCCTCGACCCGGTCCCGCTGCCCGAGCTGTCCTCCTACGGCTTCCCCATCCGCTACCGCGGCCACTGGGGCGTCCGGCTGCGCCTGCGCAGCGGCCTGCTGGAGATCGCCGTACCGGACTCCGACCGCTCACCCATCGACATCCGCCTGCACGACCGCGTGGTACCGGTCGGGCCGGGGGAGACGGCCCGGCTGGTGCTGCCGGACTGAGGCACGGCCTTCGGCGACGGGACAGGAAGTCAGCCTTCGGTGACCGCATACCGGTGCACCGGCGGCAGGCCGGGCAGCAGGCCCGGCCACACCGTGTCCAGGACGTGCGCGCTCGGCGTGAACAGCGGCCGGGCGAGGCCGGGCAGGTCGGCGACCTCGTGCCACTCCCAGCGGCGGACCAGCCGCGGCTCGGTGACGACCGGCTCGCCGGTGAACGCCGTGACCTGGACGGCGGCCGTCACCCGGGGCATGCCGTCCACGGAGTCCATCAGGACCGCCCGCACCCGCGCGCCGGCGGGATCGGCCTTGAGGGAGGTCTCCTCCTCCAGCTCCCGTACGGCCGCCGCGGCGAAGTCCTCGCCCGGCTCGTTCTTGCCGCCGGGCAGCTCCCAGACGCCCCGCACCGACCAGCCCAGCAGCACCCGCCCCGCCGCATCCGTGACGACGACACCGGCCCCGGTCAGGGCGTGCGCGGCGGGCCGGCCCTTGCCGGCGCAGACCAGCGCGCCGGGAGCGGGGCCGCGCAGGACGAGCAGGGCCAGGCCGTCGGCGTCGTACCGCCCGGCGGACTCCCAGCCCGCGCACAGCAGCCCGATCTCCTCCTCGTCCAGGGCCACGCCCCGCTCCCGCTCCGGTACGGCGTCCACCACCGGGGTGATCACGCAGAGCGCGCCGCCGGGACGCAGCCGCTCCCGCAGCCGGCCGAGCACCCGGGTGCGGTCGCGGACGAACGCCCAGCCGAGCCGGACGGTGATCAAGTCGTAGGATTCGTGAGGGAGTTGATCGAGGCTGTCGTGTTCGATGTCCAGCCGCCGGTACGTCACCCCGGCCGCGGCGACGCCGCGGGCCTCGGCGAGTGCGACGGCGGACCGGTCCACGGCGTCCACTCGGTACCCGGACGCGGCCAGGTGGCGGGCGAGCTCGCCCAGCCCGCAGCCGACGTCCAGGCAGCGCCCGCCCGCCGGTGCCGGGACGTGTTCGGCGAGCAGCCGGCGCTCGGTGGGGCCCAGGGGCCGGAACCGGCCGCCGCGCGCGTAGTGCGCGTCCCACTCGTCGGGCTTCAGCTGTGCCACCGGGCCTCCTCATGACGGTCGATACGCGGACAAGGGGATCATGACCCGGTCACGGCCGGGACACACCGCCGTCCGCGATCTCGACGGCGCACCTCGGCGGGACCACCATGGGAGAGCGGTCAAGGACGAGAGGAGCCGCCGCACATGAGGGTGACCGACGCGCCCTTGCGCGTCCTGGCCGTGGACGACGAGGAACCCGCGCTCGAAGAACTGGTCTACCTGCTGGGGGAGGACCCGCGGGTCGGCACCGCCGTGCCCGCCCTGGAGGCCACCGAGGCGCTGCGCCGGCTCAGCCGGGCCATGGCGGAGGGCCCGGACGGCACGGAGGGCTTCGACGTCGTCTTCCTCGACATCGACATGCCCGGCCTCAGCGGCCTCGAACTGGCCCGGCTGCTGGGCGGGTTCGCCGCTCCGCCGCTCGTCGTCTTCGTCACCGCCCACGAGGACTTCGCCGTGCGCGCCTTCGACCTCAAGGCGGTGGACTACCTGCTCAAGCCGCTCCGCAAGGAGCGCTTCGCCGAGGCCGTACGACGGGTCGCCGAGCTGGTCCGGGCCGGACAGGGTCCCCGCCCGGCCGCCGCCGTGCCGCCCGCGCCCGCGGCACCCGCCCTCGGCGACCAGGTGCCCGTGGAACTGGGCGGCGTGACCCGGTTCGTGTCCCTCGCCGACATCACCCATGTCGAGGCGCAGGGCGACTACGCGCGGTTGCACACCGGCCAGGGCAGCCATCTGGTGCGGATACCGCTGTCCACCTTGGAGGAGCAGTGGCGCTCGCGCGGCTTCGTCCGGATCCACCGCAGCCGGCTCGTCGCCCTCGGCCGGATCGAGGAAGTCCGCCTGGACGGCGGCAACGTGAGCGTCCGGATCGGCGACCGGGTCCTCGCCGTCAGCCGCCGTAACGCCCGCGAACTGCGCGACCTTCTGGCGGGCCGCGCGACCGGCCGGATGCGCTGAAGGGTGCGCGGAAGGTGCCGTCGCCCGTCCCGGCCGCCGCCCGTGTTAGGTTCGTCGAATGAGCGCCCAACACGGCTCGTTCTCCATCGACTTGGACTTCACGGTGCCTCGGTCCGAGGTGTTCCGCGGCTTCGCCGACCCGTCCCTGCGGCGCCGCTGGTTCCGCCTCCCCGGCGGTTCCGCCACCGCCCGGCACGAACTGGACTTCCGGGTCGGCGCCGGCGAGAGTGCCCGCAACGTCTTCGTCTCCGGAGACACCGAGGAACACCTCGCCTACCGCTCCCGGTTCCTGGACATCGTGCCGGACACCCGGATCGTCTACGTCTACGAGGCCGAGGTCGACGGCAGCCGCCGCTGGATCTCCCTCGTCACCGTCGAACTCGCCGACGAGCCCGCCGGCTCGCGCCTGACCTGGACCGAGCAGTACACCTGGCTCGTGCCCACCGGAGACGGCACGCAGGACGTCGCCCACCTCCGCGGCGGTACGCGCCTCCTGCTCAACGGCCTGTCCACGGTCGTGAACCCCGACCGCCACCACGGCCTGCGCGTTCGGTCCTGAGACCCGGTGCCGGGGTCATGCGACCGGTGCCACCACCACGTCCCGCTGGGCGATGCCGGGGTCGGTGAACTCCAGCACCCGCTCGGCCTCGGCCGTCAGCTGCCGCACGGCCTTGGCGGGCAGGCGCTCGAACGGGGTCAGGGTGAGGGTCACCGCCGTCCTGCGCCGAGTCGTGGCCCAGGTGCCGGCGACGAACCCGTCCCACAGGAAGGACGCCGGTACCCGCAGGTTCCTGGTGATCAGCCGGGGCCGGTACTCGGTGCGGACGATCCGGCTCCGGTCCTTGTGGGCGAGAACCAGACTGTCGAACTCCGGCAGCATCCGGACCGGCGCCGGCGTGTCCGGGTCGGGGCGCGGCGCGTCGGGGAGGTCGTAGACCACCTGGCCGTCCTCGGTGGTGAACGCGCACAGCTCCGGGGCGAGCCGCTCGAACACGTCCGCCGCCTTCAGCCAGCTGAACTCGCGCAGGTCGGCGGGACCGGCCGGGCCGTACGCGGCCAGGTAGCGGCGGACGAAGTCCTCCGCCGAGCTCTTTCCGGCCGGCTCGGCGCCGAGCCAGGACCCGGCCATGGTCACCTCGCTGGAGGCGGGGAACGCCCACCGGTCCGCCGTCGGCACCATCACCAGGGGCAGGTTCATGCGCACGCAGTACCCGAGTGCCCGGTCATGGGCATCGGGGAACTCGCGCTGCATCCGCTCCCGGATCGCCGCGAAGTCCAGCGGCCCGGCGTCGAGGAGGCCACGCGCGACGGCCACCAGGCGCTCCTGGTCGATCTCCGGGCCGGGGATCCGCTTGGTGACGCCGGCCGCCGCGGCCACCAGGGAGGGCTCCACCAGCGCGCGGAAGGCCAGGTAGTCCCGGGCGCTGAGCAGATGCAGGGTGGCCCGTACGTAGGTGGCCCGGACCACCTCGCGCTTGTCCAGGGCCGTGCGCAGGTCGTCGGCGCCGAAGCCGGCCAGCCGGTTCCACAGGGCGAGGAACGGCGAACTCGGCTGTTGGGCCTGCAGGGCGAGCAGCCGTTCCACGGCGTCGGCCACGGACGTCCGCGCCCGCTCCAGCAGCAACTGCCGGGCCAGGGTGGCCCGGTTCAGTGCGCGACGGCTCAGGACGTCGGTCATGTCGCTCCTTGGATCGGATGACGCTCCGGCGCCAACCTAGGGCACGAGGGTGTCACCGCGGGAGCCCGCCGCCGGTGACGGAGAGTGCCCGGGCGGCTGACCTCCCTCCGCAGTCGACGGTGCCACCGGACCGGCTCACCCGGCCTCTCGGCGCGGATGCCGTCCGGCGGGACGAGTGACAGACTGAAGCTTCGGAGCCGGAGGCCCGCGGCAGCCGGCGCGGGGCTGCCCGTGCGCCGGCCGGACGGGAACGGTCGATGACCGCCGCGTTCAGGTGGGAGGAGATGACAGCGACGTCCGCCATCGACGCGCCGCTGTACGCCCACGCCGTCCTCACCACGGACGAGTGCGTCGGCCTCGTGAACGGCGGGGCCGGCAAGAGCTCCGGGCGGAGCACGTACGGGAACCGGGCGAAGAGGGCGGTGACAGTCTGTGAGCGTGACCGAAGAAGGAGCCGGTGGAGCGCGCGGAGGACTGGCCGGGCAGACGGTCGTGGTGGTGGGAGGCAGCGCGGGCATCGGGCTGGAGACCGCGCGCCAGGTGCGTGCGGCCGACGGCGAGCTGGTGCTCGTGGCGCGCGACGCCGAACGTCTGCGGCGGGCGGCGGACGAACTGAACCCCCTGAGCACCGCCGCGTTCGACGCCCAGGACACCGACCGTCTGGAGCGGTTTCTCGGCGAGTTGCCCGGGCAGGTCGACCATGTGATGGTCACGGCGGGCAGCCCGACGTACACCCCCCTCGCCCAACTCCACCTGACCGACGCGGGGCGGGACTTCGGCGGGCGTATCGCGATGCTGCTCGCGGTGGCGCGGGCCGGCCGGAAGAAGGTCAGGGCCGGGGGGACGCTGCTGTTCGTCGGCGGCACCGGTGGTCGCCGGCCCGCCGCCGGGATGGCCGTGACGGGCGCCCTCACCGCCGCGCTGCCCGCACTGACCGCCAACCTTGCACTGGAGGTCGCCCCGGTCCGGGTCAACCTGATCGCGGCCGGGTTCGTGGACACCCCGCTGTCGGCCTCGCTCCTCGGTGACCGACTGGAGGCTCGCCGCGAGGAGTTGAGAAGGACACTGCCCATCGGCCGGGTGGTCGGACCGGCGGACGTCGCCGCCCTCGCCCTGCACATCATGACCAACGGCGCGCTCACCGGCGCGACGTACGACATCGATGGTGGCCAGCAACTCGTGACCCACTGAAATACCGAGACGGGAAGCGCAAGTCAATGGACATGAAACTGGAGATCGTCGTGGTGCCGGTGGCCGACGTCGACCGCGCCAAGGACTTCTACACCGGGCTCGGCTGGAGGCTCGACGCGGACTTCGCCCCCGAGAAGGACTTCCGGGTCGTGCAGGTGACCCCTCCGGGTTCCCCGGCGTCGGTCATCTTCGGCCAGTCGGTCACCGATCGGCCCCCGGGCTCGGCCCACGGCCTGTACCTGGTCGTCGACGACATCGAGGCCGCCCACGAGGAGCTGACGCGACGCGGCGCCGACCCGGGCGAGGTGTTCCACGACGCCGGCGGGATCTTCCACCACGCCGGCACGGAAGCCCGGGTTCCCGGACCTGACCCGAAACGCGGCAGTTACGGCTCCTACCTGACCTTCAGCGACCCGGACGGCAACGGCTGGTTCCTTCAGGAGGTCACCAAGCGCCTCCCGGGCCGGCTGGACCCGGCGACCACGTCGTTCGCCTCGGCCGACGACCTGGCGAGCGCCCTGCGGCGGGCCGCGGCGGCACATGGCGGCAACGGGGCGCGCTCCGGCGCGGACGACCCGGACTGGCCGGACTGGTACGCGCGGTACATGGTCAGTGAACAGGCCGGCACGGAACCGCCCTCCTGAACCCGGCCGCCGGTGAACCGGAAGTCCTGGTGACCTTTGTCGGTGGTCCGGCCGACGGCCGGACCGAGCACCTGCCGCTGTCCGAGGCCACGAGCAGGGTCACCGTCGGTGGTGTGACCTATGGGTGCGACCCGGGCCCGCCTCCGGAGGTGAAGGACACGTCAGAGGGGCTGGCCCAGGTGAGGCGACCTGTCTGAGGCGACACGGGGGTGCTCCCTCGGGCGGCGAGCCGCCCGAGGCATCCGTCAGCCCAGGTAGAAACCCTTGCGAGCCGCCACGAACGCCTCGATCGTCTGGGCGGGGGCGCCGGTCAGACGCTCGACGTCGCCGGAAGCACGGTCGTAGCGGTTCTGCTGGTGCAGGCGGCACATGGTGACGATGTGCTCCTCGACGTGCGGCGGCAGACCGATCACGGAGAGCACCTCCTCGCGCCACCGATCGAGCGGCACGTCCACATACGACACCGGCCGCCCCAGCGCCTTCGAGAAGGCCTCGGCCATCTCCGTCATGTCGACGGTGCGCGGCCCGGTCAGCTCGTAGACGTGCCCCACGTGAGGCAGGGGATCACGCAGCACGGCCGCGACCGTCCGGGCGACGTCGTCCACGGCGATCGGCGAGGTGCGCCCCGCTCCGAACGGCAGCACGATCGTGCCGTTCTCGCGGATGGTCCGCGCCGGCAGCGTGGTGAACAGCGGGTTGTCCAGGAACGACGTCGGGCGGATGTGTACGACGGGCAGGCCGGACCAGTTCAGCACCTGCTCGGCCAGCCAGTGCAGCCGCTGCTGGTGGGACTCGGCCGTGCTGGTGGCGGTCATCTGCGACACCGTCATCTGCGACATGCCGATGAGAGCGCCCAGCCCGCCGTGCTCCCGCGCCACGCTCGCCACGACGGTCGCCGCGAGAAGGTGGTCGGGCGACACGGGCATGGCGAAGTACATGGTGTCGACGCCCTCCAAGGCGGCAGCGACGGTCTCCGGGCGCGTGAGGTCACCGAGGACGATGTCCGCGCCGAGGGCACGCAGGTGTGCGGCACGGTCGTCGTCCCGGCGCACCATGACGCGCACGGGGACGTCCTGCGCCCGCAGTCTCTCGACGACCTTGCGGCCCACGTCGCCAGCGCCGGTGATCAGGACGTGATTACTTGAGGTCATCAGCCGGACACCTTCTGTGTGAGGGTCGAAAGCCGCGTATGACCGCTTGCGGGCGTCTTTCGAGCCTACGCTCCGGCCGGAGGGGCGTCGCGGCCAGGCGGTGGAATGCCGGCCGGCTCCACGGCGGGCGCTCCGGCGGTTAGGCGCATACTCGTACGTGGATCACGGTATCCGGAGGAGAACATGACTCGCCCCGAGACAGACGCCGCCGAGCTGTGCAACAACCTGGCCCTGCGCAAGGCTGCCCGGTACCTCGGCGCCACCTATGACAAGGCGCTTGCCCCGACGGGTCTGCGAGCGACGCAGTTCAGCATCCTGCAGAAGCTGAGCACCCAAGAGAAGATCACCATAACGAGCCTCGCCGAGATGATCGCCATGGACCGCACCACCTTGGCCACCAATCTCAAACCACTCGCACGCGAGGGCCTCGTCACGGTCGAACCTTCGCCGACAGACCGCCGGGCTCGCATCGTCACGCTCACCGAGGACGGCCTCACCCGGATGAAAGCCGCCCTCCCGTACTGGCGAACCGTGCAGTCCCAGTTCGAAGAGAGCTTCGGACAGGACGAGGCGGCCCAACTCCGCGCCGTTCTCGAAGGCGTCCTCAACACCGGATTCCAGCCCTGGGCCGAGTGACAGAGGAGAACTCACCATGCGCATCGCTGTCGCCGGGGCGACCGGGAACATCGGCGCCCGCACCGTCACCGCGTTGGAGCAGGCCGGACACGAAGCGGTACGCATCAGCCGCTCCCTGGGCGTGGACCTGATGACCGGAGACGGCCTGGACGCCGCCTTGACCGGTGTCGAGGCCGTCGTGGACACCACGAGTTCAGAGGCCGCCGACCGGGAGCAGGCGGTGACCTACTTCGGCACCACGACCCGGAACCTGCTGGCCGCCGAGGAACGCGCCGGGGTCCGTCACCACGTGCTGCTCACGATCGTCGGCGTCGATCGCGTCGAAGGCAACGCGCACTACGCCGGCAAGCGGGAGCAGGAGCGCCTTGTCGCCGAGGGTCCGGTGCCCTGGACGATCGTTCCCGCCACCCAGTTCCACGACTTCGCCGCCACCGTGACGGGCTGGACCGAGCAGGACGGCGTCGCCACGATCCCACCGCTCCTCGTCCAGCCGATCGCCCCCGCGGACATCGCCGACATCCTCGCCGAGATCGCCACCGGCCCGCCCCAGGGGCGCTACCGCGATGTCGCCGGCCCGGAGACACAGGACCTGGTGGACATGGCCCGGCGTACCAACGACGCGCGCGGCCACGCCGTCAAGCTCGTGCCGACGTGGTCATCGGTGCTGGGTCCGGAGACGGCCGGCGACGTGCTCCTGCCCGGAGACGACGCCCGCATCGCGCCCACGACCTTCGACGAGTGGCTGGCAGAGGCCGGCCGGGAACCGGGGGACTCCTGATTGCTGGCACGGACGAGTCGATCGACGACTGGGAGGCTGCTGGAGTGCGTGCAGCGGCTCGACAGGGCACGGGCCGCCCGGCCGTATGACCCGGATGTGACGGCGTTCCACACGCTGGGCCTCGCATGGACGCACAGCCGTGCGAGGTACGACGCGGAACCCGAGGCGGTGCGACGGGTCGTGGCAGCGCTGCCGGCCGTCGCCTCGGACCCCGCCGTCGCGCGGGCCGCGTGCGATCACGCGCGTCGTCCGTGCGACGACGACAGGCCGCGGCCGGCGCGATCCTGCGCTACCGGAAGCAAATGCGCCGGCTCGGGGTGCCAGTTCTCTGAATGCGGGTCGAGGATTTCCGAATTCGAGGTGCTGGCATGCGTCTGATCAGGTGTGCGCCTAGGGTGGGCATCAGTCGAATTCCACACCTGGCCGGGCGGGGGCGAGGAGGCGGAGCGTGATGGCGAAAGTACTGTTCATAGTGAGCGGAGCGACGTACTGGGTGCTCAAGGACGGCACCAGATACGCGACCGGCTATTGGGCCGAAGAGTTCGCCGTGCCGTACAAGAAGATCACGGAAGCCGGTCATGAGGTCGTGGTGGCGACACCCGGCGGCGTGACCCCGAACGTCGACATGATGAGCCTGCGCCCGTCGATGGCGGGCGGTGAGGAGGGCGCCCTCGAACTGGAGGCCATCATCCGTTCCGCGGAGGTGATGCGGCGACCCCTGAAACTGTCGGACGTCCGTCTTGAGGACTACGACGCGGTGTACTTGCCCGGCGGCCACGGTCCGATGGCGGACTTGGCGTTCGACGCCGACGCCGGCCGGCTGCTGACGGCGCAACTCGCCTCGGGCAAGCCACTCGCGATCGTGTGCCACGCCCCCGCTTCGATCCTCGCCACCAGGATTCACGGCGAGTCGCCCTTCAAGGGGTACAGGGTCACGTGTTTCACCGATGAGGAGGAGGAGGGCGTCGGGCTCGCCTCCAGGGCACCGTGGCTCCTGGAGACCGAGTTGAAGGAAAAGGTCGGCGTCGACTTCAGCCGCGGTCCGATCTGGGAGCCGTACATGGTCGAGGACCGCAATCTCATCACCGGTCAGAACCCTCATTCGTCCTCGGTTCTGGCAGATCGGTTGCTTGAGCTCCTCAAGTGAGTTGAATCAATGCCGAGTGGGACGTGGCCGAGTTCAGGTTCGACGACCTGCGTTCGAAGCTGCTCAGACGTGTCGCACTGCTCGCGTGTACCGGGCGGCCACCGTCCGCACCGCCCGAGGGCGTGAGGTGCCCGCCTCGAAGGGGGTCTGGATACCGGTGCGCGAGGTGTGGCCGCACGCCGCGGACCTCGACGCCGACACCACCTTCGACGACGTACCGCACGAGCTGTGCGCGGCACCCGTGAACGACGTGGCCGCCGCCCTCCGGATCCGCCGACTCCTGCCCCACCGCACCTTCACGGCACCGGGCACTTCGGGCAGGCGGCACGGCGGCGGCCTCGGCGCTGGACGGACTGGAGCCGAGCGTCCACATCTCGGGCCGGCCGTCCCCGGCCGGTACGGCGACGATGCCGACGGCGGGGTCGCCGGGCGCGAAGTAGCCGCTCAACTCCTCGATCCGGAGCGGGAAGTCCTCGCCCTGTGAGGTCCGGGCCCAGCGCCCGCGCGGTCAGCGGGTGGCCGGTGCCGGGCGCGCGCCCGAGGCACCAAAGGCGCGTGGTTGGGCAGCAGGACACCGCCGGAGCCGACGCGCAGCGTGCTGGTGTCGGCGGCCAGTTGGCCCGCCAGGATGCCGGGGGCGGAGGTGGCGTCTTCTCGTATCCCGGTGGCCCCTGACCGATACCGGTCCAGTGAGAGGGGAACCGGCACCCTGTGCCATGGAACTTGTCGGGCCGCGCCGGGTCATCGACGCAGGAGGAGCGATCGGTATCCCGGCGTGATGTTGCGCCTTGTGTTACTGTTATGCGTTTGCGTGGTCGTCGCGGTGGGCGATTCTGCTTGTTCGGTTCCCTTGTGCGTGGGCTGTTCAATCCTGCCGGGCCTTCCTCGGTACGTTTCCCTGCGGAAGGCTGTTCATGAAGCATCCCGACGACTCCGGCATCGCTCACGGCGGTCCCGCCCGGCCCGGGGCCAGGACTCCGGCACTGCCCCCGGTCCTCTCCTTCGCCGCTCTCGAACTGCCGGCGGAGGTGCTGCGGAAACTGAGCGGACTCGGGGTGCGTGAACCCTTTCCGATCCAGGCCGCCACACTGCCCGATGCCCTGGAGGGGCGCGACGTCCTGGGGCGCGGACGCACCGGATCGGGCAAGACGCTCGCCTTCGGCCTGCCGCTGCTGACACGTACGGCCGGGCGGCGCGCCGAACCGAAGCAGCCCCTCGCCCTGATCCTTGTGCCCACGCGGGAGCTGGCCCAGCAGGTCACCCAGGCGCTGGCATCGTACGCCGAAGCGCTGCGGCTGCGGATGGCCACGGTCGTCGGCGGCATGTCGATCGGCCGGCAGGTCGCCGCGCTGCGCGAAGGAGCCGAGGTGCTTGTCGCCACCCCCGGACGCCTGCACGACCTGATCGAGCGCAACGCCTGCCGCCTGGGACGGGTAGGGATCATCGTGCTGGACGAGGCCGACCAGATGTGCGACTTGGGATTCCTGCCGCAGGTTGTCGACGTGCTCGACCAGGTACACCCCGACGGTCAGCGGATGCTTTTCTCGGCCACTCTGGATCGCGACGTCGATCAGTTGGTCCGCCGCTACCTCCACGACCCCGTCGTCCACTCGGTCGACCCGTCCGCGGGCACGGTCTCGACGATGGAGCACCACGTTCTGGTCGTCCACGGCCCTGACCGCTACGCCGTCACCACGGAGATCGCCGCCCGCGACGGCCGCGTACTGCTGTTCCTCGACACCAAGCACGCCGTCGACCAGCTCACCCGGCATCTGCGGGCCAGCGGGGTGCACGCCGGGGCCCTGCACAGCGGCAAGTCCCAGCCACAGCGCACGCGGACCCTGGCGCAGTTCAAGAACGGCCAGATCACGGTTCTGGTGGCGACCAATGTGGCGGCCCGTGGCCTGCACGTCGACGACCTCGATCTCGTCGTCAACGTCGACCCGCCCACCGACCCCAAGGACTACGTGCACCGGGCCGGCCGCACCGCCCGCGCCGGTGAGTCCGGCAGCGTGGTCACGCTGGTGCTGGCGGGCCAGCGCCGCGAGACGAGCCGCATGATGGCCGAGGCCGGCATCCAGCCGACCGTCACCAAGGTGCGCTCGGGCGAGGCGGAACTGAGCCGGATCACCGGCGCCAAGGCTCCCTCCGGCACCCCGCTCGACGGCGGGCCCGCCGTCCCCCGACCCAAGAACAGCAACGCTCCCTTCCGCGGCCTCGGCACCAGCAAGGACACGTCCCGCGGTACCGGCGGCAAGTCCCGAAAGGCCGGCGAGGCACGCAAGCTCGCCGAGGCCCGCAAGGCCGCTCTCGTACGTCGCAACGGCTGAGAGCCGTTGCCCTGTCAGCGAATCTCCTGGCCACGGGATCGACAGCGCTCGGCCCGGCCCTGAGCCCGTCCTGTGCCCCCTCTACGAAGCGAACGCCCTCGGCCGCGAGAGGGAAACCCGACGAAACGGAGCAGGATGATGTTGCTGGCGTCCCGCACCCCGCCCGGCATGACAAGCTGTGCCGGCCCACCCCCGAACCCAGGAGGTCACCATGACTGAAGAGCCCGTCATCACGGAAGGTTCGGAGCCGGCTGCCCCCGAGGCGTCCCCTCTGTCGCCGGACAGCGACGGCAACTACGACCTCAAGCGCAGGTTCCGTGAAGCCCTGGCTCGCAAGCGCGGTGCGCAGGCGGACGCGGCCGATGTCGCCACCAACCCGGATGCGTCCAAGGTGCGTGCAGCGCACGGCCCGGCTGCGAGCCAGCGGTCGTTCAGGCGTAAGAGCGGCGGCTGAGTCGATCAGTCCCGCAGTCCGGCCGCCTTACCGGCACTCTGCGCGCTGTCCACCCGCGCGCCCGGTGCCGTGGCCCGCAACGTGCGCATGTCCATGTGCGCGTTGCGGGCGAGGCGTAGCCGGCGGCTCGCCTGCGGGAGGGCCCCACTGCGGCTGGCGCGGGTCGGTGGCGCCGCCGCACTGGCATTCCCGGCCAGGACCTCCGGCCGCCGACGTCGCACGGTGGCCGGGACGTACGTGACGGCCCGGTGCGGCGCCGGGATGTACTGCGGGATCGCCGTGAGGGCCACGTGCGCCGAGAAGAACTCGGGTGAGGCGCAGTCGATGACGACGACCCGCACGTCACCGGGGTCGCTGTGCAGCGCGTCGACGAGCGAGACCAGGTATCCGGGGTAGCCAGCAGCGCTACCTCCCCGGAGCCCGAGCGCTCATCAGGTGCGCCGTCGGGACACGACGGAGGCCATCGTCGGGGCGATCACCGGCACGCCGCGCCGCCCTCAGACCCTGCTGCTGGGACGTTTCGATCACGGCGGGGTCCTGCGTCCCGTAGGGCGGAGCTTGGTGGCCGAGATCGTGGTCGACACTTCTCAGGACCGCGGGGCGTGGCGCCACCCGGTTCGTTTCCGCCCGGCTGTGCTTGGGCGTCACCTCAGGGACGTGCCTCGCTTCGAGAACGGACAGCAGATGTTCACCACTTCGGGAGGCGCCTCGGGTCGGCCCTGTTCGATATTCATGGCTTCGGGCGGCACAGCTGCGGGGTGGGGCCGCGATCGGCTGTCAGCCCCTTGTGTCAGCATGCTGCCGTGACAGCCACACGTGATCAGCGTCCTGCCGAAGCCACTCTCGATTTCCTGCACTCCGCGTTTCCGCCGGAATGGCGCGAACCAGCGCTCGGCCATGATGCCGTCGCACAGTGGGAGGAGGAGAACCGCGTGGTCCTTCCGGAGCCGTACAGGACCTTCGTCGCGGAGATCAGCAATGGGTCCAGCCTCGGCCCCGCCGCCGACGGCGGTCTCCAGCCGCTCGGCTGGCTGCCCGACACGTGGTCCGACCTCGGCCCGCGGCAGCCGGGGGAGCCCTTCCCTCTGGAGGCGGCCTGGAACTGGGAGGACGACGAGAGCGTCGACCCCGAGGCCCTGGACCCGCGGATCGACGCCGTATTCACCAAGGGGTCCATCGTTCTCGGGTCCGAAGACGGGCAGTCGTTCTGGCTCCTGCTGACCAGCGGTCCTCGCCGCGGCGAGGTGTGGATGGTCGCCGACGTTGGCGCCATCCCTGCGCCTGGCGACCAGGCATGGGGCTTCGAGGAGTGGGTGCGGCGCTGGCACAGCGGCAACGATTGGTGGGAGTGAACGCTCTGTCCTGCACAGTCGCAGCTCGCGGACCGTTCGCATCTTCAGTGCCTCTACTGCCTCCCGAAGTGGTGAACATCTGCTGTCCGTTCTCATGGACGAAGCCACGCTGCTATGTTGCCGCGCCCGTGGGGCACTAAGGATCTTTGATGCATCTTGGGTGCCTCACCTGCGGGGGTATGGGGGCGCTTGGACAGCTGACCGTGACGGCGCGTGGCCCGGCTCCCGGTCGACCGCCTTCGCCCCCGCCTGCCATTCGAACCTCGCGAGTGACGGTCATCACGGATGCCCCTGAGAGGGTGCTGCGTAGGCTGGTGCCGTCGTCGCGGTGGGGGCGGGAGAGCGCGCGAAACCCTCGTCCAGTCGTCTGACGGCGCGTCAGAAAAGTCAGCAAGTGGTCAGCATGAGTCCTGAGAAACCTGGGGACAGCTGCCCGAACATGCGACTCGTTGTAGGGTGTGGAAACAGCCCTTGACCTGCAAAAACGCAGGCAGGGAGCCTATTTGTGGGAGTGCCCCGATGTTGCGTACCATGTTCAAGTCCAAGATCCACCGAGCCACCGTCACCCAGGCCGACCTCGACTACGTGGGATCGGTGACCATCGACGCCGATCTTCTCGACGCCGCCGACCTGCTGCCCGGGGAACTGGTGCACATCGTGGACGTCACCAACGGCGCCCGGCTGGAGACGTACGTCATCGAGGGCGAGCGTGGGTCCGGAGTCATCGGGATCAACGGGGCCGCGGCCCACCTCGTCCACCCCGGCGATCTTGTGATCATCATCAGTTACGCTCAGGTCACCGACGCGGAGGCACGCGCGCTGCGGCCCCGGGTCGTGCACGTCGACGCCGGCAACCGGATCGTGTCCCTCGGCGCCGACCCGTCCGAACCGGTGCCCGGCTCGGACCAGCAGCGCAGCCCTCAGGCCGTGGGAGCCTGACCGGCTGACCAGGATCAGGACCAGGAGCGTGCGTGCCCATGAGCGAGACCGAGATCCGCGACGACCGGGCGGCGGGCCGCCTGGAGGCCGTCGGCGACGGTGAAGTCGTCGGTCACATCGAGTACTTCTTCCTGGAGGCACCCGAGCGCGCCCTGGTCCCCGTCCACACCCTTGTCCAGCCCGCCCACGAGGGCAAGGGCATCGCCGGGTCGCTCGCCCGCGAGCTGTACGCCCTCGCCGAGCGGGAGGGCGTACCGGTGGCCCCGCTCTGCTCGTACGTCGTGAAGTGGGCCGAACGCCACCCCGACGCGGCCCCGCCGGCCGACCCCCGACTGCTGTCCGCCGCGAAGGACTGGCTGCGCGCCCACCCGGACCGCTTCTGAGCGAGCGGCGGTCCGCCCCGGCCGGTTCCAGGGTGCGGTCGCCCATCCGGCCCGGTTCGCGTGTGCGGTCGCTCGGGGCCGGTTCCGGATGTGCGGTCGCCCAGCGGGGCCGCTTCCGAGCGAGCGGGCGCACCGGGCCGCCTCGCAGCGAGCGGCCGTTCACCAGGGTGCCGGGCACCCTCCTGGACCCGTTCGGTGCTGCCGTCGGGTGAGTGGCCGGGCGGCCGTCGGGTAGGCGGGGGAGTAGTCCAGAGGCGACGTCCCGTGACTGCCCGGAGGACACCATGACGAACCCGCACCCCGACCCGGTACCGCCGGGCCCGACACCGGGCCCGACCCCGCCGGATCCGTACCCGAGCCCGGTCCCGACCCCGGAACCGGTCCCGCAGCCCACGCCACCCCCACCGGGCCCCAACCCGAGCCCGCCCCCGCCCCACCCGGGCCCCCCGGAGCCGTCCCCGTCCCCCATCCCGCCGGGCCCGGAGCCCGTACCGAACCCGGAGCCGGGGCCTCCGCTCACTTGAGAAACGGGACGGGCCAGGCGCCTGGAACATGAGAGGGACCAGGCCCCAAGGGGCGCGGGACGGTACTGATACACGGCTGCGCCACGCGGGCGCGACCACCCACGTGCAGCCCGCACCCGTGTCCGCGCCCCCCTACGGGGACGACCGAGACGACCGAGACCCTCCGAGCCGGACAGCGCTACGCGGTCACCTCGCTCCGGTCCCCGCCCCACAGCGTGTGGAACGCCCCCTCCCGGTCCACCCGCCGATACGTGTGCGCCCCGAAGAAGTCCCGCTGCCCCTGCGTCAGCGCCGCCGGCAGCCGCTCCGCGCGCAGTGCGTCGTAGTAGGCCAGCGCCGCCGCGAACCCGGGCGTCGGCACCCCCTGCCGGGTCGCCGCGACCAGCACCTCCCGCCAGTCGTCCTGCGCCTCGGCGATCTCGCGGGCGAACGTCTCGTCCGACAGCAGGCTCGGCAGGTCGGCCCGGGCGTCGTACGCGGCGCGGATGCGGTCCAGGAACGCGGCCCGGATGATGCAGCCGCCCCGCCAGATCGAGGCCACCGCACCGAGGTCGATGTCCCAGCCGTACTCCTCGCTGCCCGCGGCGATCTCGTGGAAGCCCTGCGTGTACGACACGATCTTGGACGCGTACAGCGCCTGCTCCACCCGGTCGGCGAAGGCTGCCGCCTCCGACTCGCTCAGCGGGGACGGCTTCGGGCCGGCCAGGTCCCGCGAAGCGGCCCGCAGCGGCGCGTGGCCGGACAGCGAGCGGGCGAAGACCGCCTCGGCGATGCCGGACACCGGAACGCCCAGGTCCAGCGCGATCTGCACCGTCCAGCGGCCGGTGCCCTTCTGCTCGGCCTGGTCCACCACGACGTCCACGAACGGCTTGCCGGTGGCCGCGTCCACGTGGGACAGCACCTCGGCGGTGATCTCGATCAGGTACGAGTCCAGCCGGCCGGTGTTCCAGGTGCGGAAGATGTCCGCGATCTGCGCGGGCGCGTACCCGGCGACATCGCGCAACAACTGGTACGCCTCGCCGATCAGCTGCATGTCGGCGTACTCGATGCCGTTGTGGACCATCTTCACGAAGTGCCCGGCGCCGTCGGGACCCACGTGCGTCACGCAGGGCGCCCCGTCCGCCGCCTTCGCGGAGATCTTCTCCAGCATCGGGCCCAGCGACTCGTACGACTCCTTGGAACCGCCCGGCATGATGCTCGGACCGTGCAGCGCGCCCTCCTCGCCGCCGGAGATGCCCGTACCGACGAAGTGGATGCCCCGCTCCCGCAGCTCCCGCTCCCGGCGCCGGGTGTCGGCGAAGTGCGCGTTGCCGCCGTCGATGATCATGTCGCCGGGCTCCAGCAGCGGGGCGAACTCCTCGATCACCGCGTCCGTCGGCTCGCCCGCCTTGACCATGATGACCAGCCGGCGCGGGCGCTCCAGGGCCGCCACGAACTCCTCGGCGGTCTCGGCCGCGACGAAGTCGCCCTCGTCCCCGAACTCCTCCACCAGCGCCTTCGTCCGCGACACCGTACGGTTGTGCACGGCGACCGTGTAGCCGTTGCGCGCGAAGTTCCGGGCGAGATTGCGGCCCATGACCGCGAGGCCCGTGACACCGATCTGCGCTGAAGTGCTCATACCGCCTGCTCCCTGGTTGCCTCGTCTACTACGGCCCCGTCAGTACGGGTCCTTGCCCATCCTGACGTGCCGATACGGCGAACGCACATCCGACCCGCCACGCATGTGTACGCAGCGGGGCCGGCGTCCGCCTCACTCACCGGCCCATCGGATCAAACAGCGGCCGTTCCCGGCCACTTGGGCCGTACGGGAGGCCGATTTCCTGTCTTGTCATGGCCTGTTCGTGGCGCTTACTTTTGCCGCTCCTGACGCATGCCGAGGGGATTTCGGACATGGCCGTACGCGGCCGGCACCGCCGGTACCAGCCGAACAGGATCAACCGCGCCTCACTCACCGTCACGGCGGGCGGCGCCGGCCTCGCGATCCCGCTGGTCGCCGCCGGCACCGCGGACGCCGCCGACGCGGCCACCTGGAACAAGGTCGCCGCCTGCGAGTCCAGCGGCAACTGGAGCATCAACACGGGCAACGGCTACTACGGCGGGCTGCAGTTCACCCAGTCCACCTGGGAGGCCTACGGCGGCACCCGTTTCGCGCCGCGCGCCGACCTGGCCACCCGGGCCGAGCAGATCACCGTCGCCGAGAAGATCCTCGACGGGCAGGGGCCCGGCGCCTGGCCCGCGTGCTCGGTGCCGGCCGGGCTGACCCGGGGCGGACCCGCCCCCGACGTGCCCACCGGGACCAGCTCCACACACCCCGCGACAACCGGCTCCGCGCACTCCGGTGCCACCCGCTCCGGCCCCGCCAAGCCCAGCTCCGTCAAGGACGTACAGCCGCAGACCACCCCGCAGTCCCGGGCCGGCCGGGCCGAGATGTACACCGTGGTGCGCGGCGACACCCTCTCCGGGATCGCCGGCGACCACCACGTGACGGGCGGCTGGCGCACGCTGTACGCGGGCAACCGCGCCACGATCGGCGCCGATCCCGACCTGATCATGCCGGGACAGCGGCTCAGCCTGAACGGCACCCCGACCCGCTCCGCGCCCCCCAAGGCGCCGAAGAAGAAGGCCCCTTCGGAGCACCCCACCACCCACCGCACGACGCCCCCGGCCCGGCACGCGCTCGTCGCCCCGGTGACCGCGTCCGTCGGCACCGGGTACCACGTGGCGGGCTCCCACTGGTCGAAGGGCTACCACACCGGCGTCGACTTCCTGGTGCCGACCGGCACCTCCGTGAAGGCGGCGGCGGCCGGGCGCGTGGTGGCCGCGGGGTGGGGAGGCTCGTACGGCTACCAGGTGGTGATCCGGCACGCCGACGGCCGCTACACCCAGTACGCCCACCTGTCGGCCATCGCCGTGCGGAACGGCCAGAGCGTCACCGCGGGCCAGCGCATCGGCCGCTCCGGCGCCACCGGCAACGTCACGGGCCCGCACCTGCACTTCGAGGTGCGAACGGGGCCCGGATTCGGCTCGGACGTCGACCCGCTCGCCTATCTCCGGGCCGGCGGCGTCAGGATCTGACGCGGGTACGGTGCCGGGCCCGCACCGGCAGCGGGGTGTACGACACCGGGAGCACACCGTCGGCGGGCGGTCCGGCACCATCGGTGTCCGCCCCGCCGCTTCCGGGCGGACCGGACACCAGCAGCCCGGGCACGACCGACTCGGCCGCCCCGACGCGGACCACCGACTCGGCCGCCCCGGTGTGGCCGACCGGCTCGCCCGACTCGGCGCGCACCCCCCGCTCCACCGGCCCGGGGTGGCCGACCGGCGCAGCCGCCCCGGCGTGGACCGCCGGCTCGGCCGACTCGGCGCGCACCACGGCCTCGCCCGGTCCGGCACGCATCACCCGCTCCACCGGTCAGGGGTGGCCGACCGGCTCGGCTGCCCTGCCGCGGACCGCCAACTTGGCCGCCCCGGTGTGGCCGACCGGCTCGCTCGACTCGGCGCGCACCACGGCCTCGCCCGGTCCGGCGCGGACCGCCCGCTCCACCGCCCCGGTGTGGCCGACCGGCTCACCGGATCCGGCGCCCATCACGGCTTCGGCCGGTCCGGCGCGCAGCACCCGCTCGACCAGCCCGGCGTCGCCGACCGGCTAGGCTGCCCCGGCGTGGACCGCCAGCTTGGCCGCCCCGGTGTGGCCGACCGGCTCACCGGATCCGGCGCCCATCACGGCCTCGCCCGGTCCGGCGCGCAGCACCCGCTCCACCAGCCCGGCGTCGCCGACCGGCTCGGCTGCCCCGGCGTGGACGGCTGGCTTGGCCGCCCCGGTGTGGCCGACCGGCTCGCTCGACTCGGCGCGCGCCCCCCGCTCCACCGGCCCGGGGTGGCCGACCGGCGCAGCCACCCCGGCGTGGACCGCCGACTCGGCCGCCCCGGTGTGGCCGACCGGCTCGCCCGACCCGGCGCGCACCACGGCCTCGCCCGGTCCGGCGCGCAGCACCCGGTCCACGAGCCCGGCGTCGCCGACCGGCTCGCTCGACTCGGTGCGCACCACCCGCTCCACCGGTCCGGCGTCGCCGACCGGGTCACCGGATCCGGCGCCCATCACGGCTTCGGCCGGTCCGGCGCGCAGCACCCGCTCGACCAGCCCGGCGTCGCCGACCGGCTCGGCTGCCCCGGCGTGGACGGCTGGCTTGGCCGCCCCGGTGTTGCCGGCCGGCTCGCTCGACTCGGTGCGCACCAGGGTCTCGCCCGACGCGACGCGCGTCACCGACTCGGCCGACGCAGCGCCGGCCTCCGCGCGCCCGCTCCGGTCCGCCCCGGCATTCACGCCCTCGCGCTGCTGTGGCATGGCGAGACGTGCGTCGCCGGCAGCCCGCGTCGGCTGTGCGGCGACCGGCACACCCTGCGCGGAGGGCACCGCGGCCGCGGACGGCTGCGCGGTGGCCGGTGCCGTCTCGCGCGTCATCCGTTCCGTCGTCAGCATGATCAGTCCGCCCGCCGCCACCACCCCGCAGCCCAGGGCGAGCACGGTGCCGGTGGTGCCGTAGCGGAACGTCTCGCCGAACATCAGGATGCCGACCGCGGCGGCGAGCACCGGATTGACCACCGTCAGCGTGGCCAGCGGGGCGGCGAGGCCACCGCCCCGGTAGGAGGCCTGGGACAGCAGGACGCCGGCGACCGCGAACAGGCCGATCACCGCGAGCGAGGGCAGGTCGCCCAGCGCGATGCCGTGGCTCCAGTCGACGGCCACGGTCTTGGTGAACACCGACGACATGCCGAACGCGATGCCGGAGGCGGTGGCGAGCAGCACGCTGCGCACGGCGGGATGCCGGTGCGCGGCCAGGCCCGCGAACATCAGCGCCACCACCGCCCCGCCGGTGACCAGCGCGACCAGCAGCCGCTGGGCCGGGGTGAGGGAGTGCGCGGAGGAGGAGCCGACCAGGGAGAGCAGACCGGCGAGACCCACCGTGGCCATGAGGGCGCCGCGCCAGGCGGTCGCGCCGGCCCGCCGGCCGACGCACAGCGCCGCCATGGGCAGCGCGAAGACGATGGTCAGCGCGCCGAGCGGCTGGACGAGGCTGAGCGGCCCGTAGGCCAGCGCCACGACGTGCAGCCCGCCGCCGAGACCGTTGAGCGCCAGCGCACCCCACCAGCCCGGCCGGCGCAGCGGGAGGTACCCGCTGTCGGGGGAGGACACCGCGACCTGCTCCTGCACGATCGCTCCGCCCGCGTAGGCGAGGGCGGAGACGACCGACAGGAGCACGGACAACGCCAGGGCGCTCATCGGTGTCTCCTCTGCGTGCGTCGGGCGTCTTCGGCCCGGCGCGGCGTACGGTCGGCTTCCATGGCCAACACTCTGCCCGCCCGGTCCCTTCCCGTCGTCGTACCTGAGCACGCAATGCGCCCTACTGCCGATGGAGTACGGCAGCCGCGTGATCATCCCCTGGGTGGGTGATCGGGCGGGCGGGCACCCGCCCGATCACCCCTGCGCCGCGCCTGGTACGAGTGTGTGCCGTGGACCTGGACCCCGATCTCTCAGCCCTGCGCCTCCTCGGCGGCTTCTTCGCCCTGCGCACCCTCGCGGGAGCCGCCGACGGCCCCGACGCACGACGGCTGCCGGCCCTCGCGGAGGGCTACGCGGGGGCGGACACGCAGACCGGGCGGGACCCTGTGACGCTGCGCGTCGCCACCGTCGCGGACCGGCTCGGGACCGGCGAGTCCCGGGTCGCCGCCTCCCTCGCCCAGCAGGGGCTGGCCGCCCGGCTGTGGTCGGCGGCCCTGGGCTGTGCCGTCCTGTACGGCCGGCTGCCCGACCTGGATCCGCGCCTGCTGCGCTGGGACGTCCGCGCCGCCGTCCCCGACGATCTGTGGCTCACCGAGCTGCGCCCGCTGCCCGGGGACGCCGCCACGCTCGCCGAGGCCGTGGTGCACGGCCATCTGGAGCCCCTGACGGCGGTGCTGCGGGTCCGCTACGGCGTCGCGCCGGGCCTGCTGTGGGGCAACGCGGGCTCCGCGCTCGCCGCGACCGCACGGGAACTGAGCCGCTGGGCCCGCGCCCGGGGCCGTACCGACGTCGCGGAACGCACCCGGGCGCTCACCGGTGCACTCTTCGCCCATCCCCTGCTGAGCGCCACCGGCATCCGCACCGGCACGGCGTTCCGGCGCCGCAGCTGCTGTCTGTACTACCGGGTGCCCGGCGGCGGGCTCTGCGGTGACTGCTGCCTCACCCGACCGCCGCGCTCGTCCCCTCGCTCGTCCCCGCGCTCTTCCCCGGGCGCCGCATCTGGGTGACCATGAGGGGAACCTGCCACCGAGACCAGGGGGTTGTCGGGTGCGAGTGGGACTGCTGACCCGGGAGTACCCCCCGGATGTGTACGGCGGCGCCGGTGTCCATGTGGAGTTCCTGGCCCGCGAGTTGACCGCCCTGGTGGACCTGGAGGTGCACTGCTGGGGCGAGGGGCGCGGCGTCGGCGTCGTACGCCACCGGCCCTGGTCCGTCCTCGACGGCTCCAACGACGCGCTGCGCACCTTCTCCGTGGACCTCGCCATGGCCGCCGCCCTCGAAGGCCGCGAACTCGTCCACTCCCACACCTGGTACGCCAATCTCGCCGGCCATGTCGCCAAGCTGCTGTACGGCATCCCGCACGTGGTCACCGCGCACTCGCTGGAGCCGCTGCGCCCCTGGAAGGCCGAGCAACTCGGCGGCGGCTACGCGCTGTCGGGCTGGGCCGAGCGCACCGCGATGGAGGCCGCCGACGCGGTGATCGCCGTGTCCGGCGCCATGCGCGACGACATCCTCGCCTGCTACCCGGCCCTCGACCCGGACCGCGTCCACGTCGTCCACAACGGTATCGACACGCGTCTGTACCGGCCCGATCCCGGCACCGACGCGCTCACCCGGCACGGCATCGACCCCACCCGCCCGTACGTCCTGTTCGTCGGCCGGATCACCCGGCAGAAGGGCGTGCCCCATCTGCTGCGCGCGGTACGGGACATCGACCCCGGCGCGCAGGTCGTGCTGTGCGCGGGCGCGCCCGACACCCCCGAGATCGACCGCGAGTTCCAGGAGCTGTTCGAGGAGCTGCGCCGGGTGCGGGCGGGCGTGTTCTGGATCCCGCAGATGCTGCCGCGCACGGAAGTGATCCAACTCCTCACCCATGCCGCGGTGTTCGCGTGTCCGTCGGTGTACGAGCCGCTGGGCATCGTCAACCTGGAGGCGATGGCCTGCGGCACGCCGGTCGTCGCGTCCCGGGTGGGCGGCATTCCCGAGGTCGTGGACGACGGCCGTACCGGTCTCCTGGTCGACGTGGACGACGACTTCGAGCCCGGGCTCGCCCGGGCGCTGGACACCGTCCTCGGCGATCCGGAGGCGGCCCGGCGGATGGGCGAGGCCGGACGGGCCCGCGCGGTGGGGGAGTTCGGCTGGGACGCGGTGGCCCGGCGTACGGCCGGGCTCTACGAGGAGATCGTCAAGCAGGCTTAGTCCGGCCTGCTCGGGGCAGCCATGGTTCAACCAGGGTGAGGGGAGCGGCCATGCGTCGTGGAGGGCCTTCCGTGCTCGGGATCGTGCTGGCCGGCGGTGAGGGCAAACGCCTGATGCCGCTGACCGCGGACCGCGCCAAACCAGCCGTCACCTTCGGCGGCACCTACCGCCTCGTCGACTTCGTCCTGTCCAACCTCGTCAACGCCGACGTGCTGCGCATCTGTGTGCTGACCCAGTACAAGTCGCACTCGCTGGACCGGCACATCACCACCACCTGGCGGATGTCCAGCCTGCTCGGCAACTACGTCACCCCGGTCCCGGCCCAGCAGCGCCTCGGCCCGCGCTGGTACCTGGGCAGCGCCGACGCGATCCTGCAGTCCCTGAACCTCGTCCACGACGAACAGCCCGAGTACGTGGCCGTGTTCGGCGCCGACCACGTCTACCGCATGGACCCGCGGCAGATGCTCCGGCAGCACATCGAGGGCGGCGCGGGGGTGACGGTGGCCGGCATCAGGGTGCCGCGCGCGCAGTCCTCCTCCTTCGGGGTGATCACACCGGGCTCGGACGGCCGGAGCGTCGAGCGCTTCCTGGAGAAGCCCGCCGACCCCCCGGGCCTCCCGGACGACCCGGAGACGGTCTTCGCCTCGATGGGCAACTACGTCTTCACCACCAAGGCCCTGATCGAGGCGCTGCAACGGGACGCCGAGGACAGCCAGTCCGCGCACGACATGGGCGGCTCGATCCTGCCCCAGCTCACCGCGCGCGGCGAGGCGCAGCTGTACGACTTCAGCGACAACCACGTGCCCGGCGAGACCAGCCGCGACCAGGGCTACTGGCGGGACGTGGGCACCCTGGACGCCTACTACGAGGCGCACATGGACCTGATCGCCGAGCGCCCGGCGTTCAACCTCTACAACCGGCAGTGGCCCATCTACACGCACTCCTACCAGCTGTCCCCGGCCCGCTTCAACGCGGGCGGTATCGCGAGCGAGTCCATCATCAGCGCGGGCTGCCTGATCCGCGGCCAGGTCACCCGGTCGGTGCTCTCCCCGGGCGTCCGCGTCGACCCGGGTGCGGTCGTCCAGGGCTCGGTCCTGCACGACAACGTGCACATCGGCCGGGGCGCGGTGGTCCGCGGTGCCGTGCTGGACAAGAACGTCGAGGTGCCGCCCGGCGCGACGATCGGCGTCAACCCGGAGCGGGACGCCGAGCTGTACACCGTGTCCAAGGGCGGGGTCATCGCGTTGGGGAAGGGGCAGCGGGTGCCCTGACGGACAGGGCGTCAGCGGCCCCCGCAGCGCGACGCGTTCGACATCACCCTCTCGGAATGCCCAGGTTTGCACCGTCGGCCGTCCAGGATGCAGGCAACGATGTGCAACCTGCGGAGGTCATCCGACATGAGAGGGACCCGGCGCACACGGCTGTGCCTGGCCGGGGTGATGGCAGCGTCCACGCTGATCGCCACCCCCGCCGCACGCGCCGCCGAGCGGACCGACGGCCACCTCACCGACCTGGTCAACCCCTTCATCGGGACCCAGAACGAGGGCAACACCTTCCCCGGCGCGGCCGTGCCCTTCGGCATGGTGCAGCTCTCCCCGGACACCGGGCACAGCACCGGCTACGACTACGCGCAGAACCGTGTTCGCGGCTTCTCCCTGGTCCACCTCTCGGGCGTCGGCTGCCGCATCGGCGGCGACCTGCCCGTGCTGCCCACCACCGGCGACGTCACCCAGACGGATGACGCCCAGTACGCGGCGGCCTTCTCGCACGACGACGAGGAGGCGAGCCCCGGCTACTACCGGGTCGGCCTCGCGTCCGGCATCCGCGCCGAACTCACCGCGACCGCCCGCACCGGCGTCCAGCGCTACACCTTCCCGGCCACCGACAAGGCCAACGTCCTGCTGAACGCGGCCCAGTCGCTGCACAAGGCGGTGAGCAGCTCGGTGCAGATCCTGGACGACCGCACCGTGCGCACCGAGATCACCGGCCACGGCTTCTGCCGGGACACCGGCCCCTACACGGTCTACACGATCACCCGCTTCAGCCGGCCCTTCACCGCCTACGGCACCTGGAACGGCGGGACCGTCACCCCCGGCGCGCGGAGCGGACCCGGCGGCGCCTACGTCCGCTTCGACACCACCCGGAACCGCACGGTCGAGGCCACCACCGCCCTGTCGTACGTCGACTCGCGCGGCGCCGCCGGGAATCTGCGCGCCGAGGGCGGCCAGGCCTTCGACGCCGTACGCCACCGGGCCCGCGAGGAGTGGGAGCGCCGGCTCGCCGCCGTCCGGGTGCGCGGCGGCACGCCCACGCTCCGCCGGACCTTCTACTCCTCGCTGTACCGCTCCCACCTCGCGCCCAACATCGGCAGCGACGCCGACGGCCGCTACTTCGGCTGGGACCGCCGTACCCACCGCGCCCGCGGCTTCACCTACTACCAGAACTGGTCGCTGTGGGACACCTACCGCACCCAGGCCCAGCTGCTCGCGCTGCTCGCCCCGCGCGAGGCACGGGACATGGCCCGGTCGGTGGTCGCGGTCGACGAGGACGGCGGGTGGCTGCCCAAGTGGGGTTACGGCCCGGTCGAGACGAACATCATGAGCGGCGACCCGGTCACCCCGTTCCTGACCACCGCCTACCGGATGGGGCTCCTGAAGGGATTCGAGGAGCGGGCCTACCGCGCGCTGAAGAAGAACGCCGACGGTGTGCCGCCCGCCGAGTACCCGGGTATCGGCCGGGAGGCCAACGCCGAGTACATCGCGGACGGTTTCGCGCCCTACGTCAAGGGGCGGCCGTACGCCAAGATGGGCGACTCCGACTACCACCACGGCGCCTCCGTCACCCTGGAGTACGCGCTCGCCGACGCGATGCTCGCCCAGATGGCCCGCGGCCTCGGCCACGAGGACGACGCCGCCCGCTATGCCGCCCGCTCGCGCAACTACCGGAACGTCTTCGACCCCGGTACCGGCTTCTTCCGCGCCCGCGACGCCTCCGGCGCCTTCACCGGCTCGCCCGACCCGGCCCGCGGCACCGGCTTCCACGAGGGCACGGCCTGGCAGTACCAGTGGCTCGTCCCGCAGGACGTCCCGGGCATGGTCGGGTTGATCGGCGGCACGCGCGCGGCCAACGCCCGCCTGGACGCCTTCTTCGCCTACGAGCGGCTGCTCGCGGACCCGGAGGGGACCGCCCGCGAGGTGTGGGTGCACGGCGACCCGTACGCGTACTACAACGCCGCCGTCTACAACCCGATGAACGAGCCGGACCTCATCGCGCCCTACACCTACCTCTCCACCGGCCAGCCCTGGAAGACCACGGACGTGGTGCACGCCGCGCTGACCCTGTTCACCGACAGCCCCACCGGCATGACCGGCAACGACGACCTCGGAACGATGTCCGCCTGGAACGTCCTGTCGTCCATCGGGATCTTCCCGGTCCAGCCCGGCTACGACACCTGGGGACTGACCACCCCCGTCTTCGACCGCGTCGACCTCACCCTGGACCGCGGCTACTGGCCCACCGGCCGGCTGACGGTGACCGCCCCCGGGACCTCGGCCGGCGACCGCTACGTCCAGGCCGTGCACACGGACGGCAGGCCGCACGGCCGGACCTATCTGCCGGCCGGGGCGCTGCGCTCCCTGCGCTCCCTCGCCTTCACGGTCGGCCCGCGGCCGTCGGAGTGGGGTACCTCACCCGCAGCGGCGCCGCCCGTCCTGAAATGACCTCAGCCGTCGCCTGCGTCCCGCCGCTTTCACCGGCGGCGGGACTTAACCTGGCGTTAACTGTGCGTAGTGTGATCGTACTTGACCGTAATCGGCCAGCAGGGATTGACTGCTGATCCGCCCTTCGTCGACGCGTGAGGCAAGCCCTTGACTTCCGACCTGCTCGCTCCACTCGACCTGGCTTTCTGGAACATGGAGTCCGACCGGCACCCGATGCACCTCGGCGCGCTCGGTGTCTTCTCCGCGCACTCGCCCACCGCCGGGGCCCACGCCGCCGACCTGCTCGCCGCCCGGGCCGCCGCAGTACCCGGCCTGCGCATGCGCATCCGCGACCTCTGGCAGCCGCTCGCCTTCGGCGGCGCCGCCCGCGAGACCGACCCGGACTTCGACCCGCTGAACCACGTACGGCTGCACGCCCCGACCGACGACTTCCACGCGGACGCCGGCCGGCTGATGGAGCGCCCCCTGGAACGCGGCCGGCCGCCCTGGGAGGCGCACGTGCTGCCCGGCGAGGACGGGGTGTCCTTCGCCGTGCTCTTCAAGTTCCACCACGCCCTCGCCGACGGGCTGCGCGCGCTGAAGCTCGCCGCCGGCGTCCTGGACCCCGTCGACCTGCCCCAGCGTGCGCCCCGCGCCATCGAGCCGCCGCGCGGCCTGCTGTCCGACGTGCGCCGGCTGCCCGCGCGGATGCCCGGGCTGGTCCGGGGCGCGCTGTCCGACGTGGGCCGGGCCCTGGACATCGGCGCCTCGCTCGCCCTGTCCACCCTCGGCATGCGGCCGTGCGCCGCGCTGACCTCCGCGCCCAGCGGCACCCGCCGCACCGCCGGGGTCGTCCTCGACATCGACGACGTGCACCGGGTGCGCAAGAGCGCCGGCGGCACCGTGAACGACGTCCTCATCGCCGTCGTCGCCGGCGCGCTGCGCCGCTGGCTGGACGAGCGGGGCGACGGCAGCAAGGGCGTGGCGCCCCGCGCCCTGATCCCCGTCTCCCGGCGCCGCCCGCACACCGCCCAGCCGCAGGGCAACCGGCTCTCCGGGTACCTGATACGGCTTCCGGTGGGCGAGAGCGACCCGCTCGGCCGTCTGGAAACGGTGCGGACCGCGATGATCCGCAACAAGGACGCGGGTCCCAACCGGGGCGCGGGCGCGGTGGCGCTGCTCGCCGACCACGTGCCGGCGCTAGGCCACCGGCTGGGCGGGCCGCTGGTCGGTCAGGCGGCCCGGCTGTGGTTCGACATCCTGGTCACCAGCGTGCCGCTGCCCGGGCTCGGGCTCCGGCTCGGCGGCCACGAGCTGACCGAGGTGTATCCGCTGGCGCCGCTCGCCCCCGGCCAGGCGCTTGCGGTCGCGATCTCGACGTATCGCGGGCGCGTGCACTACGGGCTGGTCGCCGACGCGGAGGCCGTGCCGGACCTGGACCGGTTCGCTCACGCGGTGTCGGCGGAAGTGGAGACACTACTGGCCGTCTGCGACGGCTGAGCGCCGGGCCCGGGGTCCCCACCCGCACCACCGTGCGGCTTTCGCCGCGGGTGCGGAGTGGGGGCGGCGGTGCCGGTGTCTTCCATGGGGCGTGCGCGCTACGGCGGCTGCCGGCGCGGTGGGCGGCCTGCGGGTGCGGGTGTCCCCGTAAGGCGCAGGCCGGCGCCGGCCTGCGGGTGTGTGGCGACGCGGTCGGCGGGCCCGGTGGGCGGCCGGTGGATGCCGCTGGTCTCCGTGGGGCGTGCGCCGTCGTGGACCACCGGCTCCTCAGCTCGCCCCGGCAGGTCACCGGCCGCACCCTCCCGCACCGCCTGGCCACTGGCCTCTCGATCCGAGCTGCCGGGCCACCCGAGCCGCGCCCGTGGTCGCAGCCGTCCCGCCCTGGCCGACGCCCTGGCTGCTCGCGCGCCACAGCCGTCCGACCACGACCACCGAGCCCCGCCGGCCACCCCGTCCGTCGCACCGCGACCCCTCGGCCGTGCCCTTCCCCGCGCCCGCTTGCCACCGGAAGGCGCACACCGCCCACGGAGGCCGCCCCCACCGCCGGCCGCCATCGCCCCGCACCCGCCGGCGGCAGCGGTTTGGCGCACTGGGCCGGGCTCCGTAAAATTCGCTGTTCGAAAGCGGGCGCGAGTCGGAGCGCTGCGCGGGTGATCAGGGAAGCGGCAGCGCGATGACGGTGACAGACGACGGCTCGGCGGCGATGGACGTGCCCACGGACGCCGCCATGGACGAGGCGGTCCACGGGCCCGGTATCGACCCGGAGCGGCTGGCCGTCTGCCTGAGCGTGCTGGAGGAACTGGACCGGCTCGACGTCGACCACCCCGACGCGATCGCGGTCCGCCGTGCCACCTCGCACATCTACCGGACGGTGAAGCAGCGCCGCCGCCAGGAGCGCCGGGCCGCCAAGACCGCGCACGACCGTGCCGTCACCGAGGCCACCGCCACCGGGTCCGCCGAGCGCATCGACGACGAGACCGAGGGCATCCTGCCCTCCTCCAAGGTCGAGTCCGGCCGGATCGCGGGCATACTCCAGCGCCCGCGCTCCTGCTACATCTGCAAGCAGCGCTACGTCGAGGTCGACTACTTCTACCACCAGCTGTGCCAGAAGTGCGCCGCAGAGAACCGCGCCAAGCGGGACGCCCGCGCCGACCTCACCGGCAAGCGCGCCCTGCTCACCGGCGGCCGGGCCAAGATCGGCATGTACATCGCGCTGCGCCTGCTCCGTGACGGCGCGCACACCACCATCACGACCCGCTTCCCCAAGGACGCCATCCGCCGCTTCAAGGCGATGGAAGACTCGGCGGACTGGATCCACCGCCTGGAGGTCGTCGGCATCGACCTGCGCGACCCTGCCCAGGTCGTCGCGCTGGCCGATCAGGTCGCCGAGGCCGGGCCGCTGGACATCCTGATCAACAACGCCACGCAGACCGTGCGCCGCCTGCCCTCCGCGTACGCCGCCCTGGTCGAGGGCGAGAGCGCTCCGCTGCCCGCCGGGGAGCTTCCCGCCCACCACGTCATCGGCGCCTTCAACTCCGGGGCGGTCGACGGCCTGGCCGCGCTGCCCGTCGGCACCAGCGGCCTCGACGCGCAGAAGGTCGCCGACCTCGCCCTGGTCGCGGGCAACGCCAGCGTCGCCCGGCACCTGGACGGCACCGCCATCGACGCGGGCGGCCTGCTCCCCGACGTGGTGGAGTCCAACACCTGGGTGCAGACGATCGAGCAGATCTCCCCGGTGGAGCTGCTGGAGACCCAGCTGTGCAACTACACGGCGCCGTTCATCCTGATCAGCAAGCTCCGCCCGGCCATGGCCGATGCCGCGAGGAAGGCGGCGAGCGGACGGGCGTACGTCGTGAACGTCTCGGCCATGGAGGGCGTCTTCAGCCGGGGCTACAAGGGCGCGGGCCACCCGAACACCAACGCCGCCAAGGCCGCCATGAACATGGTGACGCGGACCAGCGGCCACGAGATGTTCGAGACCGACCGCATCCTCATGACCTCGGTCGACACCGGCTGGATCACCGACGAGCGCCCCCACTACGACAAGCTGCGCCTCGCCGAGGCCGGCTTCCACGCACCGCTCGACCTGGTCGACGGCGCCGCCCGCGTCTACGACCCGGTCGTGCGCGGCGAGGCGGGCGAGGACCTGTACGGCGTCTTCCTGAAGGACTACGCACCCGGCAAGTGGTAGACGAAGGGCAGAGCCGCCGCACGGGTGACGCGCGGGCGTGAGCCACGGCGGCGGCGCCAGTCCTCCACCGTGCCCGCGTCGACGCCGGCCGTACGGCCCTCCTCACCGGCCTGACGCAGCGGCAGCGCATCGTCGTCGGCCGGGTCCGCGTCCCCACGGACCAGCGGAACACCCGCTCCCCGGCCCGGGCGCGCACCGCCTCGGCGGCGCCGCGCGCCCGGGCCGTCTCGTCGCCGGGCAGAGCACCGGCCCGGTGCCCCGCACCAGCCCCACGAGCTTGCCGCCGGGCAACAGCATGTGAAGAGGTGTTCGTTCCTGTAGGCCACATGGGTGATTCGCCGCGTCGTCCGAGTGAGCGGCTTGTTTCAAAAGGCCCCATATTAGGGGGTATTGAGGAGCGGCTGGAAGCGTATTGGTTACAGCTTGTTTGCACTCCCTATCGAGCGGATGTCCGCTCATTTGGTTAATCTGGTGCCGACGGACACCAGTACCGGGGTTCCACCCACACCCACCGTCCGTCCTGGGGCGAGCCGGCGGACAACGGCCTGCTCTGACAGAGGAACCGGCGCCACCGCGTCCGAACTGGCCTTCCATTCAGACCCGAGCGGGCGTCGAGCACCGGAGCGCAGACTGTCCGGTACGCCCTGAGGGTGACCGACACATAAGGAGTGCGCGGTGACACCGGAGAAGACGAATCGCGAGCAGCGCCCCGAGGAACACACGGAGCGCACGGGCCGCCGGCCCGGAGAACTCGGCAGCCTCGACGTGTGGGCCCGGTCCGCCCCGATCCGCCTCGCGGGTTACGAGGACGACCTCGCCGAGCCCCACATCCTGCCGAGCGTGGACTGACCCCCGGGTCGGTTCCTTCGCGATCGCCGCCCGCGTGGGCGTGACAGACGCACGCCCATGCGGATCGGAGAAGCCGCGGCCCGCACACCGGCCGCGGATCCCGCCTCTCGCGCCTCGGCCACCGGTTCCACCGCCCGTCACCTCCCGGGCGCAGGCCCCTCGCCCAGCTCCGCCACCGGTGCCGTCCGCCGCCACGGGCTCAACTCCTCCAACTCCCGCGCCAGCTCCAGCAGCACGGCCTCCGTGCCCGGCCGGCCCACGAGCTGTACGGCACAGGGGGCGCCCGAGGGCAGACTGCCGGCCGGCACGGACATCGCCGGCCAGCCCGTCAGGTTCCACGGCGGGGTGAAGGGCGAGTAGGCGGTGTTGACCAGGACGTTGCGCAGCCAGCCGCGCTCGTGCCACGGCCCGGCCTGCGGGGAGCGGCGGGCGAGGGCCGGGGTGAGCAGCACGTCGTACTCGGTGAAGAACGGCGTCAGCCGGGCACGCAGCCGCTCGCGCGCCGCGCCGGTGCGGACCGGCCGGACGAACCGGCGGCCCACGGCCGCGTGCACCCGGGTCCGGCGGGCCAGCCGCGCCCGGTCCAGGCCCTCGGCGTCCACCGCCGTACCCGCCGTCCAGTGCTGGAGCGCGGTCACGCCCAGGGAGAGCGGGTACGGCGGCTCGGCCCGCCGCACCTGATGCCCGGCCCGGGCCAGCACTCCGGCCGCCTGCCGGACCGCGGCCGTATACGACCGGCTCACGCTCACCCCCGCGAGCGGACTGCGCAGGCCGACGGCGATCTTCCGGCGCGCGCCTTCCAGCGGCCGTACGAACTCCGTGTCCGCGAGCACCTCCAGCATCAGCCGCAGGTCCTCGACCGTCGTGGCCAGCGGGCCGTTCTCCGACATGCCGAACCAGTCGCCGTCGCCGATCCCCGCCGGCACCACCCCGTGCCCCGGCTTCAGCGTGACCAGACCGCAGTTCGCGGCCGGGATGCGCAGGGAGCCCATCCCGTCGTTGCCCAGCGCGAGCGGCACGAGTCCCGCTGCCACCGCCGCCGCGCTGCCGCCGGAGGAGCCGCCCGCCGTGCGGGAGAGGTCCCACGGATTGCGTGCGATGCCGTACGGACCCTCCGTGGTGCCGAAGACGCACAGCTCGGGCACGTTCGTCAGCCCGACGACCACCGCGCCCGCCGCCCGCAGCCGGGCCACCGTCACATGGTCGTCGGCGGCCGGGGCGTCCGGGGTGGCGGCGGAGCCGTTGCGGCACGACTCGCCGCGCACCGCCAGATTGTCCTTGACCGCCAACGGCACACCGGCGAGCGGCAGTTCGGTCAGATCGGCGCGGGACGCCAGCTCGTCGGCCTCGGCGAGCGCCGCCTCCGCCCGGACCTTCCGGAACGCCCCGATCCGGCCGTCGAGCCGCTCGATCCGCGCGAGGTGCTCGGCCACCACCTCCCTCGGCGTCACCCGCTTCTCGCGGACGGCGGCGGCGATCTCGGCGGCACTCCGGCCGGCCCAGCTGCTCACGGGCGCTCCTCGTTACTCATGGGTACGGAAGGCGGGCAGGAAGAACTGTGCCCGCTCAGGGGGCCGCACGTCGAGAGGCCGTGCACCGTCATTGACTTCCACGGAAGTCTCCGACAACGATGTCAAGGCCAGTCGTCACAGCAGGTACGTCCCGTCCCTCATGGAGGCCTCCGCTCGTGAACCCCACCAGACGCACGGTCCTGATCGCCGCCGGCGCCGCCGCCCTGACCCCCGCGCTGCCCGCGCAGGCCGCCCCGCACACCGCCGCCGCGATCCCGCCGTACGCCTCCTACTGGTACCCGGACTCGCTGCCCGCCGGCAGCCCCGGTCCCGGCATCACCTGGCGCAGCCTGAAGAGCTGGCGTGCGGCCGACGACCCCGATCTCGCGTTCAACGCCGCCTCCGTACCGCTCGCCGCCCGCTTCACCCCGGCCCCGGCGAACACCACCGCCCGCTCCGGACAGGCCCGCGTCCAGGCCCTCGTCTCCTTCGGACCCACCGCCGCCAACCCCTCCCAGGGCTCGGCCACGGCCGACTACTACGCCCTGACCCACTGGGCGTACATCGACGAGCTGGTGTTCTGGGGCGGCTCGGCCGGCGAGGGCCTGATCCTCGCGCCGAACGCGCCCATCGTGGACGCGGCCCACCGGCACGGCGTCCCCGTCCTCGGGAACATCTTCCTGCCCCCGGTGGCCTACGGCGGACAACTCCAGTGGACCCGGGACCTGGTGCAGAAGGACGCCGGCGGTCACTACCCGCTCGCCGCGCAACTCGTCGCGGTAGCGGCGGCGTACGGCTTCGACGGCTGGTTCGTCAACGCCGAGACCAGCGGCGGCAACACCGCGCTGGGCACGGCCATGCTGGGCTTCCTCAAGGAGCTGAAGGCGCTCGCGGCGGCCAAGGGGCAACGGGTGACCTGGTACGACGCCATGACCGTGAACGGCACGGTCAGCTGGCAGGGTGCCCTGAACAGCCAGAACCAGGCGTTCTTCGAGGCCGCCGACGACATGTTCGTGGACTTCCGGTGGAGCGCGGCCACCCTCGCCGCCTCGGGCACGAAGGCAGACCGACTGGGGCGCAGCCGCTACGAGTTGTGGGCGGGCGTCGACGTCGAGTCGAACGGGTCCGGTACGTCCGTGAACTGGGACGCGATCGTGCCGACCGGCAAGCCCCACGTCACCTCGATCGGCTTCTACCGGCCCGAGTGGACCCGCAACCACCTGCCCGCCGACCAGCGCGCCCCCGAGGACTTCCACGCGGCCGACGACCGGTTCTGGACCGGGCGGTCGCTGGACCCGTCGCGGCCCGACGCGAGTGATCCGTGGCGGGCGCCGGCGGTGTCCGTGGCGGACCGGTCGACGGTGACCTCGGTGCCGTTCGCGAGTGTGTTCAACACCGGGCACGGCCTGCGCTGGTACGAGGACGGGGTCGTCACCTCGCAGGCGCCCTGGAACCACCTCGGGCTCCAGGACCGGTTGCCGTCGCGGCGATGGGCGGTCCGCACGGCGGGGGAACGGCCGGCGGTGTCCTTCGACTTCGCCGACGCCTGGCGGGGCGGGAGCAGTGTGCTGGTCGCGGGTGAACTGGATCAACCAGTGGTGCTGGATCTGTACGCCACCCGACTGCCGATCGGTGTGAACACGGTTGTCGAGCTGACGTCCCGGAGTGAGTCTGGGGATGTGAACGTCGAGCTGGCGGTGGCGACGGCCGAACCGAGCGCGCCGGGGGAGACACCGCCGTACACCTATGTGGCTGTCAACTCGGTCAACAGCGGAGCCCGGGTTCGGTCGGTCAACGGCTGGCAGAGCGTGACCGTACCGCTCACAGGGCTTTCCGGCACCGTCCACGCGCTCGGCATCCGGCTCACCACGACCGAGGGCCCGGTCCGCTGGCGGCTGGGCGGTCTGGCCGTACGCGACACCGTCACCACACCCGCCGCCCCCTCCGGCGCCCGCGTCACCGCGGCGAACGGCGGCGATCTCCGCCTCGCCTGGACCGCCGCTCCCGGCGCCGTCCGCCACTACACCCTCCACCGCCTCCTGCCCGACGGCACCCGCCGCTTCCTCGGCGCCACCGGCCAGCGCGCCTACTTCGTCGCCGGTCAGCGGCCCGAACAAGGGGAGACGGCCGCGCGATTCGAACTGCGAGCGGTGGGGGAGCTCTACAACGCCTCGACCCCCGTGACCGTGACCCACCCCTGGTAGTCACCCGGAACCCCAGGGAGCACCCCGCACGCATGACGACCGCACGCTGGTCGAAGCCCGTCTCACAACTCCACATGCACCACTCGGTGCGTCGGCTTCGTCAGCTCCAAGCTGGACAGGTGCTTCTTCAGCCTCTTCGCCATAGGAAGGTAGGTCCCAAGAGTGAGCCCGCCAGAAACAACCGCCCCGACGACGGGGATAGCCTTCGAGACGGTTTTTGCGAAGGTCTGCTTTGTCATCTGGACGCCGAGGTAGCCCGCGACTTTTTTCTCGATGGGGTAGATGACGCCCTGGGTGAGTGCCTTCTGAGGTAGCTTCTTGGCGACCTGTTTCGACATCATCCCCGCGACCTTCCCCACGGCAGCGTTCGCCGATTGGGTGCCGAACATGACACCGACGAAGAGCGTGAGGACTCCCTTGGTCGCGTCATCGAGGTCATCGTTGTCGCCGGAGAACAGATCAGGCCAGCTATAGAGGTAGGCGAGCTTCTGCGCGATACGCAGCACGTGGCCGAAGTACTGGGCCACATCGGCGGGCACAGTGGCGGGAAGGGCGACGAAGCCAGGTATCCCGGCAGCCGCAGAGAGAGCGCTGGCCTTGGCGGTTTCGTAGCCTATGGAGTCGTTGGCCGCTGCGCGACTCCGGGTTTTCGATCCCTTTGCTCGTGGCCATGGCAGGAACCTACAGTACCCGGGAGGCGACTATCTCCCACTGCCCGTCGGACCGTTCACGGCGACGTATCACTCGACCATGACCAGAAGTCGAGAACACTTGACGGCAGAACCTAGCCACCGAGCTGGGCCCGTAGCCACTCCTCCACCTCGCCCACGTGAGCCGCTGCCGCGGCCCGGGCCGCCTCGGGGTCGTGGGCGGCGAGGGCGCGGTGGATGGCGGCGTGTTCGCGGCGGGTGCGGGCGAAGGCGCCTTCCTCCTGGTAGCCGCGCCAGACGCGGGCGCGGAAGGTGCGCGAGGACAGGCCGTCCAGGATGGCGGCCATGGTCTCGTTGCCGGCGGCGGACGCGATCTCGCGGTGGAAGGCGAGGTCGTGGGCGAGGATCTCCTCGGGGTCGTCGGTGGCGTTCATCGACGCCAAGTGCTTCTCCACGGCGGCCAGTTGGTCGTCGGTGATGCGCGCGGCGGCCAGCGCTGTCGCCGTCGACTCCAGGATCCGGCGCACCTCCAGGAGTTCCACCAGGCGCGGGCCCCGGGACAGGTCGGCGACCACCCCGAAGGTCTCCAGCAGGTCGCCGGCCTCCAGCGCGGTGACGTAGATCCCGGACCCGTGCCGTGCTTCCAGGACGCCCATCACCGTCAGGGCGCGGATCGCCTCCCGCATCGAGCTGCGCGAGATACCCAGCTGAGCTGCCAGTTCGCGTTCGGTGGGCAGCCGCTGGCCCGGCTCCAGCCGGCCCTCGGCGATCAGCGCCTTGATCTCCTCGATGGCGCGCTGGGTCACCGTGCCCTTCTGCGGGGCTGCCTCGTCCACGCCACTCCTCCACTCACCGGGTGCGTCGCAGTCTAGCCAGCCGAGTGGTCGGACCACTACGTGTCGTCGGCCGGAATTTTCGCTGCACGAGGGTGTTCCGTGGCCCGAGTGGTCTGATAAGTATGCGGTCGTCTGCTCGAACCCCCCTCGACGAGGAGCCGCGAGATGCCCGCCAGCACAGTGAGCAAACGCAGCAGGTCCCGGATCACCGGCGCGGCGGCCCTGGCCGTCGGCGCCTCGCTCGTGCTCGCCGCCTGCGGCAGCACGAAGGACACCGCGAGCGCGGGAAGCGGCGGCACCGGCAAGGTCGGCGTGATCCTGCCGCTGCTGACCTCGCCGTTCTGGCAGTCGTACAACGACTACGTGCCCAAGATGGCCAAGTCCGAGGGCGTCGAGGTGCTGAAGACGGTCAACTCCAACAGCGACCCCTCGCAGCAGATCACCGACATCGACAACGAACTCACCCAGGGCGTCAAGGGGCTGGTCGTCGCCCCGCTGGACAGCGCCGCCATCCAGGCCGGGCTCGACCAGGCCGAACGCAGGGGCGTACCGGTCGTCGCCGTGGACGTCGCGCCCGACAAGGGCAAGGTCGCCATGGTGGTGCGCGCCGACAACGTCGCCTACGGCAAGAAGGCCTGCGACTACCTCGGCCAGCACGTGAGCAGCGGCAAGGTCGTGCAGATCATGGGCGACCTGGCATCGGTCAACGGCCGCGACCGCTCCGAGGCGTTCCGGTCCTGCGTGAAGGAGAAGTACCCCGCGCTCAAGGTGCTGGAGATCCCCGCCAAGTGGGAATCCGACACCGCCGCCGCCAAGCTCGACACCCTCCTCAACGCCAACCCCGACATCAAGGGCATCTACCTCCAGGCGGGCGGCGTCTATCTCGCCCCGACCCTGCAGACCCTGAAGTCGAAGAACATGCTCAAGGCGGCGGGGCAGAAGGGGCACATCGCGATCGTCTCCAACGACGGCATCCCGCAGGAGTACGAGGCCATCCGCAAGGGCCAGATCGACGCCACCGTCTCCCAGCCGGCCGACGCCTACGCCAAGTACGGCCTTTACTACATCAAGGCGGCGATGGAGGGGAAGAAGTTCAAGCCCGGCCCGACCGACCACGACTCCACGATCGTCCAGCTGCCCAGCGGCATCCTGGAGGACCAGCTGCCCGCCCCGCTGGTCACCAAGGACAACGTCGACGACCCCAAGCTGTGGGGCAACACGGTCGAATGAGCACGCCACTCGTGGAAGCACAGGGGATCGTCAAGCGGTACGGCCCCACCGTCGCCCTCGCCGACGGCCGGCTCACCGTACTGCCCGGCGAGTCCCACGCCCTCGTCGGCCGCAACGGCGCCGGCAAGTCCACCCTGGTGAACATCCTCACCGGCCTCCAGGCCCCGGACGCGGGCACCGTCCGCTTCGACGGCGAGCCCGCGCCCCCGCTCGCCGACCGGGACGCCTGGCGCCGCAAGGTCGCCTGCGTGTACCAGAAACCCACGGTCGTACCGGAGCTGACGGTCGCGGAGAACCTCTTCCTCAACCGGCAGCCGCAGGCACGGGGGTTGATCAGCTGGCGCCGGCTGCGCAGCGAGGCCGCCGGCCTCCTCGCCGCCTGGGACGTCCACGTCGACCCGGAGGCCCGTACCGCCGACCTCAAGGTCGAGGACCGCCAGATGGTGGAGATCGCGCGCGCGTTGAGTTTCGGCGCCCGGTTCATCGTGCTGGACGAGCCCACCGCCCAGCTCGACAACCGGGAGATCGAGCGGCTGTTCAGCCGGATGCGGGCGCTCCAGGACTCCGGTGTGACCTTCCTGTTCATCTCGCACCACCTGCAGGAGGTGTACGAGGTCTGCCAGACCGTCACCGTGCTGCGGGACGCCCGCTGGATCACGACGGCTCCCGTCGCCGAGCTGCCCAGGGCGGCCCTGGTGGAGGCGATGGCGGGGGAGTCGATCGCCGAGCACGCGCAGTCGCGTGTCACCGTGACCGACGCGGCCCCGGTCGTGCTCGACGTGTGCGGCCTCACCTCCACCGCGTACGACGGCATCGACCTCACCGTCCGCCGCGGTGAGGTCGTGGGACTCGCCGGGATCAGCGGCAGCGGCAAGATCGAGCTGGCCGAGACCCTCGCCGGACTGCACACCCCGGCCGGCGGATCGGCCCTGCTCGAAGGAGAGCCGCTGCCGTTCGGCGACGTGCGGGCGGCGCTGGACGCGGGCGTCGGCTGCGTGCCCCGCGACCGGCACGAGCAGGGGCTGGTCCCCGGCATGACCGTCGGCGACAACACCACCCTGAGCGTCCTGGACCGGCTCGGCCGCTTCGGTTTCGTCGGCACCGACCGCAGACGCGGCGTCGCCACCGAGCTGATCGACCGCCTCGACATCCGCACCGAGGGCCCCGGACAGCCCGTCTCCGACCTGTCCGGCGGCAACGCGCAGAAGGTCGTCATGGCCCGCGCCCTGGCCTCCGACCCCCGCCTGCTCGTCCTGATCAACCCCACGGCGGGCGTCGACGTGAAGTCCAAGGAGTCCCTGCTGGCCCGCATGGACAGCGCCCGAGAGGACGGCACGGCCGTGCTCGTCGTCTCGGACGAACTCGACGATCTGCGCCGCTGCGACCGCGTCCTCGTCCTCTTCCACGGCCGCATCGTCGCCGAGCACCCGGCCGGCTGGCGCGACCACGAGCTGATCGCCTCCATCGAAGGAGTGGACCATGGCTGACACCAAGGCCCCGCCGCTCACCTCGCCCCGCCTTCCCGACCAGCGGGCGGCGCGGGCGGTGCTGCTCCGCCGCGCCCGCGAACTCGCGCTCGTACCAGCCTTGTTGCTGCTCATGGTGCTGGGCGCGGTGGTCAACGACTCGTTCCTCACCGAACGGAACCTGATCTCGATCCTGGGCGCCTCGGCCGCCCTCGCCATGGTGGTGCTCGCCGAGTCGCTGGTGCTCATCACCGGCAAGTTCGACCTGTCCCTGGAGTCGGTCGTCGGCATCGCGCCCGCCGTCGGCGCGCTCCTCGTCCTGCCCGCGGCGCAGTCCGGCTGGGGCACCGGGTTCCCGGCGCCGGCCGCCCTGCTCGCGATCCTCGTCGTGGGCGCGGCCGTCGGCGCCTTCAACGGCGTCCTGGTCGTGAAGTTCAAGCTCAACGCGTTCATCGTGACGCTGGCGATGCTCATCGTGCTGCGCGGGCTGCTGGTCGGCGCCACCAAGGGCAAGACCCTGTTCGGCATGCCCGACAGCTTCTACTCGCTGGCCACCACCACCTTCCTGCACATCCCGATGTCGGTGTGGCTCGCCGCCGTCGCCTTCGCCGTCACCGGGGGCGTGCTCAAGTACCACCGCGTCGGGCGCGCCCTGTACGCCATCGGCGGCAACGCGGACGCCGCCCGCGCCGCGGGCATCCGCGTGGAGCGCGTGATGCTCGGGGTGTTCGTCGTCGCCGGTGCCCTCGCCTCCGTCGGCGGCATCATGCAGACCGGCTACGTCGGCGCGATCAGCGCCAACCAGGGCCAGAACATGATCTTCACCGTGTTCGCGGCGGCGGTGATCGGCGGGATCAGCCTGGACGGCGGCAAGGGCACCATGTTCGGCGCCCTGACCGGCGTCCTCCTCCTGGGCGTCGTACAGAACCTGCTCACCCTCGCCCAGGTGCCGTCGTTCTGGATCCAGGCCATCTACGGCGGCATCATCCTCGTCGCCCTGATGATCGCCCGTGTGACGACGGGCCGCGCCCAGGACTGATGAACCGTCACCTTCCCTCAGCAGAAAGGGCCTCCGTGTCCGACGCCCCCGCCCGCGTCATCGCGGTCGACACCCACGACATCCGCTTCCCCACCTCGCGCGAGCTGGACGGCTCCGACGCGATGAACCCGGACCCCGACTACTCGGCGGCCTACGTCGTCCTGCGCACCGACGCCGCCGACGGACTGGAGGGACACGGATTCACCTTCACCATCGGGCGGGGCAACGACGTCCAGGTCGCCGCGATCGACGCGCTGCGGGGCCATGTGCTGGGCCGCGACGTCGAGGAGCTGTGCGCCGACCCCGGCTCGCTCTTCCGGGACCTGATCGCCGACAGCCAGCTGCGCTGGCTGGGCCCCGAGAAGGGTGTGATGCACATGGCGATCGGGGCCGTCGTCAACGCCGCCTGGGACCTCGCCGCCCGGCGGGCCGGCAAGCCGCTGTGGCAGCTGCTCGCCGACGCCGAACCCGAGTGGCTGGTCCGGCAGATCGACTTCCGGTACATCACCGACGCCCTCACCCCCGAGGACGCCCTCGACCTGCTCAGGCGCGGCAGAGCGGGTGCCGAGGAGCGCCGGGCCCGGCTCCTGGAGCGAGGCTTCCCCGCCTACACCACCTCCCCGGGCTGGCTCGGTTACGACGACGACAAGCTCGGCCGGCTCGCCGCCCAGGCCGTCGCCGACGGCTTCCGGCAGATCAAGCTGAAGGTCGGCGCCGACCTCGACGACGACATCCGCCGCTGCCGGGTGGCCCGCGCCGTCGTCGGACCGGAGATCCGCCTGGCGATCGACGCCAACCAGCGCTGGAACGTGGACGAGGCGATCCGCTGGACCAACGCCCTGGCCGAGTTCGCCCCGTACTGGATCGAGGAGCCCACCAGCCCCGACGACGTCCTCGGTCACGCCGCGATCCGCCGCGCGGTCGGCCCCGTGAAGGTCGCCACCGGCGAACACGTGCAGAACCGGATCGTGTTCAAGCAGATGCTCCAGGCCGGCGCCCTCGACATCGTGCAGATCGACGCGGCCCGCGTCGGCGGGGTCAACGAGAACCTCGCCATCCTGCTCCTCGCCGCCAAGTTCGGCGTCCCCGTCTGCCCGCACGCGGGCGGGGTCGGCCTGTGCGAACTCGTCCAGCACCTGTCGATGTTCGACTACCTGGCCGTCTCGGGCAGCACCGAGGACCGGGTCATCGAGTACGTCGACCACCTCCACGAGCACTTCGTCACCCCGGTCGTCATCCGCGACGGCCACTACACGGCACCCACCGCGCCCGGCTTCTCCGCCGCCCTGCGCCCGGAGTCCCTCGTGCGGTACACGTTCCCCGGCGGCACCTACTGGGCCGCCGACCCCGACACCCAGAAGGGACAGGCCGCATGAGCGACTTCGCGGGACTGAGGGCCCTGGTGACCGGCGGTGCGTCCGGCATCGGCCGGGCCACCGCCGACCTCCTCGCCGCCCGCGGCGCCCAGGTCGCGGTCCTCGACCTGGATCCGTCCGCGGTGGAGAAGCCGCTCCTCGGGCTGCGTGCCGACGTCACCGACGACGCCTCGGTGCGTACGGCCGTCCAGGACGCGGCCGAGGCGCTGGGCGGCCTGGACATCCTGGTGAACAACGCGGGCATCGGCGCCCAGGGCACCGTCGAGGACAACGACGACGCCGAGTGGCGGCACGTCTTCGACGTCAACGTCCTCGGCACGGTCCGCACCGCCCGCGCCTGCCTGCCGTACCTGCGCCGCGCCGCCACCGCCCGCCCGGGCACCGCGGCGATCGTCAACACCTGCTCCATCGCGGCCACCGCCGGCCTTCCGCAGCGCGCCCTGTACAGCGCCACCAAGGGCGCCGTGTACTCCCTGACCCTCGCCATGGCCGCCGACCACGTCCGCGAGGGCATCCGCGTCAACTGCGTCAACCCCGGTACGGCGGACACCCCGTGGATCGGCCGGCTGCTGGACGCGGCCGAGGACCCGGCCGCCGAACGCGCCGCCCTGGAGGCCCGCCAGCCCACCGGGCGGCTGGTCTCCGCCGCCGAAGTCGCCGGTGCCATCGCCTACTTGGCGAGCCCCCTCTCCGGCGGCACCACCGGCACCGCCCTCGCCGTCGACGGCGGCATGCAGGGCCTGCGGCTGCGCCCGGCGGCCGACCGGTGACCGCCCTCGGCCGCGGCGGCGTCGAGGTCACCTCCCTGGGCCTCGGCGTCGCCGCCCTCGGCAACCTCTACACCCCGGTCGGCGACGAGCAGGCGCACGCGACCGTACAGGCGGCCTGGGAGCGCGGCATCCGCTACTTCGACACCGCCCCCCACTACGGCCTCGGCCTGTCCGAACGCCGTCTGGGCGCGGCCCTGAGGGAGTACGACCGCGCCGACTACACGGTCTCCACGAAGGTCGGCCGCCGCCTGGAGCCGGACGACGGCACCGGCGACGACCTGGCCAACGGTTTCGACGTACCCGCCACCCACCGCCGCGTCTGGGACTTCACCGCCGACGGCGTCCGCCGCACCCTGGAGGCGAGCCTGGAACGCCTCGGCCTCGACCGGGTCGACGTCGTCTACCTCCACGACCCCGACGACCACGCCGAAGAGGCCTTCCGCGAGGGCTACCCGGCCCTGGAGAAGCTCCGCTCGGAGGGCGTGGTGGGCGCCATCGGAGCGGGCATGAACCAGGCGGAGATGCTGACCCGGTTCGTCCGTGACACGGACGTCGACGTGGTGCTCTGCGCGGGTCGCTACACCCTCCTCGACCAGAGCGCGGCCACCGAGCTGCTGCCGGAGGCCGTACGGCGGGGCGTGTCCGTGGTCATCGGCGGCGCCTTCAACTCCGGCCTGCTCGCGGATCCGACACGCCGCCCGACGTACGACTACACCCGGGCGCCCCAGGAGTTGCTGGACCGGGCGCTGCGGATCGAAGAGGTCGCCGAACGCCACGGCACCACCCTGCGCGCCGCCGCCCTCGCCTTCTGCTCCGCCCACCCGGCCGTGGCGAGCGTCCTGGCCGGCGCCCGGTCGGCGGCCGAAGTCCACGACTGCGCCGACCAGTTCGCGACACCGGTGCCGGACGACTTCTGGCGGGAACTGCGCGCGACCGGCCTGCTGCCCCCGGAGGAACCGTCATGAGAGTGGCCCTGCACACCAAGGTCCGCGCGGACCGGATCGCCGAGTACGAGGCGGCCCACCGCGCGGTCCCGGAGGACCTCACCGACGCCATCCGCGCCGCCGGGGCGACGTCGTGGACCATCTGGCGCAGCGGTACGGACCTCTTCCACGTCCTGGAGTGCGCGGACTACGCCCGTCTGCTCGCCGAGCTGGAACGGCTCCCGGTCAACGCGGCCTGGCAGACCCGGATGGCGGACCTGCTCGACGTGGCGCACGACTACTCCGCCGAGGGCGCGGCCGCCACCCTGCCCGTCGTATGGGAGCTGCCATGAGCGTCGACGCACACCACCACGTCTGGGACCTGACCGTCCGCGACCAGGACTGGATCCGGGGCCCCGAACTCCGGCCGCTGCGCAGGAACTTCACCGTCGCCGACCTGGAACCCGAGGCGCGCGCCGCCGGAGTCGACCGGACCGTCCTCGTCCAGACGGTCACCGTGCCCGAGGAGACCCCCGAGTTCCTCGCCCTCGCCGCCGCCCACGACCTGATCGCCGGGGTCGTCGGCTGGACCGACCTCACCCGCCCGGGCATCGCCGACGAACTGGCCCGGCTGCGCGCGCTCCCCGGCGGCTCCTACCTCAAGGGCATCCGGCACCAGGTGCAGGGCGAACCCGACCCCGAGTGGCTGCTGCGGCCCGACGTCCTGCGCGGCCTGGCCGCCGTGGCCGACGCCGGACTGGTCTACGACCTCGTGGTCCAGCCCCACCAGCTCCCGGCCTGCGCGGCGGCGGCCCGGGCCCTGCCCCAGCTCACCTTCGTCCTCGACCACCTGGGCAAACCGCCCATCGCCTCCGGGGACCGCGCGTCCTGGGCCGCCGGCCTGCGGGCCCTCGCCGCCCTCCCCAACACCGTCGCCAAACTGTCCGGTCTGGTCACCGAGGCCGGCCCGGACACCCGGAACCCCGCCGGCCTGCGCCCGTACGTCGACACCGCCCTCGACGCCTTCGGCCCCGCCCGGCTGATGGCCGGCTCGGACTGGCCGGTGTGCACCCTGGCCATGACGTACACCGACGTCCACGCGCTCACCCGCGAGCTGACGGCAGGGCTCGGCGACGCGGACCGCACGGCGCTGTTCGAGACCACCGCGACCCGTGTCTACGACCTCTGAACCGCGCCCGCGAGCCGTGTCGGCGGCAGATACTCCCGCACGAACGTCCGCTCCCAGCACGCCCCCGTCTCCCGCAGCTCCCGCCAGGTCGTGTACCGGTACCGGAACAGCCGGGCCCGGACATAGCGCGGCGGGGTGTCCGGCGGGAACGGGGAGCGGCGCAGCAGCCGCAGCGTGTCCCGGTCGTTCTCCAGCAGGCGTTCCACCAGGCCGCCGAACCACTCCCCGGCATAGGCGGGCGACAGCGCCGCGAACCACATCAGCCAGTCCAGGCGCAGATGGTAGGGGGCGAACTGGCGCGGCCAGCGGCGGGGATCGCCGGGCTTGCCCCTGAAGGCGTACTCCCGCCAGTCCGAGTCCGGGTGCGGCGTGTCGTCCAGTGTGCCCTCGACCACCACCTCGTAGCGGACCCGGCTGACGCTGCCGAACGCGCCGTAGGTGTTCACCAGGTGCAGCGGGTCGAAGGAGCGGTTCATCACCTGCCGGCGGGAGACCATGTTCACCACCGGGCGGTAGCTCAGGAAGAGCAGCAGCGCGGCGACCGCGAGCACCAGCGCCTCGTACCACAGCGGCGCCGCCGGCACCGACGGCGCGGTCGTCGGCAGCTGGAGCGCGGACAGGGCCAGCACGATGGTGATCCAGTTCAGCCAGGAGAAGTTGCCGGAGAGCACCAGCCACAGCTGGGTGACGATCATCAGCGCGGCGGCGGCCGAGGCGATCGGCTGCGGGGTGAACAGCAGGACCGGTACGACCAGCTGGGTGACGTGGTTGGCGGCCACCTCCACCCGGTGCAGCGGCTTGGGCAGATGGTGGAAGAACCAGCTCAGCGGGCCCGGCATCGGCTGGGTCTCGTGGTGGTAGTCCAGACAGGTCAGCTGCCGCCAGCAGGCGTCGCCCCGCATCTTGATCAGCCCGGCGCCGAACTCCACCCGGAACAGGATCCAGCGCAGCAGGAACAGCACGACGACCGGCGGCGCCACCTCGCCGTTGCCGAGGAACGCGGCCAGGAAACCCGTCTCCAGCAGCAGCGACTCCCAGCCGAACGCGTACCACGTCTGGCCCACGTTGACGATCGACAGATACAGCGCCCACGGCACCAGCCACAGCAGGATCCCGGCCCACAGCGGCAGCAGCGAGTCCGCCCCGGCCAGCAGGGCCGCCGACACCGCGCACCCCGTCCAGGCGCAGGCCGCGAAGAAGCGGTCGGAGTAGTGCAGATGAAACAGGCTCGGGGCGTGCCGGAACCGCACCCGGGCCAGGTGGCGGGGGATCGGCAGCATTCCGCGCTCGCCCAGCAGGGCCCGGAACTGCAGGGCCGCCGTCAGGAACGCGACCAGGTACACGGCGGCCAGAGCCCGCTGGAAGACCAGCCGGCTCAGCCAGTAGTCGGGTGCGGTGAACCAGTCCACGGCTGTGCGCGCCCTCCCTGCGGCGACACCGGCGCCGCTGTCGTCACGGCGTTCCCCGAGTTGCCAGCCAAACCTGAGCAATGCCAACAATAGGGCGTAATCACCCACAGTGATGCGGAGTGTGCGGTGCGGATACCCACCCGATCCATCGTCGCGGCCTGGGCGCTCTCGGTGGCGCTCCTCGCCGCGGGCTGCGCGGGCGCCGGTGTCAAGCAGACCAGGGCGGGCGAGCTGGTCTTCCTGGAGGCCGCCACCGACCGGGGGCCCGACCCCTTCACGGACTCCACGGACACGGGAGCCTCCCGGCCGGAGTCCCCCCGGGGCACCGCCAGGGTCCAGCCCGGCGAAGTCGAGGCACCCCTGCGCGCGGCCCGTACCGTGTCCGGCGCCACACCCGGCCTGTACCGGGGAACCCCGCGCGTCGCCGCCTGCGACGTCGAGCGGCACATCGGCCGTCTGGCGGCGGACGAGGCCAGGGCCGACGCCTTCGCCCAGGTGGCCGGCGTCACCCGGTCGGCGCTCCCCGGCTATCTGCGTGGCCTGACCCCGGTCGTCCTGGGCGCCGACACCCGCGTCACCAACCACGCCTACCGTGACCGTCAGGCGGCCCGCTACCAGGCCGTCCTCCAGGCCGGCACCGCCGTACTGGTCGACGACCGGGGCGTGCCCCGGGTCCGCTGCGCCTGCGGCAACCCGCTCAAGCCGCCCGCGCCGACCCGTGGCGGGGCAGGGGCCCGCGGCACTCCCTGGGCCGGTTACGAGCCGAAACAGGTGATCGTGGTGGCCCCGGCGCCCCGGGCCGTCACCAGCATCACGATCGTCGACGCGAGGAGCAGGACCTGGATCGAGCGCCGGGTCGGTCACGACGTCCGCCGGGACCGGGTCGTGTCCCCGCCCGCGCGGGCCGCCGCCAGCCCGGTTCCGTCCGGCCCGGCGGACGCCGGACCGCGGGTCACCGGGCGGCCCAGCCCGCGCGAGAGCGGCCCGGCCGCGCCGCCGTCCCCGTCCGGTACGCAGCGGTCCCCGGGGGGTACGCCGTCGTCCCCGCCCGGCTCCGTGGTGCCGGACCCACGCAGCGATCCCCCGGACGGCGCCAGCGGCCTCGCGGACCGGAACACCGGGACGACGGCGGAGGAACCGCCGCCTGCCGAGGACGCCCCCGATCCCGATCCCGTGCCCGATCCGGCCCGCGATCTCTCCCTCGACCTCTCCGTGGACCCCTCGGATCCGGGCGCGTCCGATCCGGGCGACTCCGACCTGAGCCTCTCCGACCCGGACACCTCCGCCGCCACCGGCCCGCCCGACGTGCCCGGCCTGCCCGACGGCGGCGGCCTGATCCCGGACGACCCGCCCGCCGCCGTGCCCGGCGTGACCGGCACCGTCCCCGCCCGCCCCTCGGGCGAGCCCGGCGGCTGAGCGCGGGCCCGGGGCCCGCCGAGCCCGGCGCCGAGCACACGAGCCCGGCGCTGCCCCCCTCACGTCGCCGATCAAGTCGAAGAATCGGCCGGTTCCTGGCAAGGTGGCCCCATGGCCGACCGGGAAGCGAGCGCCCTGTCACTCCCGGAGGACTGGCCCGCGCACCCGGACCCGATCCTCGCGCTCAACCGCATGGGCAGCTTCGACTGGGACCTGGACGTCGGTCTGTTCCACATGGACGCCCAGGCCTTCGAGGTGTTCGACCTGCTGCCCGAGGAGTACGACGGGCGCCCGGAGACCCTGGCCGTCCGGGTGCCGCCGCCGGAGGCCGCCCGGCTCGACGCCGTGGTCGCCCGGGCGATCAAGGACGGCAGCGAGAACTACGGCGCCTACTTCCGCATCCGCTGCCGTGACGGCACCATGCGCTGGACGCACACCCAGGGCTACATCCGGCGCGACGACACCGGCCGCCCGCGCCGGGTCGTCGGCATCGTCCGCGATGCCACCGACGAACTCGCCGACAGCGCGGCCCGCAGCCTCCGGGCCGCCCAGGACGAGGCGTTCCGGCAGCAGACCAGCGTCGTCCAGGTCATCTCCGCCGCGCTCGCCCACGCCCGCAGCGTCCAGGACGTCATCGACGTCCTCAAGGACACCCACGGCATCCGCCACCTCGGCGCGGCCAGCCTGGTGATGGGCCTGGTGGAGGCGGGCCGGATCCGGCTGGTGGCCGAGGGACCCGTGGATGCCTCCGTCCCCGGGACCCGTGTCACCCGGATCGACGAGCCGTACCCGATGAGCGAGGTCGTCCGCACGCTCAGCCCCCGGTTCATCGAGTCGCCCGAGGAGTTCGCCGAGGGCTACCCGATCCTCTGGCCGCACCTCACCGACCTGCGCATCACCTCCGCCGCCTACCTGCCCCTGATCGCCCAGGCCCGCCCGATCGGCGCGATGGGCCTGCTCTACGACGACCGGCGCGGCTTCTCCGCCGAGGAGCGCGCCGTCCTCGTCGCGCTCGGCAGCAGCATCGCCCAGAGCCTCATGCGGGCCATGCTCTACGAACAGGAGAAGGACCTCGCCCAGGGCCTCCAGCAGGCCATGCTGCCCCGCACCATTCCCAGCGTCCCGGGCGCCGACGTCGCGGTCCGCTACCGCTCGGCCGCCCTGGGCCGGGACATCGGCGGCGACTGGTACGACCTGATCCCGCTGCCCGGAGGCCGGGTCGGCGCGGTCATCGGGGACGTCCAGGGCCACGACACGCACGCGGCGGCCGTCATGGGGCAGCTGCGCATCGTGCTGCGCGCGTACGCCGCCGAGGGCCACCCCCCGGCCACCGTGATGGCCCGCGCCTCCGTCTTCCTGCACGAACTCGACACCGACCGCTTCGCCACCTGCCTGTACGCCGAGGCGGACCTGTCCACCGGAGTCGTCCAGGTGGTCCGCGCCGGGCACATCGACCCGCTGGTGCGGCACAGCGACGGCAGCTGCGCCCGGATCGGCGTCGAGGGCGGGCTGCCGCTCGGCCTGTCCGCCGAGTTCGGGCGGCTGGAGTATCCCGTCGCCACCCTTGAACTCGACCCCGGCCACACCCTGCTGCTGTGCACCGACGGGCTGGTCGAACAGCCCGGCACCGACCTGGACGACGGCATGCGCGGCCTGGTGGCCCTCGTCTGCGACGGCCCCCACGAGGTGCGCGACCTCGCCGACCGGCTGATCCAGCTGGCCGAGGAGCGGGGCGGCGACGACGACGTGGCCCTGCTTCTGCTGCGTCGCCGCAGCCGGGAGGCCACGCGGCCCGGCGGCCGGCTCCGGCAGCATGTGGCGCCCGGCGACCCGGAGGCCCTCACCCGGGCCCGGCACATGATCCAGGCCGCGGTCCGCGCCTGGGGCGCCCACGACCTCGCCGACGAGATCGAGCTGGTCGCCGGCGAGCTGATCACCAACGCGCTGATGCACACCGAGGGCTCCGCGATCGTCACCCTGCGGGCCCTGGACGGCGGCGACCGCAGGCTGCGCATCGAGGTCGAGGACTGCTCCAGCGCCCTGCCGCGGCGCCGCGACGCGGGCGAGATCGGTGTCTCCGGCCGCGGCCTGGTCCTCGTGGAACGGCTCGCCGACAGCTGGGGCGTGGAGGCACGGGGCGGCGGCAAGGCGGTGTGGTGCGAGTTCCGGGTGCCGTGGCCACCGGTCCGGGAGTGACGGCAGGGCGTTGTCGGTGCCGGATGGCACTCTGGACGTATGCCCGAACTGCCCGAGGTAGCAGCGCTGACGGACTTCCTCACCGAGCACCTGGTCGGACGGCGGATGGTGCGGGTGCTGCCCGTGGCCATCAGCGTCCTGAAGACGTACGACCCCCCGGTCACCGCCGTGGAGGGAGCCGAGGTGACGGCCGTGCGCCGGCACGGCAAGTTCCTGGACGTCGAGACGGACGGCGGGCTGCATCTGGTGGCCCATCTGGCCCGCGCGGGCTGGCTCCAGTGGAAGGACCGGCTGCCGGACGGCCCGCCGAAGCCCGGGAAGGGCCCGCTGGCGCTGCGCGTGGCGCTGGAGACCGGCGAGGGCTTCGACCTGACCGAGGCGGGCACCCAGAAGCGCCTCGCCGTGTACGTCGTCCGCGACCCGGAAGAGGTGCCCGGCATCGCCCGCCTCGGCCCGGATCCGCTCGCCGGCGACTTCGACGAGGACCGCTTCGCCGCCCTGCTCCGGGGCGAACGGAGGCAGCTGAAGGGTGCCCTGCGCGACCAGTCGCTGATCGCGGGCGTCGGCAACGCCTACAGCGACGAGATCCTGCACGCCGCGAAGATGTCCCCGTTCAAACTGGCCGCCTCCCTCACCCCGGAGGAGACCCACCGGCTGTACGAGGCGCTGCGCGACACGCTCACCGAGGCGGTCGAGCGCTCCCGGGGCGTGGCCGCAGGGCGGCTGAAGGCGGAGAAGAAGAGCGGCCTGCGCGTCCACGGCCGCACCGGCGAACCGTGCCCGGTGTGCGGCGACACCATCCGCGAGGTCTCCTTCAGCGACTCCTCGCTCCAGTACTGCCCCACCTGCCAGACGGGCGGCAAGCCCCTGGCCGACCGCCGGCTGTCCCGCCTGCTGAAATGAGCCCGGGGCTCAGCTCTGGCTGTTGCGGAAGCCGATGACCACCGCTCCCCACCAGCACACCTGGGACACCAGAGCCGTGGCGGCGCCTCGGACGAGCAGGCGTGGCGCGACGGACCCGTCCCGCCGTGCCCGCATGCGCCGGGCGAGCAGTCCGGCCTGCAGGCCGTTGAGGGTGAGCCCGAGCACCAGGGCGAGTTTGACCCGGGTGAGGGTGGCGCCCAGGTCGGGGTGGAGGAGGACCCCGCTGGCCACCAGCCCGGCGAGCCCGGCCCAGATCGGCACGTGCAGCCGGTGGGTGCCGTTCAGGGCGTCGGTCAGCGAGCAGCGGCCGGTCAGCCAGAGCAGGGCGTGGTAGTCGGCGGCCAGGACGGCGCCGAAGCCGAGCACCAAGGAGGCGAGGTGCACGAAGAGCGCCGCGGTGTGCAGGGTGGCGTCCACCCGTAGATGGAGGGAGACCCAGGCGCAGGCCGCGAGGCTCAGGCAGACGCCCAGTGCCGCCGCGCCGACCGTCCACCAGCTGTCGTACAGGCCGAGCCGCGACGCGGGGGGCGTCTGCGGGGACAGGGGGGACTCGGGACGTGCGGACACAGACGGCTCCTGGAAGACTCACAGCAAAACTCAGGTAAGGCTTACCTAATGTGAATCTTCGGTCAAGTCCCGGTGCGGTCACTGTGCCCGTACCGTGACCAGCCGTTTCCCGTCCTCCGTGCGGACCTCGAACCGGGCGATCTGGTCCGGGTGCATCGCGGCGGCGCCCATCGCGGTCGTGGGCCGGGTGCCGTCACCCGTGTTGGTCCAGCCTGCGACGACCTGTTCCGTGCCGTCGCGGCCGACCGCGACCAGCCGGCAGGTGTGCGCCCCGGAGCCGTCCCTGACCTCCAGCCGCAGATCGCTGCCCCAGTCCTCCTCCGCCGAGGTGACCCGCGCCCACACCCCGGTGTCCGGATCGGTCGCCGCGACGGCCTGCGCGGCCGGGTCCGTGTGGCCGGCGAACGCCACGATCCCGGGACCGGCCACGGCCAGCACCACGGAGGCGGCCAGGCCGTACAGCAACCGGCGGCGCCGCGTCCGCCGCAGGTGCGCCAGCTCGCCGAGCAGTCGGTCCAGCAGCCGGGGGCCGGGCTGTGCCATGGGGTGCACGAGGCGCGGCGTGGCCCGGCGGTACAGCATCAACTGCCGGGTCGTGGGCCCGAATTCGGTCACGTGTGCCGCGCACCGAGGGCACTCCATGAGGTGGTCCTCAAAGCGGAAGGCCTCCGCCTCGTCCAGCACGCCGAGCGCGTACGCGCCGACGTCGCGATGCCTTTCCAGGGACCTCATGCCGAATCCTCGTGCCGAAGGGTGGGGGAAGGGTTACTCGTTGCTCCCACCCGTACGCAGCCGACCGCCGAATCACTCAAGCCGCGCGCAGAATCGCGGACAAGAGATTCGGAGCGGCCCGGCCCGCGGATTGGTGTGAATTCCGGAAGGTTCAGAAGAGGTGGATCGCGAGGTGCCCGAGGGGCAACCCGAGCCGCCAGGCCGGGGTCCACACCTTCGGCCCCTCGTCCTCCCCGGACACCGCCCCGCCGCCCGGCACCGCGTCCAGGTCCGGCGCGAGCAGTTCGGTCTCCTCCAGCCAGCGCCAGGCGTCCGCCGCCAGCGCCAGGTCGGGGCAGGGCGTGCCGGAGCCGGCCGCCCGCTCCGTCAGCTCGGCCATGCGCTCCCGCACCCAGTCCCGCCACGGCTGGTCGTAGGCGGTCAGCGACAGCCAGTTCTCCAGCTGGGAGATCACCCGGATGCCGGACAGCTCCCCGTCGGTGTCGGACAGGAAGACGGTCAGCGCCAGCGCGTCCCGGCCGGCCCGGAACTCGAAGGACGTCGGTGGCATCAGATCACCGGTGCGCAGCAGTTCGTCGGCGATGTACTCGGCGTACAACCAGGCCATCGGAACGGCCAGTTCATCGCCGTCGGCGCCGTCCGTGCTCTCGTGACCTCTGTGCAGCATCCCTTCCTGCCTTCCTCCGGTGCGTGCGCGTCGCCCGGGCCCCGTCGGGACTGCGGCCCCGGTCCCCGCCGGAACGCGGATGAGGACAGCCCATGCCCGAACGGGGGCCGCAGCAAGGCGCTTTACCGAGGCTTGACCCGGCTTCCGGTTTCATCGCAGGTCGGCCGCATAGCCCGGAAGGCCCCGGCGCAGGGCGCGCAACGCGTAGTACGCCCGGGATTTCACGGTACCGGGTGGAATCCCCAGGGTCTGCGCCGCTTCCGCCACACTGGCCCCGCGGAAATACACGAGTACCAGCACGTCACGGTGTTCCGGCGTGAGTGTCTTCACAGCCTCGCGGACGTCGAGCACCGCGGCGGCCCGTTCGGCGTGGTCGGCGGTCACCCGCGCGTTCTCGGGGACCTCGTCGCCGATCTCGGGCGGTCGGGCCTGCCGGGCCCGCCGGGCGTCGATCGCGAGCCGCCGGGCCACGGTGAGCAGCCAGGGCCGTACGGAGTCGTAGCCGTCGGCGTGCAGCGCCTCCGGATGCTGCCAGGCGCGCACCAGGGTCTCCTGGACGAGGTCCTCGGCGCGCTGCCGGTCTCCGTCGCAGAGCCTGAACAGCAGGGCGAACAGGGGTCCGCCGTGCTCGCGCTGGAGCGCGGCCAGCTCGTGCTCGGCGGTCGTCGTCCCGGGGGTGAGTGAGGTTCCGGCCGTCATGGCCGTATGGCAGCGCAGGGCGCGGCCGGCGGACAGGGGGCGGACCCGGTTGTGCGACGGACGGTCGAACGCGTCGGCGAACGGTCGGACGAGCGGTACGTCAGGACCCGGGCGAGCGGTACGTCCGCACCCCGGACGGGCTAAGGACAGCTCCCGGACTGTTTATCCGACTCGTCAGATTCATACCCATATGCCCGTCACGGCTTCGTCTGTATATACGACAATCCTGGGGTGAGTTGATGATCGGACGCAGACAGCAGGTGGCCCTGGCCCTGGCCCTGACCGCCGTCCTCGCGGCCGGAGCCGCCTGTCAGAACCAGCGCCGGGAGTCCGGCGCGCAGGGACGCTCCGCGCCCGCCGCCGCGGACGGCTTCACCCTCGTCGCCTCCGGAGACGTGCTGCCGCACACCTCCGTCATCGAGCGGGCCTCGTTCGACGCCGGCGGCAGCGGCCACGACTTCCGCCCGATGCTCGCCGGCGTCGAACCGGTCGTCTCCCGCGCCGATCTGGCGCTGTGTCACATGGAGACCGTCTACGGCGCCGACGGCGACTACGCCGGCTACCCCGACTTCAAGTCCCCGCCGCAGATCGCCCAGGGCCTCGCCGCCACCGGCTACGACGGCTGCTCCACCGCCTCCAACCACGCCCTGGACGACGGCGCCGCCGGTATCCGGCGCACCCTCGACGCCATGGACCGGGCCGGCCTCCGGCACGCCGGGACCGCCCGCAACGAGGCCGAGGCCCGCTCGGTCACGATCCTGCGGACGGGCTCGGCCAAGGTCGCCCACCTGTCGTACACCTTCGGCACCAACGGCAACGCGATGCCGCCCGGACAGCCCTGGGCGGTGAACCTGATCGACGCCGACCGGATGATCGCCGACGCCCGTGCGGCCCGGCGGGCCGGCGCCGACGTTGTGGTGCTCTCCGTGCACTGGGGCACCGAATGGCAGGACGAACCCGACCGGCAGCAGCTCACCCTCGCCCAGCGGCTCACCTCCTCGGCCACGGCCGGCCGCCCGGACATCGACCTGATCCTCGGCACCCACGCCCACGTTCCGCAGGCCTACGAGAAGGTCAACGGCACCTGGGTGATCTACGGGATGGGCGACCAGATCGCCGGCGAGATGTACAACGGCGAGGGCGACAAGGATTCGCGGGGCAACGAGTCCACCCTCGGCCGCTTCACCTTCGCCCCGCCCGCCCGGCCCGGAGAGGCCTGGCGGGTCACCAGGGCCGAGTTCGTCCCGCAGCTGTACGACCTCGACGCCGGCCGGGTCGTCGACCTCAACAAGGCCATCGCCGAGGGCGCCGAACTGGAGGGGGTGCGCGACCGGATCAGGGACGTGGTGCTCAGCCGGGGCGCCGGGCAGGACGGCCTGGTCATGGCGGAGTGACTACGGGGCCGGCCGCTCCGCCAGCACCGAGCGGCGGTAGGAGTAGCCGAAGTAGATCCCGCAGCCGATCAGGAACCACACCGCGAACCGCACCCAGGTCTGCCACTGCAGGAACGTGATCAGCCAGATCGAGAAGAGGACCCCCAGGGCGGGCACGACCGGCATCCCCGGCGTCCGGAAGGTGCGCGGCAGCTCCGGCTGCCGGTAGCGCAGCACGATCACCGCCGTGCACACCACCACGAACGCCAGCAGGATGCCGATGTTGGTCAGCTCGGCCGCCTCGCCGATCGGCACGAACCCGGCGATGACGGCCGAGGCCAGCCCGACGATCCAGGTCACCCGGGTCGGCACGTGCCGCGTCGGGTGCGTCTTCGCGAACCACCGGGGGAGCAGTCCGTCCCGGGACATCGAGAACCACACCCGGGTCACGCCCAGCATGAACGTGAACATCACCGTGAGGATGCCGATGATCGCCCCGACCGCGATCACGTCGGCCAGCGCGTCCAGACCGACCGACTTGAACGCCGTGGAGAAGCCGCTCTCCTTGTCGATGTCCTTGTAGTTCTGCATGCCCGTCAGCACCAGACAGGCCGCCACGTACAGCACCATGGAGATCACCAGCGAGTAGATGATCGCCTTCGGCATGTGCCGCTGGGCGTCCTTCGACTCCTCGGCCGCCGTCGACATCGCGTCGTAGCCGAACACGGCGAAGAACACCGTCGCGGCGCCGGTGAACGCACCGCTGATGCCGAACGGGAAGAACGGGCGGTAGTTGCCCGTGTTGATGTGGAACACGCCCACCCCGATCACCAGCAGCACCACCAGCACCTTCAGCGCGACCACGAACGTCTCGAAGCGGGCCGCGCTGCGGATGCCCTGGTTCAGCAGCCAGGCGATCAGCAGACAGAGCAGGGCCGCGAACAGGTCGACCCGGTGCCCGGCCCCGGTACCGGGCGCGCCCAGCATCCACTGCGGCAGGTCGGCGCCCATCTGCTCCACCAGGAAGCTGAAGTAGCCGGAGATGCCGATAGCCACCACCGCCACGATCGCGGTGTACTCCAGCAGCAGGTCCCAGCCGATGAACCAGCCCGCGAACTCGCCGAGCACCGCGTACCCGTACGTGTAGGCCGACCCCGCCTTCGGGATCATCCCCGCGAACTCGGCGTACGACAGCGCCGCGCACGCGCTCGCCACACCGGCGATCAGGAACGACACCAGCACCGCGGGCCCGGCCGTGCCGTTCGCCACCGTGCCGGCCAGCGTGAAGATGCCCGCGCCGATGATGCCGCCCACACCGATCGCGGTCAGCTGCCAGAGCCCCAGCGACTTGTCCAGCCGGGTGCCCTCGCCGACCTCCGTCTCCTCGATGTGCTCGATGGGTTTGCGGCGGAGAATCCCCTCACCCGCACGGAGCCTGTCCATGGGCCTCACCTCTTCGCCGACGGCAAACGGCTGACGGCGGATCATGATGGCTCAGCGAAGAGCGCCAGGGAAGGCGCCACGCACGGCCCACAGGCGTCCCGATCCGGCCGGTGGGACGAGCGCGCGGCGCGGCGAGCCCGGGCGCGGGCCGTGAGCGGGGTGCGCCGGGTCTGCTCGCCTGCGAGGACGCGAGCGACAGGGGAGCCGGCGAGCGCGGCCGGCAGGGCTTCCCCGCGAACGGCCGGTGATGATCGTGGCCAGGCCTCGGGCGAGGGCGCCCGGATCACCGCGCGGACGCACCAACCCCCCGGCGGTGCGTGTCCGGCGCTGGCCTTTGTCGGAGCCCTCTGCCGTTCCCTCGGCGGTGCGTGTCTGGCGCTCGCCTTTGTCGGAGCCCTCTGCCGTTTCCCCGGCGGCCCGTGTCCAGCGCTCCCTTGCCGGAGCCCCCTGCCGTTCCCTCGGCGGTCCGTGCGCGGCGCTGGCCTCCGTCGGAGCGTCCCCTGCCGCGCTCCCTACGGCACGACCGTCACCGGCCAGCGGCCCGTCTTCACCAGGCGGACCGCCACCGAGCCGATGATCCGGTGGCCGGCCTGTTCCGAGGCGCCCACCACCACCGCGTCCGCCTTCAGCTCGTCCGCCGCCTTCACCAGCCCGTTGTAGGGGTCACCGCGGAAGGTGTGGAACTCCCAGCGCAACTCGAACGTCCCCTTGAGCCGCTCGGCAGCGTCGCGGATCTGCGCGACCAGGTCCTCGGCGATCTCGTCGGTGGTCTCCGCCACCGGCGCCCCGAGCGCCGCCCCGGCCGCCAGCACCGGCTGCACGTACACCACCGCCAGCAGCGCGTGCTGGCGCCGGGCCAGACCCGCCGCGTACGCGGCGGCGCGCATCGAGGAGTCGGAGCCGTCCACGCCGACCAGGATGACCTTCGGCCCGTCCGTGCCCCGCTCGAACCGGTGCGCATGCGAGTGCTGCTCGTGATGCTGTTCCGTCACGGTCGAGAGGTTATCGGAATCGACCGTTCCTGGTGAACGGCGGTTCACGAGGGTCCGCTCGACGGGCGAGGCACGGCCGCCCTTCCTAGAGTCGGAACCATGACCGCCACCGCGGAGCCCGCCGCACGGAGGGCCGCCACGGCACCGACACGCCCGCCCGCCGGCGGACGCCTCGGCTGGGTCCCGGAGGCCTTCGCGACCCTCTTCGCCGCCCTCGGCCTGCTGTGCGCCCTGCTCGCGATCATCAGCCCGTTGCGCCGGCCGTTCCGCCCGCTGGTCCGCGCCCTCGACCTGCTGCTGGTCCCCCTCAGCGACAACCTCGCCTACGCCGTCTTCCTGTTCCTGCTGGCCGGCGCCACCGCCGCCCGCAAGAAGGCCGCCTGGTGGCTGGTCGTCGTCTATCTCGGCCTGCTCGTCCTCACCGACGCGCTCGGCACCGCCGTCGGCCTGTACGCCGAGTCGCTGCCGTCCCTGGTGCTGTGCGCGCTGCTGCTGCTCCTCCTCGTGCTCGCGCGCGGGGAGTTCTACGCCGTCTCCCGCCGCGGCGCCGTATGGCTGGCCCTCGCCGTGCTGCTGGCCGGGCTCGCCGTGGCGATCCTGGTCGGCTGGGGCCTGGTGCTGCTCTTCCCGGGCACGCTCCCGGCCGGCCAGCACCTGGCCTGGGCCGCCGCCCGGGTGTGCGGCGGGCTGGTCCCGGGCAGCGCCTTCGACGGCCGCCCACCGCGCCCGGTGACCTTCGTGCTCGGCCTGCTCGGCGCCCTCGCCCTGCTCAACGGGGCCGCCACGCTGTTCCGTTCCCAGCGTCTGGAAGCCGCCCTGCACGGCGACGAGGAGGCCCGCGTCCGCGCCCTGCTGGCGGCGTACGGCGACCGGGACTCCCTCGGCTACTTCGCCACCCGGCGCGACAAGGCCGTCGTCTTCTCGCCCAGCGGCAAGGCGGCCGTCACCTACCGCGTCGAGGCCGGGGTGTGCCTGGCCTCCGGAGACCCCGTCGGCGATCCGGAGGCCTGGCCGCGCGCCATCGACGCCTGGCTGGACCTGGCCCGCCGGCACGCCTGGGCGCCCGCCGTCATGGGCGCCTCCGAGGCCGGCGCCCGCGCCTGTGCCCGCGCCGGCCTGGGCGCCCTCCAGCTCGGCGACGAGGCGATCCTGCGCGTTCCGGGATTCGATCTGACCGGCCGCGAGATGCGCGTCACCCGGCAGGCCGTGCACCGGGTCCGCCGTACCGGAGCCGTCTGCCGCATCCGCCGCCACGCGCACCTCACCGAACGCGAGATGGAGGAGATCGTCCGCAAGGCCGACGCCTGGCGGGACACCGAGACCGAACGCGGCTTCTCCATGGCCCTGGACCGGCTCGGCGACCCCGCCGACGGCGACTGCCTGCTCGTGGAGGCCCTCGGCGAGGACGGCCGGCTGCTCGCGCTGCTCTCCTTCGTGCCCTGGGGCCGCGAGGGCGTCTCCCTGGACCTGATGCGCCGTGACCGGGCCGCCCCCAACGGGGTCATGGAGTTCATGGTCGCCGAACTGTGCTCGGCCGCGCCGAAACTCGGCGTGCGCCGCGTCTCCCTGAACTTCGCCGTCTTCCGGTCCGTCTTCGAGGAGGGAGCCCGCATCGGCGCCGGACCGGTCCTGCGGCTGTGGCGCCGGCTGCTGCTGTTCTTCTCCCGCTGGTGGCAGCTGGAGGCCCTGTACCGCTCCAACGCCAAGTACCGCCCCGAGTGGTACCCGCGCTTCCTCTGCTACGGCGACACCGCCTCCCTCGCCCGCATCGGCCTCGCCTCCGCCATCGCCGAAGGCTTCGTATCCGTCCCGTCGTTGCGCAAACTCTGGGGAAAAGGGCACCCGATAAGCGGACGGCGGCCCGCCACCACGGCGGGCCCGCCGTCCGTGCCGGTGTCCGGCCTCGCCGGAGGGGACGGGGCCGGGCCCGCCGCCCCGGACGCGGGCCTGCCGGACCAGGTCCGTGTCCGGTACCGCACCCTCGACCGGCTGCGCGCCGCCGGCACCGACCCCTATCCCGTGGGTGTCCCCGCCCCGACCCACGCCCTCGCCGACGTCACCCCCGGCGCGGACGTCACCGTGGCCGGACGCGTCATGCTGGTCCGCGACTTCGGCGGCATCGTCTTCGCCGTGCTGCGCGACTGGTCCGGCGGCCACCAGATCGCCCTCACCCGTAACGGCTCCGGCCCGGCACTCGACCGCTTCACCCGCGACACCGACATCGGCGACCACATCACCGTCACCGGCCACGCCGCCCGCAGCGACAAGGGTGAACCCACCGTCTTCGTCACCTCCTGGCAGCTCACCGGCAAGTGCCTGCACCCCCTGCCCGACAAACGGCGCGGCCTCACCGACCCCGAGGCCAAGGTCCGCCGACGCCACCTGGACCTGATCACCAGCCCCGACGCCCGCGCGGTCCTGCGCACCCGCTCCGCCGCCGTCCAGGCCCTGCGCCAGGGGCTGCTGGACCGCGGCTACCTGGAGGTCGAGACCCCGATGCTCCAGCAGGTCCACGGCGGCGCCAACGCCCGCCCCTTCACCACCCACATCAACGCCTACGACCTCGACCTGTACCTGCGCATCGCCCCCGAGCTGTACCTGAAGCGGCTGTGCGTCGGCGGCCTGGAGAAGGTCTTCGAACTGGGCCGCGCCTTCCGCAACGAGGGCGTCTCCTACAAGCACAACCCCGAGTTCACGATGCTGGAGGCCTACCAGGCCCACGCCGACTACGACGTCATGCTCGACCTCGCCCGTGAACTGATCCAGGGCGCCGCGTCCGCCGCCTTCGGCTCCCCGGTCGCCCGCAGGGACGGCGCGGAGCACGACATCTCCGGGACCTGGCCCGTCAGGACCGTGTACGGGGCGCTCTCCGAGACGCTCGGCGAGGAGATCGGCCCCGGCACCGAACTGCTGCGGCTGCACCGGCTGTGCGACCGCACCGGAGTGCCGTACACCGCGGACGACGGGCCCGGTGACGTCGTGCTGGAGATGTACGAGCGGCTCATCGAGCACATGACCGGACCGCCCACCTTCTACAAGGACTTCCCGACCGGCGTCTCCCCCCTGACCCGGCGGCACCGCACCGACCCGCGGCTCGCCGAACGCTGGGACCTCGTCGCCTTCGGCACCGAACTCGGCACCGCCTACTCCGAGCTGACCGACCCCGTCGAGCAGCGCCGCCGGCTCACCGAGCAGTCGCTGCTCGCCGCCGGCGGCGACCCGGAGGCCATGGAACTGGACGAGGACTTCCTCCAGGCCCTCGCCTACGCCATGCCCCCGACCGGCGGCCTCGGCCTCGGCGTCGACCGGGTCGTCATGTTCCTCACCGGTCTGACGATCCGCGAGACACTGCCCTTCCCGCTCGTGCGCCGCCGCTGAGACGTCTGACGCCCACTGCGCTGTCCGGGTGTATTACCGCCGCCGCACCGGTGCCGTTGTGGTGCGCCGGAGCCCGGTGGGGCGACTGATGGGTCATGCAGAAGGATCAGTTGTTCACGCGGCGCCGGATGCTCCTCGCCGGCGTCGCCGCCCTGGGAGCCGCGGGCACCGCCGGAGCCGTCCTGGCGCAAGGCGGCGAGGAGACCGCCCGGAGCGCCGCGGCCCCCGTCGCCGGCCCGCAGGCCCGCCAGGCGCTCAAGCCCTCCGCCTTCCGGCTCCAGCCGCTCACCGGAGACGGACCGCCGCGCGCCGCGCCCCGCAGGCTGAAGGTGCGCAAGGAACCCATCCTGCGGGTCTCCGGAAGCGGCCGGCACATGGTGCTGACCTTCGACGACGGCCCCAACCCGGCGTACACCCCGCACATCCTCGACACCCTCGCCAAGTACGACGTACGGGCGATGTTCTTCGTCTGCGGCGAGTGCGTCGTGCGGAACAAGGAACTGCTGGCCCGGATGGCCGACGAGGGCCATGTCGTCGGCAACCACACCTGGACGCACCCCCTGCTGACCGAGCTGAACCGCCGTGAGATCCGCTCCGAGATGGAGAGCACCAGCGACGCCATCGAGGACGCCTACGGCATGCGCCCGCAGTGGTTCCGCGCTCCCTACGGCGCCTGGAACCGCGCCGCGTTCCAGCTGGGCGCGGAGATGGGCATGGAACCGATGGCCTGGACCGTGGACACCACCGACTGGATGGAGCCCGGCATCGGCACCATCATCGACCAGGTGGAGAGCGGCGCCGCCCCCGGTGTCGTGGTGCTCTCCCACGACGCCGGGGGCGACCGCTCGCAGACCGTCCGCGCGATCCGCGAGTGGCTGCCCTATCTGATCGACTCCGGATACCGCCTCACCGTGCCGCGCCGGCGCGTGTGACGCCTTCCGTCCGTACCAGCTCCTCTTTCGCCCGCCGGGCCGCGGTGGTTCAGACGACCCCGGCCAGGCGGGCGAAGACCACGACATTCCCGTCGTAGCCGTTCTGCTTCGAGAAACCGCCGCCGCAGGTGATGACCCGGAGTTCCGGTGCCCCCTTCGAGCCGTACACCCGGTCGCCCGGGAAGTTGTTCTTCTCGAAGACCTCGACCCCGTAGATCTCGAACACGGCGGTCTTTCCGTCCTGGCGCAGGACCTCGACCTGGTTTCCCTTCTTCAGCGCTCCGAGGCCGTAGAACACGGCGGGGCCCTGCTTGTTGTCGACGTGTCCGACGATGACCGCGGTGCCCTTCTCCCCCGGGGACACGGCGCCGGTGAACCAGCCGGCGAGGCCCGGGTTCTCCGGCGGCGGAGCGGCGACCCAGCCGTCCGCGTCCAGCCCGACCTGGACGACGGGCGCGTCCACCCGGATCGCCGGGATCCGGACCCGCTGCACGGGGGAGAACGGCAGGGGGGCGGGTGCCGGTGCGAAGGTGCCGAGGGTGGCGCGGCTGTCCGGGGCCGCCGCGGTGGCGGGCTGCGGCGGGCCGACGTCGAATTCCCCCGAACCATTGCGAATGAGCGCCAGGCCGGTCAGCAGAACAAGCGCTATCACGCCCCACGGGGCGCGCTTCCTCCGCCGCTCCTCCTCTTCGGCAAGCTGGGCCAGCTTGGACGCAGACATTCGTCACCCCTTTCGGCGCGGGCCTCGCCACGTCCCTCGCGCATGGGAAAACGCTAAGTCCCGCGCGTGCGGCGGGCGACGGGCCGAACGGCGAACGGGTGGCCTCGCACCCGGCCGGTGCGCCATCCGAGTTGCCGTTTCCAGGAAATTTCTGACGGTCCGTGACCTGCGGCAATATCCGATTGTGTGGTTGTCCGTCGGTGTGTCGGCTCACCAGGACGGACCATTCTCGACATGCGGGCGTGTTCTGCGCGTCTGAGGGTCTACCCGGGAGGTGTTTTCTCGCCGATCCACCGGGGACGGGACCCGGGGTGCCTCCCGCGGAGGATCACATGCGCAACCAACGCGCCCTGGCGGCGGCGTGCACCGCGGTCGCCGTGCTCGGGCTCGCCGCCCCTGACGCCGTCGCGGACGGCATGGGCAACGGGGGCGGGCCGAGCGGCACCGACAACACCACGGTCATCGTGCCCGGTACCGGCAACATCGGCACCTTCAGTGGGAACGGCGTCCTCCCCGGGAACGGCGTCCTGCCCGGGAACGGCGTCTTCCCCGGGAACGGGAACGTCAACGGGAACGGCCATTTCAACGGGAATGGCAACGGGAACTTCAACGGGAACGGGAACGGAAACGGCCACGGGAACGGGAACGGGAACGGGAACTTCAACGGCAACGGCAACGGCCGTGGCGGTGAAGGCAACGGCCGTGGCGGCGAAGGACACGGCAACGGCCGTGGGGGCGAAGGCAACGGCCGAGGGGGCGAGGGCTTCGGCAACGGACGCGGAGACGACTTCGGCCGCGGGAACGGATTCGGCGGAGACGGGTTCGGGGGCCGTGGCGACGACTTCGGCAACTCGCGCGACATCTTCGTCACGCCCGACATCGTGTCGGCCGGGGGTCACCTCACCATCATCGTGAACGGCTGCCGGGGCGGCACGGCGAGTTCCGACGCCTTCGGCACCATCGAGCTGGAACGGTTCCGCGACGACACCGCGCGGGGTGTCGCCACCGTCGACCGCGACGCCCGCCGCGGCCGGTACGACGTCACCGTCCGCTGTGACGGCCGCACCCTGACCCGCCGCGGGGCCTTCAGCGTCATCGGCGGCGTCAACGGCGGCTTCGGCGGAAGCAGGACCAGCGGCGCGACACCCACCGACATGGCCATCGGAGGCGGCCTCGTGGGCGCGGCCGTGCTCGGCAGTGGTGCCTTCTGGCTGCGCCGCCGGCACGACAAGCGCGCCTGAGCCCCCGGTGCGCCGCCGAGGCCACCGGATCCGTCCCCGCCCCCGAGCACACGCACGTCGACAGGCCTTCGCCCCGGTCCCTCGCGGAAGCGGGGGCGAAGGCCTGCCGTGGCTGCCGTCCCGGTCGAGCGGAAGAGGCCGCTCGGGCGGGGCGGCCGGAGTTACCCGGTGATGCCCGGGAACAGGCTCTGGAACGGCTCCGCGGTCACCGCGATGCCCCGGCTGTAGGGCGCGTCGAAGTCCCAGATGAGGAACAGCATGAAGGCGATGGTCGCGGAGAACAGCCCGGCCAGAACCAGTTCGCGCCCCGTGCGCCGGATCTGCAGCGCGAACACCATGCCGACGGTGATCAGCGCGCCCGTGAACAGCCCCCACCACACGACCGGCGGCATGGTGGCCCCGGTGGAGTCGGCGCGCGCGTTGCGCGCCTGGTCGGCGGTGGCCATCTGGTCCAGCAGCGGCTGGTAGGCCTGCGCCTCGAAGTCGTTCTTCGGCTGGTAGTCGGTGACGGCTTCCCGGACCTTGTGCAGCAGTTCGGTGCCGCGGTCCGTGACCCGCTCGTCGTCCGCCATCGTCCGCCACTCGGTGTGGACGACGTAACCGACGTAGGCGTTGACGTCCCCGCGGATCCCGTCCCGGACGTCCGGCGGGTAGACCCGGACCCTCTCCGAGATCTCGTGCAGCGCCTGGGCCTCGGTCTGCACGTGGTCCTGGGCGGTGTTGCGCGCCTCCCACACGCCCGCGATGGCCAGGCCCAGGACGATGGCGTAGACGACGCCGATCCACATCGTCATGTACTCGATGACGTCCGGGGTCTCGCTGGGATCCTCGTCCTCGGCGGCCGTCCGGTGCCGTAGCAGCGTGATGACCACCACCACGGCGCAGGCCCCCAGCATCGCGAGGACGAGAACAAGCCAATCCGACAACTGATGCCTCCAGGGAGTGAGGGGGCCGGCGCGTCAGCGCGGGCGCAGCGCCGCGACGGCGACGATCGCGGGGACGGTGATGAGCAGGACGTAGGTGACGGGGGAGGTGTGGCCGCGCGTGGGGCGGCTGATGGCGTGGGGGTGGTTCGCCGGGTAGGTCACCGGGGTCACGGAGGGCCGTGGGACGGGCTTGGGTGCCGGCCTCGGCGTGGGTCTCGGCGGCGTGGGGGTGGGTGTCGGCCGGGGTGCCGGGGGAGCCGGGGGAGCCGGGGGCGCTGGAGCGGGCCGGGCGGGCGGTCGCCGCGTGGGGGCTGGTTTCGGCGGCGGTTTCGGCGTCGGCCGGGGTGGCGGTTTCGGCGTCGGAGTCGGCGTCGGTGCGGGCGGAGGCGTCGGCTTCGGCGGCGGGGTCGGTGTGGGGGTGGGGGTGGGCGTCGGCGTCGGTGGACACGGTGGCGGGGGCGGGGGCGGCTTCGGACAGGGCGGGTCCGGCCAGTGGTGGCCGCCGGCATGGGCCACCGCCACCGTGCCGTCCGGGCCCGTGGAGGCGTACGCGCAGGCGTCGGCCGACGCGCTGCCGGCCGGACAGCCCACCAGGGCCCAGGTCAGCGTCAACAGGGCCAACACCCGTGTGGTGGGCGCGCATCGGGTCACTTCGGGTCCAGGCACGACCGAGATCATGAGACGCGGAAGGCCGCCCTACCCCGCAGTGGGCCGAGATTGCTTCGAAAGGAGGAGATGAGGTGATCAGAGGTTTCACGAGCGGAAGAGTCCTCTATCGCACCATATGTCCCTGGGTGTGCCCGCCCCGGCCCCGGTGCCGCACAGGATCCGGAAAGAAATTCCGGCCGCCGTTGAACACCCGGGCCCCTCCGGTGCGTACCCATGGCCGTGCGGCGGCACATCAGGGCGCTGCAATATCCAGGCGATAATGGGGAGTTGACGATGAAGACCTCCTGGCGGACCGCCTCACTGGTGGCGACAGCCGCTTCGGTGCTGGCGCTGACGACGGCGTGCGGTCAGGACAATGCCACCACTCCCGCCTCGGCGGCCCAGAACGTCGGGGCCACGGCCGCGGCCGGCGACTACGGCAACCCGGGCAGCGGCACCACGCCGGGCGCGGGCAACGGATACGGCGCCGACGGCAACCAGAGTTCCGGCTCCCCGGCCCCGGTCACACCCGCGGGCAAGCTCGCCGTGGCCAGCAACCCCGAGTTGGGCAACGTGCTGACCGACGGCTCCGGCCTCACCCTCTACCGGTTCGACAAGGACACCGCCAACCCGCCCAAGTCCAACTGCGACGGCGACTGCGCCACCACCTGGCCGCCAGTACCCGCCGACGACGCCACCGCCGGTGCCGGCATCGACAAGGCACTGCTCGGCGAGGTCACCCGCGCCGACGGATCCAAGCAGCTGACCGTCGGCGGCTGGCCCGCCTACCGTTACGCCAAGGACGTCAACGCCGGTGACGTCAACGGCCAGGGCGTGGGCGGCAAGTGGTTCGCGCTCGCCCCCACCGGCAAGAAGGCCAAGCTGTCCGACCTGCCCGGCCTGTCCGTCCGCAAGGACCCCAAGCTGGGTGACATCGTCGTCGACAAGAACGGCATGACGGTCTACCGCTTCATGAAGGACCAGGCCTGGCCGAAGTCCGTCTCCAACTGCACCGGCGCCTGCCTGGAGAAGTGGCCGGCGGTCGGCCCGGTCAACACCGACGACACCGAGGGCGTCAAGAAGAAGGGCCTGATGCCCTTCACCCGCCCCGACGGGGTGAAGCAGATGACCGTCAACTGCTGGCCGATCTACACCTTCTCCGGGGACAAGGCCCCGGGCGACACCAACGGTCAGGGCGTGGGCGGCACGTGGTACGCCGTCTCGCCCGACGGAAAGCCGGTCGGCGCGTCGGGCGACTGATCACCTCCCCAGGTCGATCGCCCCGCCCGCCCCGGCGCGCGGCCGAAGATCCGCCCCCTCCGCACCGCACGGAGGGGGCGGATCGTTGTGTGCGGTGAGCGCGCGAGCTGCCCGTACAGCCGTCACACAGCGGGGCCATACGGGCACTTGCCGCAGGCAGTGACCGGGAACGGATGGTCAATTTCCGGTTCTGGTCGCTCCGTTGGCGGGCGATCAGTAGCCTCAGCTCGAACACCGGATCGCCTGCACCCGTCCACGCCTTGGAGAGATACATGGAGCGTCCCGCCTGGGCCCCACGGAGCATCGACATCTCGGTGCCCAGCGTCTCGCGCATCTACGACTACTACCTGGGCGGTTCGCACAACTTCGAGGTCGACCGGGAAGCGGCCCGCAAGGCCATGGAGTTCATGCCGGGCCTGCCGAAGATCATGCAGGCCAACCGGGCGTTCATGCGCCGGGCCGTGCGGTTCGCGGCCGGCGAGGGCATCACCCAGTTCCTCGACATCGGCTCCGGCATCCCCACCTTCGGCAACGTCCACGAGGTAGCGCAGGCGGCCGTACCGGGCGCCCGCGTGGTCTACGTCGACCACGACCCGGTGGCCGTCGCGCACAGCCAGGCGGTCCTGGCGGGCAACGACGACGCCGACGTGGTCGCGGCGGACCTGCGCAAGCCCCAGGAGATCCTCTCCAGCCCCCCGTTGCACCGCCTGATCGACCTGAATCGGCCAGTGGCCCTCCTCCTCGTTGCCATACTGCACTTCGTGGAAGACGCGGACGACCCGTACGGTGCGGTGGCCGAGCTGCGCGAGGCGCTCGCGCCCGGCAGCCTGCTGATCCTCACCCATGCCTCGTACGAGGGAATCCCGCTGCCCGCCGAGCGGGCCGAGGGCGCGGTGGACGTGTACAAGGACATTCGCAACCCGCTGATCATGCGCTCGCGCGAAGAGATCGCGCGGTTCTTCGAGGGGTACGACATGGTGGAACCCGGACTGGTGCCGATGCCGCGCTGGCGCCCGGACTCGGCGCCGGAGGACGAGGATCCGTATGCCTTCTCCGGATTCGCCGGCGTGGGGCGTACGGCGTGAGCGCGGAGCCGGACGAGCCGGAGGGCAGACTGCGCCGGCTGACGACGATCTGGAGCCGGGCGCTCTTCCCGGTGACCTCCACGTCGCTGACCCGCACCGAGTTCGAGGAACGACTCCTGCCGCTCGCGCGCCGGTTGAGCGAACTGCTGCGCGCCCGCAGCTTCGACGCGGACGCGGCGAAGGCCGTCGGCGCCGCCCTGGTCGGGGTGCACTGCACCGACCCCGAGGCACTGGCCCGCACCCTCGACTGCGTCGACGCCTACCTGGTCCTGTACTGCGGCGAGGACGGCCCCCAGGACGAACTGCGCATGCGCTCCTCCCGGTTGCAGCACGCCATGGCCGCCGGCTACGCCCAGGCGCTGCGCGAGCGCACCCTCGCCGAGCAGGAGGCCATCGCCCAGGCCGCGTTGCTGGCCCAGGGCGTGGTGGCCCAGGCGCTGCACGCGAGCGAGGCCCGCTTCCGCGCGGTGTTCGAGGGCGCGGCCATAGGAATCGGCATCGCCGACCTCGACGGCAACGTCCTCCAGGTCAACGAGGCGCTGCTGCGCATGTTCGGCCTCTCCGAGCAGACCCTGCGCGGCCGGCGCGTCCAGGACTGGGTCCACCCCGAGGACGCCCCGCAGACCTGGCGGCTGTACGACGAACTCGTGCGCGGCGAGCGCGAGCACTACCACGTGGAGAAGGCCTTCAACCGCCCCGACGGGACGGTCCTGTGGACCAACCTGACGGTGTCCCTGCTGCGCGACGCCGACGGCGACCCGCAGTACCAGCTCGCCCTGATGGAGGACACCACCGAGCGCCGGCTGCTCAACCTCCGGCTGCGCTACGAGGCCACGCACGACGCCCTCACCGGCCTGCCCAACCGCTCCCTGTTCTTCGAGCGGCTGGAGAAGGCCCTCAGCGCGGGCGAGGGCCAGCGCTTCGGCCTGTGCTACCTGGACCTCGACGGCTTCAAGACCATCAACGACAGCCTCGGCCACGCCGCCGGCGACCGGCTCCTGGTCGAGGTCGCCGACCGGCTCCAGTCCTGCGCGACCGCGCCCGGCGAGATGGTCGCCCGGCTCGGCGGCGACGAGTTCGTGGCCCTGACCACCGGCCCCGGCACCGAACGCAAGGTGGACGAACTCGCCGAGCGCATCATGAACGCGCTGGTCACCCCGATCAGCATCGACGGCCGCGACCTCATGGTGCGCGGCAGCCTCGGCATCGTGGAGGGTCCGGCCGGGGAGCGCACGGCGGCCGAGGTGCTGCGCAGCGCCGACATCACCATGTACCGGGCCAAGTCGGCGGGCGGCAACCGCTCCGAACTCGCCGACCCCGAGGCCGACGCCCGCGCCATCACCCGGCACGGCCTGACCACGGCCCTGCCGACCGCGCTGGAACGCGGCGAGTTCTTCATCGAGTACCAGCCCCTGGTCCACCTCGGCGACGGCAGCGTGCGTGGCGCCGAGGCCCTGGTGCGCTGGCTGCACCCGCAGCACGGCGTCCTCGGCCCCGACCGTTTCATCCCGCTCGCCGAGCACACCGGCCTGATCGTCCCGCTCGGCCGCTGGGTCCTGGAGGAGTCGATCCGTCAGGCCCGCGCCTGGCGGGAACGCCACGGTGAGCAGAAGGCGGCCGGCCCGCTGCGGATCAACGTCAACCTGTCCCCGTGCCAGCTCAGCCACCCCGGCCTGGTCCAGGACACGGTCGACATCCTCGAACGGTCGGGCGTCACCCCGGACGCCCTGTGCCTGGAGGTCACCGAGTCCGCGCTCATCGGCGCCGACGACGACCTGCTCAAACCGCTGCGCCGGCTCGCGGAGATGGGTGTCGACATCGCCCTGGACGACTTCGGCACCGGCTACTCCAACCTCGCCAACCTGCGCCGCCTGCCGGTGAGCATCCTCAAGCTGGACCGCTCCTTCACCCAGGGCATGCAGCAGTTCCCCGCCGACCCCGTCGACCTGAAGATCGTGGAGGGCATCGTCTCGCTCGCCCACAGCCTCGACCTCGCGGTCACGGTCGAGGGCGTGGAGACCGGCGCCCAGGCCGAGCAGTTGCGGATACTGGGCTGCGACACGGCACAGGGCTGGTACTACGCCCGCCCGGGCCCGCCGGAGAGACTCCACGACCTGGCCCTGGTGGACGCGACGGGCTGACCGGCCTCAGCCGCGCCGTCGTCCCCCTCCCGGACGGCCGCGGCGACGGCGGCGGCCGTCCGGACGAGTGCCGCGGTGGCCGTGGAGCGGGACTGCTGCGGCCAGGCGACCGCCAGCAGCGAGGGCGGCGCGTCCGGGACCGGCCGGTAGACGACGCCCGGACGCGGATAGCGGTCGGCGACGGACGCCGGCAGCAGGGCGACCAGCTCGCCCAGGGCGACACGGGTGAGCAACTGGGCGAGATCGCGGCCCTCGTGCCGCATGTCCTCCAGGAACCGGTGCAGATCCCCGGGGCGCAGCCCGAGGTCGGCGAGCAGGACGTGGTCGCGGGCGGCGAGCGGGTGGGCCGCCCCGAGCACCGCCACACGCGGCTCGGCGATCAGGGTCTCGCTGTCCAGGCCGGTGCGGTCGAAGGGCTCGTGGATCAGGGCGGCGTCGGCCTCCCCGCGCCGCAGCAGCCGCGGCTGTTCCAGCCAGCCGCACAGCCGGACCGTCACCGGGAGGGCGGCGGGGTCGGTGGCGTAGCGCTCCAGGACCGGCTCCAGCAGTCCCGCGTCGCCATCGGCCTTGACCGCCAGGACCAGCGTGCGGTCCGGGCCCGCCGCGCGCTGGGCCCGCCGCCCGGCGGCCTCCAGGGCGTCCAGCGCGAACCGTGCCTGCGCGAGGAGGACTTCGCCCGCCCGGGTCAGGGCCACGCTGTGGGTGGTCCGTTCGAAGAGGGTGACCCCGAGCTCCGTCTCCAGCCGGCGGATCGCCCGGGACAGCGGCGGGGCGGAGATGCCCAGCCGTTCGGCCGCGCGGGCGAAGTTGAGTTCCTCGGCGACGGCGACGAAGTAGCGCAGCGGGCGGGACTCCACGGCTTCGCCCTCCCTTCGGCAGTGCCCTGAGGCTGTATTGCCCGGAGGCTGGTATTGCCCTGAGGGTAACAACCGGGAGCGAAGCGGTCCTTCAGTTACCGGACCCCGGACGGCAGGCTCGATCACGCCCCCTCCCGTCCTTCCAGGAGCTTTCCATGATCCTTGTCACCACCCCGACCGGCCGGATCGGCAGCCAGGTCCTCGACTCCCTCCTCGACGCCGGGGACGCGGCGGCAGAAGTCCGCGTGATCGTGCGCGATCCCGCGCGCTTGTCCCCGCGCGTGCGCGCCCGCGTCGAGGCCGTCACCGGCACGCACGCCGACCCCGGCGTCACCGCCAAGGCCTGCGCGGGCGTCGACCGGGTCTTCTGGCTGGTGCCGCCGACGCCCACCGCCGACAGCGTCGAGGGCCACTTCCGCGCCTTCACCCGGCCCCTCGCCGACGCGATCCGAACCGAGGGCGTCGAGCGGGTCGTCGCCGTCTCCACCCTGGGCCGTGGTGTCGCCCGCAACGCCGGACAGATCTCGGCCTCGCTGGCCATGGACGACGAGATCCGGGCCACCGGGGTCCACCACCGTGCGCTGTGCCCGCCGTACCTCATGGAGAACCTGCTCCACCAGGCCGCGGCGATCCGCGACAGCGGTGTGATCACCATGGCCGCGTACGGCGACCGGGTCCTGCGCACCTGCGCCACCCGTGACATCGGCGCCACAGCGGCCCGGCTGCTGCTCGACGGGTCCTGGACCGGCCAGGACGACGTCCCGATGGTCGGCCCCGACGCGCTGACGCCCGAGGACATGGCGCGCGTCGTCTCCGACGTGCTGGACCTGCCGGTGCGCTTCCAGCGGCTCAGCGGGGCGGAGTACCAGGCATCGATGCTGCGGCACGGCGCGAGCGAGAACTGGGCCCGGGCCGTGGCCGACCTCGCGGCCGCCACCGCCGAGCAGGGCTTCTACGGCAGCGCGGCGCCCACCACACCCGAGACCGCGCCCACGTCCTTCCGCCAGTGGTGCGAGGAGGTACTCAAGCCGGCCGTCCTGATCTGACGCGCACTGCCTACGGCTCCACCGGCGCGGCTTGCGTTTCCGTCGGCGCGGCTTGCGGTTCCACCGGCACCGCGTACGGTTCTCCTGCCACGCGCCTCCGCCGGCACGGCTTGCGGTTCCGCCGGCACGCCCACGGTTCCGCCGGCGCGGCTTGCGGTTCCCCCGCCACGCGCCTCCGCCGGCGCGGCTTGCGGCTCCATCGGCACCGCGTACGGTTCTCCTGCCACGCGCCTCCGCCGGCGCGGCTTGCGGTTCCGCCGGCACCGTCTGTGGCTCCACCCGCACCGCGATACGGCTCCACCGGGGTCACCGCCCGCACCGCCTACCGCTCCAGCAGCATCCGCTGCAGCTCCCGGGCCGCCCTCGGCGGAGCCACGTCGCTGCGGTGGGCGAGGGCGATGGTGCGGTGCAGACCGGGGCGGGCCAGCGGGGTGACCCGCAGTCCGGGGCCCGCCCGGGTGGCCACCATCTGCGGTACGACGGCCAGGCCGAGCCCCGCCCGGACGAACCCGAGCACCGCGTCCATCTCGCCGCCCTCCACGGCGAAGTCCGGCTCGAACCCGGCGGAGCGGCACGCGGCGACGGTCAGTTCCCGCAGGTCGTACCCGTGCCGGAACATCACCAGCCGTTCCCCCTCCAGGTCGGCGATCTCCACGACCCGCCCGCCCCGGCCGGGTTCCGGCGCCTCCGGAGACGACACCACCACGAGGTCCTCGCGCAGCAGCTCCACGGTCGTCAGCGCGGGCGCCGGCGTCGGCAGGGGCAGCACGACCAGCGCGAGGTCGAGCGCGCCGCGCGCCAGCTCCCGCACCAGGTCGTGCGAGCCGCCCTCCTCGATCAGCAGCTGGATACCGGGATACCGGTCGTGGAAGGCCCGCAGCACGTCCGGCAACAGCCCTGTGCACAGGCTCGGCGTCGCCCCCAGCCGTACCCGCCCCCGCCGCAGCTGCACCAGTTCCTGCACCTCGTGCCGGGCCGTGTCGGCGTCGGCCAGGATGCGCCGGGCCAGCGGCAGCAGCGCCTCGCCGGCGTCGGTGAGCGTGATGTTGCCCCGGGCGCGCAGGAAGAGGTCCGCGCCCAGCTCCCGCTCCAGCGCCTTGATCTGCTGGGACAGCGAGGGCTGGGCGACATGGACCAGCTCGGCGGCCCGGGTGAAGTGCCGGGTCTCGGCGACGGCCACGAAGTACTGGAGCTGCTGGAACTGCACCCTCCCAGAATAGCCCCAGCCTATGGAAACGAGCTGGACCATGTCTTGGACCGATCAGGTCTCTCGCCCCTAGCGTGCTGTCCATGGCTCTGGCAACGCGGACGGACCGACGGCCGTCCATGGCACGCACGATGTGGGACTCCTCCGTCGGCAAGAAGACGGTGATGGCCGCCAGTGGCGTGATCATGCTGCTGTACCTGGTCGCGCACCTGATCGGCAATCTGAAGATCTACTTCGGCGCCGGCGAGTTCAACCACTACGCGCACTGGCTGCGCACCGTGGGCGAGCCCTTCATGCACTACGAGTGGACGCTCTGGCTCGTCCGGATCGTCCTCGTGGTCGCCGTGGTGGCCCACGCCACGTCCGCCTACCAGCTCAGCCGCCGCGACATCAAGGCACGGCCCAGCAAGTACGTGCACAAGAAGCCGCGGGCGAGCTACGCGACCCGCACCATGCGCTGGGGCGGTGTCATCCTCGGACTGTTCATCGTCTGGCACATCCTCGACCTGACCACCGGCACCGTGCACTCCGGCGGCTTCCAGGAGGGCCACCCGTACCAGAACGTCGTGGACACCTTCTCCACCTGGTACGGCAACGTCATCTACATCGTCGCGATGCTCGCGCTCGGCCTGCACATCCGGCACGGCTTCTGGAGCGCCGCCCAGACCCTCGGTGTCGGCAGCCGCAGGCGCGACCGCGCCCTGAAGACCCTCGCGAACGTCCTCGCGCTGCTGCTCACGGCCGGCTTCATCGCCATACCCGTGGGCGTCATGACCGGAGTGGTGAGCTGACATGACTACCTACGCCGACTACGCGACCGGCGCGCCGGTCACCGACACCAAGGCCCCCGCCGGGCCCGTCCACGAACGCTGGGACAAGCGCCGCTTCGAGGCGAAGCTGGTCAACCCGGCCAACCGCCGCAAGCACACGATCATCGTCGTGGGCACCGGCCTGGCCGGCGGCTCCGCCGGCGCCACGCTCGCCGAACAGGGCTACCACGTGGTCCAGTTCTGCTACCAGGACTCCCCGCGCCGCGCCCACTCCATCGCCGCGCAAGGCGGTATCAACGCGGCGAAGAACTACCGCAACGACGGCGACTCCGTCCACCGGCTGTTCTACGACACCGTCAAGGGCGGCGACTTCCGGGCCCGCGAGTCCAATGTGCACCGCCTGGCGCAGATCTCCGTCGAGATCATCGACCAGTGCGTGGCCCAGGGCGTGCCGTTCGCCCGTGAGTACGGCGGCCTGCTCGACACCCGCTCCTTCGGCGGCGTCCAGGTCTCGCGCACCTTCTACGCCCGCGGCCAGACCGGCCAGCAGCTGCTGCTGGGCGCCTACCAGGCCCTCAGCAGGCAGATCGCCGCGGGCAACGTGGAGATGCATCCGCGCACCGAGATGCTCGACCTGATCGTCGTCGACGGGCGGGCACGCGGCATCGTGGCGCGCGATCTCATCACCGGCAGGATCGACACCTACTTCGCGGACGCCGTCGTCCTGGCCTCCGGCGGCTACGGCAACGTCTTCTACCTGTCGACCAACGCCATGAACTCCAACGCGACCGCCGTCTGGCGGGCGCACCGGCGCGGCGCCTACTTCGCCAACCCGTGCTTCACCCAGATCCACCCGACCTGCATCCCGCGCACCGGCGACCACCAGTCCAAGCTGACGCTGATGAGCGAGTCGCTGCGCAACGACGGCCGTATCTGGGTGCCCAAGGCGAAGGGCGACAACCGGCCGCCGAACGAGATCCCCGAGGACGAGCGCGACTACTACCTGGAGCGCATCTACCCGTCCTTCGGCAACCTCGTGCCCCGCGACATCGCCTCCCGCGCCGCGAAGAACGTCTGCGACGAGGGCAGGGGAGTGGGCCCCGGCGGACAGGGCGTCTACCTGGACTTCGCCGACGCCATCCGGCGCATGGGCCGGGGGGCGGTCGAGGCCAAGTACGGCAACCTCTTCGACATGTACCAGCGGATCACCGACGAGGATCCGTACGAGGTGCCGATGCGGATCTACCCGGCCGTGCACTACACGATGGGCGGTCTGTGGGTCGACTACGACCTCCAGACCACGATCCCCGGGCTGTTCGCGATCGGCGAGGCCAACTTCTCCGACCACGGCGCCAACCGGCTCGGTGCCTCGGCGCTGATGCAGGGCCTGGCCGACGGCTACTTCGTGCTGCCGGCCACCATCAACGACTACCTGGCCCGCAACCCGCACCAGGAACCGGTCACCGACGGCCATCCCGCCGTCCAGGAGGTCCTGGCCGAGACCGAGGACCGGATCAGCCTGCTGCTGGCCGTGGACGGCGACCGCACCCCGGACTCCTTCCACCGTGAACTCGGCGAGCTGATGTGGGAGTTCTGCGGCATGGCCCGCACCGACGCGGGGCTGCGCAAGGCACTGGAGCGCATCCCGCAGATCCGCGAGGAGTTCTGGCGCCGGATCAAGGTGCCCGGCACCGGCGAGGAGTTCAACCAGTCGCTGGAGAAGGCCAACCGGATCGTCGACTACCTGGAGCTCGCCGAGCTGATGTGCCTCGACGCGCTGCACCGCACCGAGTCCTGCGGCGGCCACTTCCGCGAGGAGTCCCAGACCCCGGACGGCGAGGCCGCCCGCAGGGACGACGCGTTCTCGTACGCCGCCGCGTGGGAGTTCACCGGCACCGGCGAGGCCCCCGTCCTGCACAAGGAAGACCTGGTCTTCGAGTACGTCCATCCCACCCAGCGGAGCTACGCATGAAGCTCACCCTGCGCGTCTGGCGGCAGAAGAACGCCGACGCCGAAGGAGCGATGTCCACCTACGAGGTGGACGACATCTCGCCCGACATGTCCTTCCTGGAGATGCTGGACGTCCTCAACGAACAGCTCATCCTCTCCGGGGAGGAGCCGGTCGCCTTCGACCACGACTGCCGCGAGGGAATCTGCGGCGCGTGCTCGCTCGTCATCAACGGCGACGCGCACGGACCGGAGCGGACCACCACCTGCCAGCTGCACATGCGGTCCTTCCAGGACGGCGACACGATCGACGTCGAGCCGTGGCGGGCCTCGGCGTTCCCGGTGGTCAAGGACCTGGTCGTGGACCGGTCCGCGTTCGACCGGATCATCCAGGCCGGCGGCTACATCACCGCGCCGACCGGCTCCGCTCCGGAGGCCCACGCCACGCCGGTGCCGAAGGCCGACGCCGACTTCGCGTTCGAGCACGCCGAGTGCATAGGGTGCGGGGCGTGTGTCGCCGCGTGCCCGAACGGGGCGGCGATGCTGTTCACCTCCGCCAAGGTCAACCATCTCAACGTACTGCCCCAGGGCGCGCCCGAGCGGGAGACGCGGGTGCTGGACATGGTGGCGCAGATGGACGCGGAGGGCTTCGGCGGGTGCACGCTCACCGGCGAGTGCGCCACCGCCTGTCCCAAGGGGATTCCGTTGGTCTCGATCACGAGCATGAACAAGGAGTGGCTGAGGGCCACCCGCAAGGCGGGCAAGAGGTAACGCCCAGGAACGTTCGCCGATCGGTGGACGGGCGGGGCCGGGAGTGGTGCTCCCCGGCCCCGTCTGGTTTTCCCGGTGGGAGGCGAGCGGCGGCGGGGAGTTCCCCGGCCCGGAGGCTGGGGAACCGCACCCGGACCTCTTCGACCCGGGTCGGGCCGGACGCGGCCATGGCCTGGTTCGCCCTGCACCAGGGGGAGACGGCCTCCGTCGCCATGCCCGACCACGCCGCCGTACGCACCGCCCTCTGCGGCGACTGGGTGTGGAACGAGGGCACCCCCTCGGACATCCCCGTCGTGGACGGCGTACGGCTGCTCGTCGTGGACGCGCCGCCGTACGAGCGGCGCTGGCCCGCGGGCCGGTTCCTCCCGCACATGACGGGCGACCTCGTCCTGGCGCGGGTCCTCGGCGAGGAGGAGGCCGGGCGCCTGCTCGCGGGGTGCGCGAGCAAGGACGCGTGACCGAGAACGCGTGACCGAGGACGGCCGACCCCGCCCGAGCCCGGCGTTCACCACCCCCACATCCCCTCTCCCGGCACCGGTCACGCGTACGCCAACCGGCCTCGGAAGAACAGGAGCGGCGGGCCGTACGCACCGGGCCCGCCGCCCCTGTCGCCGACCCGGCCCGTGCCCAGGAGAGAGCCATGACCGGCGTTTCCGCCCTCGACCGTCCCCCGCAGCCCGCGGCACCCACCCGCTACACCGTCACCCTCGCCCGCGACGAGGCCGACGTGCGTGCCGCCCAGCGGCTGCGGCACGACGTCTTCGCCGGCGAGATGGGGGCCCTGCTGGTCACCGCGGAGCCGGGGTACGACGTCGACGCCTTCGACGCCTACTGCGACCACCTGCTCGTGCGCGAGGAGGTGACCGGGCAGGTCGTCGGCACCTACCGGCTGCTGCCGCCGGAGCGGGCCGCGGTCGCCGGCCGGCTCTACTCCGAGGGCGAGTTCGACCTGACCGCGCTGGACCCGATCCGGCCCGGCCTGGTCGAGGTAGGCCGCTCCTGCGTCCACCCCGACCACCGCGACGGCACCGTCATCGGCCTGATCTGGGCCGGCATCGCCCGCTACATGACCGACCGGGGCCACGAGTGGCTGGCGGGCTGCTGCTCGGTGCCCCTCGCCGACGGCGGCGCCCTCGCCACCGGCACCTGGGAGCGGGTCCGGGGCAGGCACCTGGCACCCGAGGAGTTCCGGGTCCGGCCGCTGCTGCCGTGGACCCCCAGCGCCACGGCACCCGCCGCCCGCACCGAACTCCCCGCCCTGCTGCGCGGCTACCTCCGGCTGGGCGCCTGGGTCTGCGGCGAGCCCGCGCACGACCCCGCCTTCGGGGTCGCCGACCTGTACGTCCTGCTGTCGATGCGCCGGGTCGACCCGCGCTATCTGCGGCACTTCCTCTCCCTCGTCCCGGCCTGATGAGCGTCTGGCTGCCCACCGCGCCCTGCACCCCGGGCGCCTGCCTGGAGCCGGGCCGGGCCGCGGCGGCCGTACCCCGTGCCGTGCTGCGGCTGACCGCGGTCGCCGCCCTGCTGCTGGCCGGGATCGCCCTGTCCCCGCTCGGCGGGAGGATTCCCGCCGAGTGGGTCAGGCGGTGGTGCCGGTGGATCGTGCGGGCCCTCGGGGTCCGGGTCCGGATCCGCGGCGCCGCCCCGCCGGCCGGGGGGCTGCTGCTGGTCGCCAACCACGTCTCGTGGCTGGACATCCCGCTGCTCACCGTCGTGCGCCCGGCCCGGATGCTCGCCAAGACCGAGGTCCGGCAGTGGCCCCTGGCGGGCGCGCTGGCCGCGCGCGGCGGGGCCCTGTTCATCGAGCGGGACCGGCTGCGCGCCCTGCCCGGCACGGTCGCCGAGATCGCCGGCGCCCTGCGCGCGGGCGCGGCCGTGACCGCGTTCCCCGAGGGCAGCACCTGGTGCGGGCGCGCCCACGGCCGTTTCCGCCGGGCCGTCTTCCAGGCCGCGCTCGACGCGGGCGTGCCCGTCCAGCCGGTCGTCCTGCGCTACCGGCGGCAGGACGGCGGACCCGGCACCGCGGCGGCCTTCGTCGGCGAGGACACCCTGCTGGCCTCCCTGTGGCGGGTGGCCCGGACCCGGGGCCTGGTCGCCGAGGTGGAGGTCCACCCGCTGATCGGGCCGGGCACCCACCCCGACCGCCGCACCCTCGCCCACGCGGCCCAGCCGACCGCCCCCGAGCCGGCCTGGACCCACGCGGCGCTGGTCGCGAGCGCGCTGGAGGGGCCGCTCGACCAGCCCGGCCGGCCCCAGACAGGCGTGCACGGTGGCCGGGCGGAGGTCCTTCAGCGCCCAGCGCGGTGACTGCGGCGCGGTGTCGAACGGCACCTGCACGATCCGATCGAGGTGGGTGCCCAAGGTCCGGTGCAGGCCGCTGGGCGAACCCGGGCGGTGCGGGCTGCCGGTGCGGCCGGTCGCCGGTGCCGCAGCACATGATCAGCCGGTCCGTGCGGTCCGGGACCACGTCCGCGCCGTCCGGTCCAGCCGCACCGGCGCCCAGTCCGTGGGCACGAGCGGGTGGCTCCGTCCGGGGCGAGAACGGGCCCGGCCTGTACGGCGGCAGGCAGGGAGCCGGCGTGATCGTCGCGGGTGGACCGGCCGCCGTGGTGGAAGGCGCCGGCCGGCGTCACCCGTCTGCTCCGCGACAGCGGGGCGCTCGGTCCGGCCAGGCGGTGGAACGCCGCGCGGGCCGCCTCGAAGCGGGCCTGGGCAGCGACCCGTCGGGCACGGGAGCCGGGTGTTCGTGCTGCGCCGCACGATCGTGCTCGGCGAGCTGTCCGTCCACGCGGGCCACCCGGAGGCTCAGGGCATGACCCGCGCCAGATAGGGCGCCGTCGCGCTGCCCTCCGTGCGGGCCACCCGGTCCGGCGGGCCGGCTGCCACGATCCGGCCGCCCCGGTCGCCGCCGCCCGGGCCGAGGTCGATCACCCAGTCCGCGCCCGCGACCACCGTCATGTCGTGCTCGACCACGACGACCGTGTGCCCGGCGTCGACCAGCCCGTGCAGCCGGTCCGTCAGCACCTCCACATCGGCCGGGTGCAGTCCGGTCGTCGGCTCGTCCAGCAGGTACAGGGTGTGGCCCCGGCGCCCCCGCTGGAGTTCGCTCGCCAGCTTGATCCGCTGCGCCTCCCCGCCGGACAGCTCGGTCGCCGGCTGGCCGAGCCGCAGATAGCCGAGGCCCACGTCGAGCAGGGTGCCGAGGCTGCGGGCGGCGGCGGGGGAGTCCGCGAAGAACTCCGCGGCGGCCTCCACGGTCAGGTCGAGCACGTCGGCGATGGTCCGTCCCCGGTACGTCACCTGGAGCGTCTCGGGGTTGTAGCGGGCGCCGCCGCAGTCCGGGCAGGGCGCGTAGGTGCTCGGCAGGAACAGCAGTTCCACGCTGACGAACCCCTCGCCCTGGCAGGTCTCGCAGCGTCCGCCGGCCACGTTGAACGAGAACCGCCCGACGCCGTACCCGCGCGCCCGTGCCTCCTCGGTGCCGGCGAACACCTTCCGTACGACGTCGAACAGGCCGGTGTAGGTGGCCAGGTTGGACCGCGGGGTGCGCCCGATGGGCTTCTGGTCGACGCGGACCAGCCGCTCGATCCCCTCCAGGTCCTCCGTCAACTCGCCGATGAGGGTGGACTTTCCCGAGCCGGAGACACCGGTCACCGCGGTGAACGCGCCGAGCGGGAACCCGGCCGTCACCTCCCGCAGGTTGTGCCGGGTCACCGGGCCCACCGTCAACCAGCCGCGTGGTGTGCGGACTTCCCGCGGCGGCCCGGGCGCCTCGTCGAAGAGGAACACGGCCGTCGCCGATTCCTCGACCGAGGCCAGCTCGGCGACCGGCCCGCTGTACAGCACCCGCCCGCCGTGCTCGCCCGCGCCGGGGCCCACGTCGACCACCCAGTCGGCGCCGCGCACCACCTCCAGGTGGTGCTCCACCACGAACACCGAGTTCCCGGCGGCCTTCAGCCGGTCCAGCACGGTCAGCAGGGCCTCGGTGTCCGCCGGGTGCAGCCCGGCGGACGGCTCGTCCAGCACGTACACCACACCGAACAGCCCGGAGCGCAACTGCGTGGCGAGCCGCAGCCGTTGCAGCTCGCCCGCCGAGAGGGTGGGGGCGGCCCGGTCAAGGCTGAGATAGCCGAGCCCCAGCTCGACCACCGGCGCGATGCGGGACGTGAGGTCGGCCGTGAGCACCCGGGCCGTCTCCGTCCCGGTGCCGTCGAGCAGTCCCGCGAGGTCGGTCAGCGGCAGCGCGGCCAGCTCGGCGATGGTCCGCCCGCCGAAGGTCACCGCAAGGGCCTCGGGCCGCAGCCGGCTGCCCCGGCAGGCCGGGCAGGGCGCGCTGGTCAGGAAGCGCTCCGCCTTCGCCCGCAGGGTCGGCGATCTGGTGTCGGAGAAGGTCTTCAGGACGTACCGGCGGGCGCTCATGTAGGTGCCCTGGTACGGCCGTTGGATGCGGTCGGCGTCGCGGACCGGGTGGACGGTGACCACCGGCTGCTCGTCGGTGAACAGGATCCACTCGCGCTCGCGGGCGGGCAGTTCGCGCCAGGGCCGGTCCACGTCGTAGCCGAGCGTGTCCAGGATGTCCCGCAGGTTCTTGCCCTGCCAGGCGCCCGGCCAGGCCGCGACGGCGCCCTCGCGGATGGTCAGCGAGGGGTCCGGGACCAGCAGCTCCTCGGTGGTCTCGTGCACCTGCCCGAGGCCGTGGCACGTGGGGCAGGCGCCGGCCGCCGTGTTCGGTGAGAACGCGTCCGAGTCCAGCCGTTCGGCGCCGGGCGGGTAGGTGCCGGCGCGCGAGAACAGCATGCGCAGCGAGTTGGAGAGGTTGGTGACCGTGCCCACCGAGGAGCGCGAGCCGGGGGCGGAGCGGCGCTGCTGGAGCGAGACCGCGGGCGGCAGCCCGGTGATCTCACCGACTTCGGGCGCCCCCACCTGGTGGATCAGCCGGCGCGCGTACGGGGCGACCGACTCGAAGTAGCGTCGCTGGGCCTCGGCGTAGACCGTGCCGAACGCCAGGGACGACTTGCCCGAGCCGGAGACGCCGGTGAAGACGGCCAGGACGTCCCGGGGGATGTCCACGTCGACGCCCTTGAGGTTGTGCTCGCGGGCGCCGCGGACGCGGACGTACGGGTCATGGGGGCTGTGCATCGGGGGGATACTCTAACCGCCCCCATTTGCTAGACCTGCGGAGGGTTGTCCCGGTCCTGCGGCCGGGTGCCGAACTCGTCGCGCAGTCTGTCCTGGCCGGTGTCGACCTGGGACTGGTACTTGTTCCCGGTGCGCTGGTCGATGTAGTCGCCGCCCTTGTCGATGCCCTTGTCGGCCATGCCCTCACGGCCCTTGAGCATGCCCTTGATCTTGTCCTTGAGGGACATCGCAGCCCTCCTCGTCGCTAGGGGTTCGCCCTCCCAGGGTCACCGGCCCGGGCCGGGACCGCATCTCGGGCGGGTCACCGGCCCGGCGCGAAGAGCGCGGCGAGCCGCCGGTGGGAGTCCAGCAGGGCCGTACGGTCGTAGGTGCTGGTGGTGACCAGCACCTCCTCGGCGCCCGTCTCCTTCAGGACGGTCTCCAGCTCGTGGGCGACCTGGTCCGCGGTGCCCGCGATGTGCCCGGCGAGCCCGGACTCGTACAGGTCGCGTTCCTTCGCGGTCATCGCGCGGGCCTCGACCGCCTCGGCGGGGGCGAGCGGCGGGAAGGTGCCATGCGTGCGCGCGTACGCCATCGCCCACGCCTCGGGGACCAGCAGCCGGCGCGCCCCGGCCTCGGTGCCGGCGACCGCGACGGTGCCGGAGATCACGACGTACGGTTCGGACGCCCAGCGGGAGGGGCGGAACAGGGAGCGGTACTGGTCGATGCCGCGCAGCATCTTCTCGCGGCCGCGCAGGTCACCGATGACCATGGGCAGGCCCGCGCGGGCCGCGATGCGCGCGCCCTCGCCCATGGCCAGCACGAACGGCGGCACGGTCAGGCCCTCCGCGGGGCGGGCGTGCACCCCGGTCGGCGAGCTGCCCGTGAACCAGTCCAGCAGCTCGCCGAGCCGCGCCGCGAAGTCCTCGGCGTCGCCCTTGTCCCGGCCGAGCGCCCTGCGCACCCCGTCCGTGAAGCCGACGGAGCGGCCGAGCCCCATGTCGACACGGCCCGGGAACAGGGCCTCCAGCACCCCGAACTGCTCGGCGACGACCAGGGGTTGGTGGTTGGGCAGCATGACCCCGCCGGTGCCGACCCGGATGCCGCGGGTGGCCGCGGCGACCGCGGCGGCGAGCACGGTCGGCGCGGAGCCGGCGACGCCCGGCACGCCGTGGTGCTCGGACACCCAGAACCGGTGGTAGCCCAGCGTCTCCACCTCGCGGGCCAGCGCGACGGTGTCCCGCAGCGCCTCGGCGGGCGGGTGGCTCTCGCGGGTGCGGGAGCGGTCGAGGACGGAGAACCGGGTCCGGCTGATCACTGTGCTGCTCACACCAGGTTCAACGCCATGGCGGGCCCGGGATTCCCCGTGGCCGCACCGGGTGGGTGCGCGGGTACGCACCGTACGGCCGGCCGGGCGGGGCGCCGCCGGTGGCCCGGCCGGACCGGGTCCCGCCCTGGTTAGGGTGGTCGGGTGACCGACAGCAGCAAGCGCCCGCTCGCCGTGTTCGACCTCGACAACACGCTTGCCGGCACCGCCCACCGCCAGCACTTCCTGGAGAGCCGGCCGCGGAACTGGGACGCGTTCTTCGCCGCCGCGCCCCAGGACCCGCCGATCGCCGAGGGCGTGGCGCTGGCCGTGGAGAGCGCCCGCGCGTGCGAGGTCGTCTACCTCACCGGCCGCCCCGAGCGGTACCGCCGGGACACGCTGGAGTGGCTCGCGTCCCACGGGCTGCCCGAGGGGCGCGTGCACATGCGGGGCAACGCCGACCGCCGGCCGGCCCGGTTCACCAAGCTGGAGATCCTGCGCCGGCTCGCCCGGGACCGGGAGGTCCGGGTGGTCGTGGACGACGACGAACTGGTCTGTGACGACGCCGAGCGGGCCGGGTTCACCGTCGTACGGGCCCGCTGGGCCGCGAAGTCCGCCGCGCTGGAAGAGGCGCAGGAGCGGGAAGGGCGTACCTGAGGAGGGACCGCGAGGCGGCTCAGTCGCCGTCCTCCAGACGGAAGCCGACCTTCAGGCCCACCTGGTAGTGCTCGATCCGGCCGTTCTCGATCTGGCCGCGGACCTGGGTCACCTCGAACCAGTCCAGGTTGCGCAGGGTCTGGTCGGCCCGGGCGATGCCGTTGCGGATGGCCTGGTCGACGCCCTCGTGCGAGGTGCCGACGATCTCGGTGACCCGGTAGGTGTGGTTCGACATGCGGGTGCTCCTCTCGTGTCACGCCGTACTCCACCGTGCCGTATCCGGGCTTCGCGCGCACGGCGTCGCGGGCCGGCCGGGGTGTCGGCCCTTGACCTCCGCATTGGTCCATACCAAAATCCAGCACACCCGTACGAGCCGCACGCTCGTCCCCCCACGTCGGGCCCCCACCCCTGTCCCAGCACCCCCGCCAGACAGAACAGGACCCCTCGTGAGACGTCGTCTGCTCGCCCTCCTCTGCGTCACCGGCTCCCTCGTCAGCGGCTGCGGGATGCTCCCCGGCGACCACGACCGCAAGACCGTGACCGTGTGGCTGATGAAGGGCAGCGCCTCCGGGGAGTTCCTGCGGCGGTTCACCGAGGACTTCGAACGCACCCACGACGACCTGCGGCTGGACATCCGCATCCAGGAGTGGACCGGCATCGTCGAGAAGGTCCGCGGCGCGCTCAAGGCGGACTCCGGCGACGGCCCCGACGTCATCGAGGTCGGCAACACCCAGGTGCCGCTGTACGCGGACGGTGGCCGGCTCGTGGACCTGACCCTGGAGTCGATGCGGGACTGGGGCAAGGAGAAGTGGCTGCCCGGACTCGCCGAGCCCGGCAAGGACGGCAACAAGCAGTACGGCGTCCCGTGGTACGCCGCCAACCGCGTCGTCATCTACCGCAAGGACCTGTTCGAGCAGGCCGGCATCACCAGCCCGCCGAAGACCCGCGACGCATGGCTCGCCGCCACCGAGAAGCTCGACTCCGGCGGCGACCAGGGCATCTACCTCGCCGGGCAGGACTGGTACACGCTCTCCGGCTTCATCTGGGACGAGGGCGGCGACCTCGCCCGGGAGAAGGACTACGAGTGGCAGGGCACCCTGGACACCCCGGCCGCGCTGCGCGGCATGGACTTCTACCGCCGGCTCCAGGCGCTGGGCGAGGGGCCCGTGGACGCCGACGAGGAGCACCCGCCCCAGGCCGGAGTGTTCGCCGGCGGCAAGGTCGCGCAGATCGTCGCCGTACCCGGGCTCGCCCAGGCGGTCGTCCGGCAGAACCCGGACCTGAAGGGCAAGCTCGGCTTCTTCCCCGTCCCGGGCCGGACCGCCGCCCGGCCCGGCACGGTTTTCACCGGCGGCTCGGACCTGGTCGTCCCGCGCAACACCGACGACCAGTTCGCCGCGACCGCCGTCGTCGGGGCGCTCACCGGAGCCAAGTGGGACACCGAGCTCGCCCGCACCATGAACTACGTGCCCAACAAGACCACGCTGGCCGACGCGGTCGCGAGCGAGGAGGGGGTCGCCGCCATGGCCGCCGGCGCGGCCCACGGCCGGGCGACCCCCAACACCCCTCAGTGGGCCGACGTGGAGGCCGACAACCCGATCAAGGAGTACATGACCCGGGTGCTGGGCGGCGCGGACCCGGCGACGGAGGCCCGCCGCGCGTCACGCGAGATCACCGAGGCGCTCGCCCCGGACGTGGGCTGACCGGGCGCACCCGGCTCACCGCACCGCGCTCAGCGACAGCGCGAACCGGCCCTCGGCGTCCGTCCACCAGTGGGTCAGCTCCAGGCCGGCCGCGGCCAGTTCTCCGGTCACGCCCTCCTTGCGGAACTTGGCCGACACCTCGGTGCGCAGCTCCTCGCCCGCCGCGAAGTCCACGGCGAGATCCAGCGCGGGCACCTTCACGGTCTGCGCGGTACGGGAGCGCAGCCGCATCTCGATCCACTCCCGCTCGGTGTCCCAGAGGGCCACATGGTCGAACGCGTCCGGGTCGAAGTCGGCGCCCAGTTCGCGGTCGACCACGGCCAGCACGTTCTTGTTGAACGCGGCCGTCACCCCGGCCGCGTCGTCGTACGCCCGGACCAGCACCCGCTCGTCCTTCACCAGGTCCGTGCCGAGCAGCAGCCCGTCGCCCGGGGCGAGCAGCGCGCGCACGGAGGCCAGGAACCGGGCGCGTTCGGCGGGCAGCAGGTTGCCGATCGTGCCGCCGAGGAAGGCCACCAGCCGGGGCCCCGGTGTGGCGGGCAGGGTCAGCGGGGCGGTGAAGTCGGCGATCAGCGCGTGGACTTCCAGGCCGGGGCGCTCCTCGATCAGGGCCTCGCCGGCCTGGGTGAGGGCGCTCTCGCTGACGTCGACCGGGACGTACGCCGAGAGGGGGAGCGCGTCGATCAGATAGCGGGTCTTCTCCGAGGAGCCCGAGCCCAGTTCGACCAGGGTGCGGGCACCGCTCGCGGCGGCGATCTCACCGGAGCGGGCGGCGAGGATCTCCCGTTCGGCGCGTGTGGGGTAGTACTCGGGCAGTTCGGTGATCCGCTCGAACAGCTCGCTGCCGCGGGCGTCGTAGAACCACTTGGGCGGCAGCCACTTGGGGGTGGCGGTGAGGCCGTGCAGGACATCGGCGCGCAGCGCGGCGTCCGTCGCGTCCTCGGGGAGCGTGCGGGTGACGTGCAGGGGGCTCAACGGCAGGGCTCCTTCGGTGATCGGGGTGCCCCCGCTGGGGCGGAGTCGAGCGTGGGGGAGGCCGCCGGGTCCGCCAGCGGGGCGAGCAGCACGCCGGCGCGGCTCGCGGTGAGCACGGTGCGGTCGGGGACTTCGCGCCACATCGGGTCGTCGTCGTACGGCTCGGAGGCGACGACCGTGCTCCGGCCGGGCTCCGTGCGGTACCAGAGCGAGTCGCCCCAGGCGGTGGCCGTGATCGTGGCTCCGTCGGTCAGCAGCAGGTTGAGGCGGGAGGCGGGGGCCGCCCGCGCCAGCTGAAGAACCGTTTCGCCTATGGCCTGGTCGGGTTCGTCGCCGCTCCGCAGCCGGTGCAGGACCAGCGCCCAGATGAACGCCGAGTCGTTACGGGCCTGGAGCGAGAGCAGATCGACCGGCGGCAGCGCGGACACGAGGGGCGCCGCCGCGTCCGGCCAGCCGGCGACCGCGCCGTTGTGGCTGAACAGCCACCGCCCGGACGCGAACGGCGCCGCGGCGGCCTCGGCGTCCGCCCCCGCGAAGGTCGCGTCCCGGACGGCCGCCAGCACGGCACCCGAGCGCACCACCCGGGCCAGGTCGGCGAAGGACAGGTCGGCCCAGATCGGCCCGGCCCGCCGGTAGCGCGCCGGTACCGGGTCCTGCGCGGCGTACCAGCCCACCCCGAAACCATCGGCGTTGACCGTGCCGTACCGTTGCCGGCGCGGCGCCCACGACTGGCGGAACAGACTGTGCGGCGGCTCCATGAGGACCCTGCCGAGCGGTTCCTCCGGGCCCAGATAGGCGACATGCCGGCACATCAGACGGCCTCCGAGCGGGCGGTGCGGAACCCGGAGAAGATCTGCCGGCGGATCGGATAGTCCCAGTTGCGGAAGGTGCCCCGGCACGCCACCGGGTCCACGGCGAACGAACCGCCGCGCAGTACCTTGTACTCGGGGCCGAAGAACACCTCCGAGTACTCCTTGTACGGGAAGGCCTCAAAGCCCGGGTACGGCAGGAAGTCGCTCGCCGTCCACTCCCACACGTCACCGATCAGCTGCCGGACACCGAGCGGCGACGCACCGGCCGGGTAGCTGCCGGCGGGCGCGGGCCTGAGGTGCCGCTGGCCCAGATTGGCGTGTTCCGGTGCCGGGTCGGCGTCCCCCCACGGGTAGCGCCGCGAGCGGCCGGTGGCCGGGTCGAAGCGGGCCGCCTTCTCCCACTCCGTCTCGGTGGGCAGCCGCCGCCCGGCCCAGCGGGCGTAGGCGTCCGCCTCGTACCAGCACACGTGCAGCACCGGCTCGTCGGGCGGGACAGGTTCCGTGATCCCGAACCGGCGCCGCAGCCACTGGCCGCCGTCCCGCCGCCAGAACAGCGGGGCCGCGATGGCGTGCTGCCTGATGTGCGCCCAGCCCTCCGGCGACCACCAGCGCTCGGTGTCGTAGCCGCCGTCCTCGATGAACGCCTGGTACGCCGCGTTCGTCACCGGGGTCGTGTCGATCCAGAACGGCGCCACCTCGCGCGGGTGCGCCGGGCGCTCGTTGTCCAGCGCCCAGGGCTCGTTGGAGGTGCCCATGGTGAACGGGCCGCCGGGGACGAGGACTTCGGCCGGCCCGGTGAACAGCGGGGCCGGCTCCGGGTCCGGGGCGGTCAGCGCCTGCGGGCCCTTCCGGAGCTGATGGGTGATCAGCATGGTCTCGTCGTGCTGCTGTTCGTGCTGCGCGACCATGCCGAAGGCGAAGCCGGCCTCGGTCAGCCGGGTGCCGTGGAAGTCCGCCGCCTGGAGCAGGTCCAGCGCCCGCCCGCGCACCTCCGCCGCGTACCGGCGGGCCTCGGCGGGCGGCAGCAGCGGCAGGGTGGGGCGCTCGGCCCGCGGGTGCTCGAAGGCGTCGTAGAGACTGTCTATCTCCGGCCGCATCGCCTCCCGTCCGCCGACCGCCCGCAGCAGCCACAGCTCCTCCTGGTTGCCGATGTGCGCCAGGTCCCACACCAGGGGCGACATCAGTGGCGAGTGCTGGGCGGTGAGGTCCGGTTCGTCGACGCAGGAGGTCAGCAGCGTGGTGCGGTCGCGGGCGGTGGTGAGGGAGGCCAGCGCGCGCTCCCGCAGTGCCTCGGCGTCCGTCTCGGCCGTCTGGGTCTCGATGTCGGTCTCGGCGGCGGTCATGTACGGATGTCCTTCCTCCCGTGGGCGGTGCGGGTGCCTCCGGCCGGGCCGGACCCGGACGAGGGCGGGGCTGACACGGCCAGCCGGTCCAGCAGGTCGTCGGCCGGGCAGCGGCCCCGGGCGACATAGCGGTCCCGGTACGCCGCCACGGCGTCGGTGACCCGGGCGGTGGCGCCGAGCCGGGGCAGCGCGTCCAGGGCCGCCGCGAAACAGGCGTCGGCGGCCTCACGCAGCTCCGGATCGGCGAGCCCGGACCGGGCCGCGTCGACCCACAGGGGATTGTGCGGGGCGGGCAGGTTCAGGGCCCGTTCGCCCAGGGGCTTCACGGTCCGGTAGGCGGTCTCGGTGGCCTGCGGGTCGTCGAACAGCGCCGCCGTCACCGCGAGCGGCACGATCCAGCCGTCCTCGCCCGGCTGCGCGTCGATCATCCGCAGCTCCAGGTGGCCGCGCGGCCGGACCGGCGGGAACAGCGTGGTCAGGTGGTAGTCGAGGTCCGCCCGGGTGGGCGGCCGGGGTGAACCGGAGCGGGTCCACTCCCGGAAGGTGAGCCCCTCGGGCACCTCCCAGGGCCCGCTGTCCCGGCGTACGCACATCACCGGCGCGTCCAGCACATGGCGGGCCCAGGCGGCCCGTGGCTCGCCGTTGAGCGGGGGAGCGCCGGCCCGGCCGGCACCGATCTCCATCCACGTCAGCTGCCGGGTGGACCGCCAGCCCGTGGGACGGCGGCCGAGCAGCGGCGAGTTGGCGAACGCGGCCACCAGGACCGCGCCCAGCTGGTGCGCCAGCCACCAGCGGCGGACGTGCCCCAGCGGGCCGGGCTCCTCGTGGCCGGCGTCCACACAGACCTGGACGGACGCCGAGGTGCACATCATGCGCCGGCCGGCCGGACCGGTGCGGTCCAGGCAGGTCTCCATGGCGTCGTAGCGGGGCTCGTGCAGGAATCTGCGGGGCGCGTGCCAGGGATCGTGGCCGATGCCCGCGAGGCCGAGGCCGTCCTCGGCCAGCACGGCCCGGACGGCGTCCAGGTCGGCGGAGACGGTGTCGACGCACTCCATCAGGGAGGCGGCGGGCGGCGAGCTCAGCTCCAGCTGGCCGCCGGGTTCGACGGTGAGCGCCGATCCCAGGGGTACGGCCCGCACGGTGGCGTAGGCCGCTTCGAGTCGTTCGGGTGTGACCGGGAGCTGCGGCAGCTCCAGCGGGTGGACGAGCCACTCCAGCTCGACACCGAGGGTGCGGGGCGGTCCGGTCTTGAAACAGATGCCCCGGACCAGGGCCTCCACCTCGGCCTCGGTGACGGCGGTGCGGTGCTCCGTACAGTCACCGCCGTCGCTCTGCGTATGAGACATGTCGGGATCCTCCTGAGATTCCACCATGCCACCGGCCCGGAGCGTGGGCCGGGCAGGCACTCGTCCCACCCAAGACCTTCGCACCGATTCGCACAAGGGTGCCAGCCGGGACGTTCCGGATCTGTCACTTCCGTTTCCTTGCGCGTTTCCGGGCCGTCGCGGAGCCGGGAAACTCCGTTGCACCGCATCACCAGCATCACCCAGGATGCGTGCATGAGCACGACGGGGGAGACCGCGCGGGCCGCGGTCATGGCGCCCACGGGGGTGGCGCCGTGAGCGCGCGCCTGCGCGGGATCGCCGAGGAAACGGAACGCATCGTGGCCGCGGGCTGGTATCGCGCGCCGGACGGCCGGGAGGTGTCGCTCGCCGAATCGGTGCGGGCCGCGCGGGCAGGAACCCGGATGTTCGGCCCCGCCCCGGTGCCTGTGGCACCGGCAAGCGGAACCGACACGATGGTCGAGGTCACCGGCGAGAGCAGCCTGGAGGCGGCCCGCCGGCTCGCCGACGCCCCCGTCGCCGTCCTGAACTTCGCCTCCGCCCGGAATCCCGGCGGCGGTTACCTCAACGGCGCGCAGGCCCAGGAGGAGGCCCTGTGCCGCGCCTCCGCGCTGCACACCTGCCTGCTGACGGCCCGCGCCTTCTACGACCATCACCGCGCCGACCGCGATCCGTTCTACTCGGACCGCGTGATCCACTCCCCGGCCGTCCCCGTCTTCCGCGAAGACCGGGGCCGGCTGCTCACCGAGCCGTACCTCGCGGGCTTCCTGACGGCCGCCGCCCCCAACGCGGGCGTGATCCGGCGTACGGCCCCGGAGCGGGCCGCCGCGCTCCCGGCAGCCCTGGCCGTACGGGCCGAACGCGTCCTGGAGACGGCCGCGGCCCACGGCTACCGGCGGTTGGTGCTCGGCGCCTGGGGCTGCGGCGTCTTCCAGAACGACCCGGCGCAGGTCGCGGGGGCCTTCCGGACGCTCCTGGGGGCCGACGGCCGGTTCGCGCGGGCGTTCGAGCATGTGGTGTTCGGGGTACTGGACCGGACGCCCGGGGCGGTGGTGCGAGGAGCGTTCCAGCGGGCGTTCCCGGAATCGGCGACGGTGTAACGGGAGTCGGGGGTGCGGCTGCCGGCCCTGTCCAGGACGAGCGGGCCGGTCGGGTGCAGCCGTGGCGTTCGCGCGGTGGTCCCGCGTCGGTCAGGTCCAGCCGTAGCGCTCGTGCAGGCGTTGGCGGACCAGGTTGAACCGCATGCGGTCCAGCGCGCACGCCTCGCGGCGCATGCCCTCCTCGTGCAGCCGCAGCACCCGGTCCACGTCCACCCACGAGTCGCGGCCCGACCGGTCCCACGGCCCGCTCCCGATCGCCACCCACTCGCGGTCGCCGTCGTGCCGCTTGCTGGACAGCTGTACGGCGAGGAAGGTGCCGGCCGCCTCCCGGGCCACCACCAGCACCGGACGGTCCTTGCCCCGGCCGTCGTTCTCCTCGAACGGCACCCAGGTCCACACGATCTCCCCGGGGTCCGGGTCGCCGTCATGGGCGGGGGAATACTCGGTGCGCACCCGGCCGACCTCGCGCGGGTCGGCCTCGGTGGTGGCGTGCGGGCCCTGGCGGCCGGGGGCGTTCTCTTCGGTAAACGTGCTCACGGAGGCACCCTAGGCTCTGTCGTCACATGTCACGCCCACATCAGCAGGGCTGCGGCAAACTCCCACTCGGATCGGACGGTTCACGGCGGCGCATCACCCGACCATGATCCACCATCCGAGATCGTTCCAAGACACTGCCTAGGTCCTGTCGTCAAACTCCCGTCGTCCGCCCGGAGGGCGGGCCGCGCGGCGTCAGGTGCGTGCTCTCGGCGTGCCGGGCCCCGGCCCTCG